>JANLOP010000116.1:0-7795 GCA_031366635.1 Betaproteobacteria bacterium | reverse complement strand
TGGTCGGCCGGCACCACGCGCGAGACCAGGCCGCAGCGCTCGGCCTCGGCAGCGTCCATCATGCGGCCGGTGAGCACCAGGTCCATCGCCTTGGCCTTGCCCACTGCGCGCGGCAGGCGCTGGGTGCCGCCGGCCCCCGGGATGATGCCCAGCTTGATCTCGGGCTGGCCAAATTTGGCGCTGTCGGCGGCGATGACGATGTCGCACATCATCGCCAGCTCACAGCCGCCGCCCAGCGCAAAACCGGCCACGGCCGCGATCACCGGCTTGCGCACGTTGCGGATCTGCTCCCAGTTGCGGGTGATCAGGTCGTCGGTGTAGGCTGAGACAAAGCTGTGGCCGGCCAGGCCGCTGATGTCGGCGCCGGCGGCAAAGGCTTTGTCGCTGCCGGTGATGACGATGCAGCCGATGGCCGGGTCGGCATCGAAGGCCTTGAGCGCGGCACCCAGCTCGTCCATCAGGGCGTCGCTCAGCGCGTTCAGCGCCTTCGGCCGGTTCAGCGTGATCAAACCGGTGCGCATTGCGCCGCTGCCGTGCACGTCGGTGAGGATGTTGTCGTAGCTCATGGGGCCTCGGGTAGGAAGTGGGGTGGCGGCAATCTACCGCAAAGGCGCCGGGTCGGCGGCCTGCATCGGTGGGCTGTCCAGCGTCAGATCGACCCAACTGTCCTGGCTTTGCCGGACCAGGATGCGCACCGGCAAGGTCTGCAAGCTGGGCGCAAACCAGATTTCGGCCGTCATGTCGCCGCCTTGGGCCTCGCGCCGGGGCTTGACGTGGAAGGTGGGCACCGCGCCAAACGGCAAGTGCAGCAACTCCTCGGCCACCACGTCGTAGGTCCAGCGGTCCAGCGTGCGGCCGACGATCAGCGGCAGCTCAATGGCCTGGCCCACCCGCAACCGGTCGGGCCGGGTGGTGAACAGCCAGGTGAGCTGGACAAACTGGCTGGCCTCGTCTTGCACGCCGGGCAGGGTGGCCAGGTCGCGGCCATCGGCCAGCACGATGCGCTCAGGCCCGAAGCGCAACGACCAGCGCCGCGCGGCACGGAACAGCACTTTTTGCTCACCGTCAAAGCGGCGCGGCGCCAGGCCGGCGTCAGTCAGCTCGCCCTCGCTGCTGATGTGGCGCGACAGCACCGGCCCGATCGAGGTGGCCATGCGCACCTGGTAGCGCTGGCCCTCGCGCAGCCATTCCACCTGGGCGCTGCCGTCGATGGCGCCGCGGTAGAACCCGCTGAGCCGGTAGTTGAGTTGGGTGGACGGCGGCCAGTCGAAGCGGGCGGCGGCGGCTGCGGCTGCGGCGGCGGCTGCGGCTGCGGCTGCGGGGGCTGGCGTGTTGGCGGTGGCGGCGGTGGCGGCGGTTGTGGCGCTGGGCGGCACTGGCGCCTGCTCGGTCACCGCCACGGCCGCCGCAGCGGGCTCGGGCACGGGGGCGGCGGTGGCGGGTGGGCGGTCGGTCGGCGGCTGGGCAAGGGCTGCCAGCGGCTCGGCGACCGGCGTGGCCTGGGCAGCGGGTGCCGGCATCGCATCGGCCATCGCATCCGCCATCGCGCCAGCCACCGCGTCAGTCACCGAGTCAACCACCGCCTCAACCCCCGCAGGCGCCGAGGCCGCCGGATGCGCTTTGGCCGCCAGCGCCGGCAGGCGGGCCGGTGCTGCCACCGGCGGCGGCGCTGCAACGGCCGGTGGCGCCGTTGCCAGCAGCGCCCGCACAAACGCCACCTCGATGCGGGGTGCGGGCCGGTCACCCGCGCCCCAGCCCACACGCTGCTCAAAAAACCCGTTCGCCAGCAGCAGATGGGCGCCCACGACAATGCCGACCAACGCCGCCAGCGGCCCGCTGCGGGCGCCTGGCCGATCCGCACGGCCTGGGAAATCCGGACGATCCGGCCGCTGCGGCGGGCGCAGCCCGCGCTCAGGCACCGAGCCAGGCACGGCGGCGCTCGTCCACGGCCCGGCCGGGTTTGTCTTGCAGGTGCAGCGAGACGGTCTCGGTCAACGGCGACAGCGCATCGGGCCGCAGCCGCAATGCCAGCACCCGCTGGTCACGCACCAGCAGCAGCTCAAACGGCTGGTCGCGGGCGATCCAGGCTTGCGCCTCGTCCAGCCGGCGGATGCGCCAGCCGTCCACCGCCAGCAACTCATCGCCGGCCGACACCCCCGCAGCCGCCGCCGCGCTGCCGTGCAACACGGTTTTGACCTGCACCCCGCTCACCGGCCCCTCGCTGAGCCGCAAGCCCAGGCCGGCGGCAAAACCGGCGCGCTCGGGCCGCCATTGCACGCCGATGGCTTGCAGCAGGTCGGCCAGCGGCAGATCGTCGGTGCCGTGCACCCAGTCGCGCAACTCGTCGGTCATCGGCCGGCCGGCCACCTGCGCCAGCACCTCGGCAATGTCGTTTTCGGTGATTGGACCGCCGCCAGCAGGGCTGTCGGCGGGCGGCGCACCGCCGCCACTGCGCAGCCACAGCCCGCGCATCACGTCATCCAGGCTGGCGCCGTGCTGGCGCAAGCTCAGGTCAAACGCCAGCGCCACCAACGCGCCCTTGACGTAGTAGCTGACGGTGGCGTTGGGCGTGTTCTCGTCGCTGCGGTAGTACTTGACCCAGGCATCAAAGCTGGACTGGGCCACGCTTTGCAGCGCCCGGCCGGGCGTGGCCGCCACCGCGTTGATCGATTTGGCCAGCAGACCGAGGTAGCGCGGCACGTCGATCAGGCCGCAGCGCAGCAGCATCAAATCGTCGTAATACGAGGTGAAGCCCTCAAAAAACCACAGCAGCTCGGTGTAGTTTTCGGCTTGGTGGTCAATCTGCGCCAGTTCGGCGGGTTTCAGCCGCTTGACGTTCCAGGTGTGGAAGTATTCGTGGCTGACCAGGCCCAGCAGCGTGCTGTAGCCGTCCGAGACGCCGCTGCCGTGGCCGCTGCCGTTGCTGCGCTGGTGCGGCGGCAGTGCACGCGGCAAATCGCGCCGGGCCGCCAGCAGCGCGGTGCTGGCCCGGTGCTCCAGGCCGCCATAGCCGTCAGCCACCGCGTTGAGCAAAAACACATAGCGGCTGAACGGCGGCGCGCTGCGGTTGTGGGCATGCCAAAAATCGATTTGCTGGCCGCAGATGCGCTGCGCATCTGCCAGCAGGCGCTGGCCGTCGAAACCCGGCAGCGCGCCAGCCACGACAAACTCATGCGGCACGCCGCCGGCCTGGAAGCTGCCGCGCCAGAACCGGCCCAGCTCGACCGGGTGGTCGGCCAGCTCGTCGTAATCCGCCGCCTCGAAGGCCAGCGCCGCCGCGCCGGGCGCTGGCGGCATGGCCGTGGCCACCTGCCAGCCGGCGGGCAGCCGGCCCAGCCGCAACTGGTGCGGCTCGGCGTGGCGGCCGTGCACCCGCAGGCACAGGCTGCTGGCGTTGAAAAACCCGCGCTGCGCGTCCAGAAACGCCGCCCGCACCGACGTGTCGAAGGCATACACCCGGTAGCGGATGGTGAGCGCGCCGCGCCCGCTGCAGCGCAGCCGCCAGGTGGTTTTGTCAATCTGCTCGGCCCCCAGCGCACGCTGGCCCTGGCGCGCCGTCAGCGCGGACAGGTGGCGGCCAAACTCACGCACCATGTAGCTGCCGTTGATCCACACCGGCAGCGAGACCCAAGTCTCGGCCGCCGGCTGCGCCACCGTCAACGTCACCTGGTAATGGTGGCTGCGCACATCGGCGATGTCGATCTGGTAGGCAATCATCCGGGCGGGCAGCAAGGTTTGATCGGTGAAGTTGACCGTGATGGGCGGCGCCGGCTCAGGTGCCGGCGGCACCCAGAAAACAGCTCAGCGACGCCACGGTAGACAGCCGGAAGCGCAACGTCAACCAGTGCGACAGGCCCTGGCCGGGGTAGAGCCGGCGGTCCACGCCGTAGCACACCAGCAACATCACGCCGTGCACCACCAGCCCGGCCGACGCCGGCATCATCACCGCCACCCAGGCCACCACTGACGGCACCACGCCCCAGATGAACAGCGTGGCCGGCGGCGCACTGTGCCGGAACGCCAGCCCCCAGTAGATGCCGCCGAGAAACGACACGATCACCGCCGCGTAGGCCGACAGCGCCAGCGTGGCGTAGGGATGGGCCTCGGCATTGACCACCCAGACCAACGCCGCGCCCAGCACAAACGGCACCAGCCCGGCGTGGCCCAGCCGGCGGGCGGTGTCAGACAAGGGCGGCTGGTAGCTGGCGGCGGGGCGCATGGCCGGCGATTGTGACCCGGCGGGCGGGCGCCGGCGGGGGCGGTGATATCAGCCGGGCGGCTGGCTGGCTTCAGCGGGCGGGGGCAAAAACAGGCGGCGATGGCTTGTTGGCATTCGGCTCTTATCGGAACTTGCTGTACTGCCTGAGGGCCCGCGTGCAATGGTTGGGGCGCAAGCGCCGGGGTGGGTTGCAAAGACCACCACCGTCGCTGCCGGGCCGAGGGCGCCGGGTGACCGGATGCCGGAGGTAAAGAGGGAGCCGTCGGGCGCTTGCGGCCGGCGGCGGATGACACGTAGGCATCCGGTCACCCGGCGCCCTCGGCCTCGCGCTGGTGCAGATACGCCTGGCTCGAAAGCCGCCCGCCACGAGCCGTATGCTGTCCGACACCCACCACGGGGTGCCGGCCACCCCGGCCCGGCCCAAGTCAGGTCAGCCCTTTTTCACCGCCGCCGCCATGCGGGTTTCGATCTGCGCGGCGGGGATGGCGCCGGGTGCCCGGGTGCCGTCCTCGAACACCAGCGCGGGCGTGCCCTGCACCTTGAACTTCTTGCCCATTTCGGTGTTGCGCTCTAGCGCGCCGGCATCACACGCGCCGGCCACCTTGATGGGTGCCTGGCCGTCCACCATCCAGGCCCGCCAAACTTTGGCCGGCTCTTTGGCGCACCAGATGTCGCGTGATTTGACGGTGGAGTCGGGCCCCAGGATCGGGTAGAGAAAGGTGTAGATCGAGACGTCTTTGAGCGCCAGCAGGTCACGCTCCAGCTTTTTGCAGTAGCCACAGTTCGGGTCGGCAAACACCACCACCCGGCGCACACCGCTGCCCTGGCGCACCAGCACCGCGTCTTTCAGCGGCAGGTTGGCAAAATCGATGGCCGTGAGTTTGTCGATGCGGGCCTGCGTCAAATCCACCTTGCTGCGGGTGTCGATCAGCGCGCCCTGGATCAAAAAGTTGCCGGTCTCGTCGGTGTAGACGATGTCAGTGCCCAGCCGCACCTCGAACAGCCCGGGCAGAGGGGATTTGTTGACCTCATCGATTTTCGGGAAGTTGGGCAGCCGCTCGGCCAGGTTCTTGCGGATGGTGGCCTCGTCGGCCCGCACGGCGGGGGCGCTGAGCCCGGCCATCAGGCCCACCAGCAGGGTGGCCAGCACAGCGCCAGCGGCGCGGGAAAAGGGGAAGGCTTTCATCGAGGGTCCAAGGTGAGGTCAGGCCAAAAAACAGTGCGGCCGGTCAGGCGTCCAGCGCCCGCGCCGTCAACAGGCGCTTGAGCGTGGGCAGGTGGTTGAGCAGAGTCATGCCGCGATTGCGGAGTTCCCGCAGTGCCGGCTGCGGGTGGGCAAACAGATGCAGCAGGCCGTCGGTGACCAGGGCCATCGCCCGGGTGGGTCCGGCGCGCTGGCGGGCATAGCGGCGCAGCAGGGTGGTGTCGCCCAGCGCCCGCCAGGGTTCACGCTCGGCGATCACCCGGGCCAGCGCGGCCACATCGGCCAGGCCCAGGTTCAAGCCCTGGCCGGCCAACGGGTGCACCAAGTGCGCGGCGTCGCCCACCAGCGCCCAGCCCGGGCCACACAGCGCATCGGCCTGGGCGAGTGCCAGCGGCCAGGTGCTGCGCTCGCTGGCCAGCGTCAGCGTACCGGCGGCGCCGCCGGTGGCCTGGGCCAGCGCGGCCTCGAACTCAGCCGCCGGCGCATCACGCAGTGCCAGCGCGCGTGCGGTGGGCAGCGACCAGACCAGGCCGTGGCTGTGGCCAGGCTGGGGCCGGTCAAATGGCAGCAGCGCCAGCACATCGGGCGCCAGAAACCATTGCCGGGCCACGCCGGCATGCGGCTGGCTGGCCACCAGCCGGGCGGCCAGTGCGCTGTGGCCGTAGGCCATCACGTCAAAGCGCACGCCCAGCGCCTGGCGGGCGGCCGACGCGCGGCCCTCGGCCAGCACGGTCAGCGCCGCGCCGCTGGCATCCGCCAAGCCATCGGCCGCCGCGCCGGGCAGCCAGGCGAGATGGGGCGCAAACCGGGCTGCCGTGCGCAACGCAGCGTCCAGCTCGGCGGCGTCCACGATCCAGGCCAGCGCGTCGCTGCCCTGGGCCCAGGCGGAGAAATCGAGCGATCCAGCGGCAGTGCGACCCGCCCCACCCCCCGCCCCACCATCCGCCCCACCCGCAGCGCCGTCGCCCTCGATGTGCATGTCGTCCACCGGGGTCACCGCGTCGGCTGGCAGCGCGGCCCAGACCTTCAACTCAACCAGCAGCGCGCGTGAGGCGGCGTTCAGCGCGTAAGTCCGCACATCGGTGCGGGCGTCGGCAGCGCCAGCCACCGGCGCGGCCCCGGTCAAACCCACCCGCAGCCCCTGCCGCGCCAGCGCCAGGGCCAGCGCCAGGCCGACCGCACCGCTGCCACGGATGCACACATCAAGGGTTGTCATGAGCGGCATTGTAGAAACCCGGTCTGGCCCGGGATGGGCCGAATAAAATCACCTTTCTGCGGCTGCGCAAGCCTTGCGCATCAAGCCCGCCCCCCGTCGAAAGCCCCCTCATGAGCCTGCAATGCGGCATCGTCGGCTTGCCCAATGTGGGCAAGTCCACCCTTTTCAACGCCCTCACCCAAGCCGGCATCGCGGCCGAGAACTACCCGTTCTGCACCATCGAGCCCAATGTGGGCGTGGTCGAGTTGCCTGATCACCGCCTGGGCCAGTTGAGCGCCATCGTCAAGCCCGAGCGGGTGGTGCCGGCCATCGTCGAGTTTGTCGACATCGCCGGCCTGGTGGCCGGGGCCAGCAAGGGCGAAGGTTTGGGCAACCAGTTCTTGAGCCATATCCGCGAGACCGATGCCATCGTCAACGTGGTGCGATGTTTTGAAGATGAGAACGTCATCCACGTCGCCGGCCGCATCGATCCGATCAACGACATCGAGGTGATCCAGACCGAGCTGTGCCTGGCGGATTTGTCCACGGTGGAGAAAAGCCTGCACCGTTACGTCAAGGCGGCGCGCTCGGGCAATGACAAAGAGGCCGCCGCGCTGGTCAAGGTGCTGGAAAAGTGCCAGGCCGCGCTCGACCAGGCGCAGCCGGTGCGTGGCATCGCGTTCAGCAAGGCCGAGTGGCTGATCCTCAAGCCGCTGTGCCTGATCACCGCCAAGCCGGCGATGTTTGTCGGCAATGTGGCCGAGGACGGCTTTGAGAACAACCCGTTTCTGGACCGGCTGAAAGACTACGCTGGCCAGCAGAACGCCCCGGTGGTGGCCATCTGCGCCAAGACCGAGGCCGAGCTGGCGGAGATGGACGACGCCGACCGCACGCTGTTTTTGGCCGAAATGGGCCAGACCGAGCCGGGGCTGAACCGGCTGATCCGCGCCGCCTTCAAGCTGCTGGGGCTGCAAACCTATTTCACCGCCGGTGTCAAAGAAGTGCGGGCCTGGACCATCCACATCGGCGACACCGCGCCGCAGGCGGCTGGCGTGATCCACACCGATTTTGAGCGCGGCTTCATCCGCGCCCAGACGATTGCATTTGATGATTTTGTCAAGCTCAAGGGCGAGCAGGGCGCCAAGGACGCCGGCAAGATGCGCGCCGAGGGCAAGGA
>JANLOP010000055.1:0-13081 GCA_031366635.1 Betaproteobacteria bacterium | reverse complement strand
AGTGCGCGTGCCGAAACCAAAACAGGCAATTGATGCGCGGGGGCCGGGCTTGATGCCCCACCTCGTCATCATGGCGGCCGGCACCGGCGGCCACATCATCCCGGGCCTGGCGGTGGCGCGCGAGGTGCAAGCCCGGGGCTGGAGCGTGAGCTGGCTGGGCACCACCACCGGCATGGAAAACACGCTGGTGCCGCCCACCGGCATCCCGCTGGACACACTGGCCTTCACCGGCCTGCGCGGCAAGGGCTGGCTGCACACGCTCGCCGGCGGCCTGCGCCTGGTCAAGGCGTTCTGGGATGCCGCCCGCATCCTGCGCCGCCGCAGCGCCGATGCGGTGCTGGGCATGGGCGGCTATGTCTGCCTGCCGGGCGGGCTGATGGCCGGCCTGCTGCGCAAGCCGCTGCTGCTGGTCAATGCCGATGCGGCGCTGCTGCTGTCCAACAAGCTGCTGTTGCGGGTGGCGCGACGGGTGGCGTTTGGTTTTGACGGCCCGGCCGCGCGCATCCCGCAAGGCGTGGTCACCGGCAACCCGGTGCGGGCCGAGATCGAGGCCCTGCCTGCGCCCGCTCAACGTTATGCCGGCCGCAGCGGCCCGCTGCGCTTGCTGGTGGTGGGTGGCAGCCTGGGCGCGCAGGTGCTCAACCTCACCGTGCCGGCGGCGCTGGCGCTGCTGCCGGCCGATGCCCGGCCGCAGGTGGTGCACCAGACCGGCGCTGCACAGCACGATGCCGTGCGCGCCGCCTACGCCCGGGCCGGCATGGCAGCCGATCAGGCCGAGGTGCTGCCCTTCATTGACAACATGGCCGACCGGCTGGCAGCCTGCGATGTGATCGTCTGCCGCGCCGGCGCGGTGACGGTGAGTGAGCTGTGCGCTGCCGGCGTGCCCAGCCTGCTGGTGCCGCTGGTCGTGGCCACCACCGCCCACCAGCGCGACAACGCCGAGTACCTGGCCGCACGCGGCGCTGCGTTGCACCTGTCTCAAAACGAACTGACGCCGGCGTCGTTGGCCGCCCAGTTGCAAGCGCTGACCCGCGACACGCTGCGGGTCATGGCCAGCCAGGCCCGCGCCCTGGCCAGACCGCATGCCGCCGCCCGCGTGGCGGACGAACTCGACCAGCTCGTGAGCCCGCGATGAAACACGCCGTCAAGCACATCCACTTCGTCGGCGTCGGCGGCGCCGGCATGAGCGGCATTGCCGAAATCCTGCACAACCTGGGCTACACCGTGTCGGGTTCCGATCTGGCCGACAGTGCCACCTCGCGCCGGCTTGCCGGGCTCGGCATCCGGGTCAACGTCGGCCATGCGGCTGAGCACATCGCCGGCGCCCAGGCGGTGGTCACGTCTACAGCGGTGCGCGGTGACAACCCCGAGGTGCTGGCCGCGCGCACCCACCGCATTCCGGTGGTGCCGCGGGCGGTGATGCTGGCCGAGCTGATGCGGCTCAAATCCGGCATCGCGATTGCCGGCACCCACGGCAAAACCACCACCACCTCGCTGGTCACCAGCGTGCTGGCCGAGGCCGGGCTCGACCCCACCTTCGTCATCGGCGGCAAGCTCAACGCGGCCGGTGCCAACTCGCGCCTGGGCTCGGGCGATTACATCGTTGTCGAGGCCGATGAGAGCGATGCCTCGTTCTTGAACCTGCTGCCGGTGATGAGCGTGGTCACCAACATCGACGCCGACCACATGGAAACCTACGGCCACGACTTTGCGCGCCTGAAGGCGGCGTTTGTCGAATTCATCCACCGCATGCCGTTTTACGGCGCGGCCATCGTCTGCGGTGACGACCCTGGCGTGCGGTCCATCTTGCCGATGGTGTCGCGTCCTGTGGTCACCTACGGCCTGGGCGACGACGTGCAGATCCGGGCGGTGGATGTGCAGCACCTGCCCGGCGGCCAGATGCGTTTTGTCTGCCAGCGCCGCAATGGCGTGCAGATGGCCGACCTGGCGATCACGCTCAACCTGCCGGGTGAGCACAACGTGCGCAACGCGCTCGCAGCGATTGCGGTGGCCGCCGAGCTGGAGCTGCCCGACGCCCCGCTGGTGCGCGCGTTGGCCGCGTTCTCGGGGGTCGGCCGGCGCTTTCAGCGCTACGGCGATTTGCCGGCCTCGGCGCACAACGGCGGCGGTGTGTTCACGCTAATCGACGACTACGGCCACCACCCGGTGGAGATGGCCGCCGTGATCGCTGCCGCACGCGGCGCCTTCCCGGGCCGCCGGCTGGTGCTGGCCTTTCAACCCCATCGCTACACCCGCACCCGGGATTGCTTTGAGGATTTTGTCAAGGTCATGGGCACGGCCGACGCGGTGCTGCTGACCGAGGTTTATGCCGCCGGTGAGCAGCCGGTGGTGGCGGCCGACGGCCGGGCGCTGGCCCGGGCGCTGCGCGTGGCCGGCAAGGTCGATCCGCTGTTTGTCGATGACGTGGCCGAGCTGCCCGACGCCATCGTGCAACAGGCGCATGGCGGCGATGTGGTGATCACGATGGGCGCCGGCTCCATCGGCGCGGTGCCGGGCCGGGTGCTGGAGAAAGTGCTGGGAGCGCTGGCATGACGGCTCGTTTTGTGATGCCAGCCATCGACGTGGCCGCGCTCGGCAAAGTGGCGGTGCTGATGGGCGGCAGCAGCGCCGAGCGCGAGATCTCGCTGATGTCGGGCACGGGGGTGCTGGCCGCGCTGCAAAGCTTGGGCGTTGATGCCCAGGCCTTCGACCCGGCCGAACGCGATCTGGCCGACCTGCGGCGCGAAGGCTTTCAGCGCGTCTTCATCGCGCTGCACGGCCGCCACGGTGAAGACGGCACGGTGCAAGGCGCGCTGGAGCTGCTGGGCCTGCCGTACACCGGCTCCGGCGTGCTGGCCTCGGCCATCGCGATGGACAAGACGATGACCAAGCGGGTCTGGCTGGCGGAAGGCTTGCCGACGCCGCGTTTTGTCTGGCTGGACGCCGCTGATCTGGGGCCGGATGGGCTGCGCCAGCGGTTGCGCCGCGTGCCCGATGAACTGGGCCTGCCGCTGATCGTCAAGCCGCCGCGTGAGGGCTCGTCGATCGGCATCAGCACGGTGATGGGCTATTCAGACATGGCCGAGGCCGTCAAGCTGGCCAGCGGCTTTGATGCCGATGTGCTGTGCGAAGAGTTCATCACCGGCGATGAAATCACCTGCCCGGTGATCGGCCAGGGGGCGTCGGCCGTGGCCTTGCCGGTGGTGCGCATCGTCGCGGCCGACGGCAAGTACGACTACCAGAACAAATACTTCACCGACACCACCACCTACCTGTGCCCGGCCGGTCTGGCGCCGGACGAAGAGCGGGACGTTCAGGCCATCGTGCTGGCGGCTTACCGGTCGCTCGGCTGCCGGGGCTGGGGCCGGGCCGATTTGATGATCCGCGCCACCGACCGCAAGCCGTTTTTGCTGGAGATGAACACCTCGCCCGGCATGACCGGCCATTCACTGGTGCCGATCTCGGCCCGCGCCGCCGGGCTGTCGTACCCGCAGCTTTGCCTGCTGTTGCTCAGCAGCGCCACGCTGGACAGCGGCGCACCGGTGGCCCAAGCCTGATCGCCATGCAGCGCGCGCCCACGCCCATCCCGCTGCTGGCCCTGCCGGCCGATGTGCGGCTGATGCAAGCCAGCGCCAGCGCGGTGTTTTGGCTGGCCGGGCTGGCGCTGGGCGCGGCGCTGCTGGTCTGGGCGGCGCGCTGGCCGGCGTTTGCCATCCGTGCCATCCGGGTGGACGGCGAGGTGCTGCGCAACAGCGAAACCACCATCCGGGCCAATGCGATCCACCGCTTGGCGGGCAGCTTTTTAACGCTCGACCTGCAAAAAGCCCGGGCCGCTTTCGAGGCCGTGCCCTGGGTGCGCCGGGCCGAGGTGCGGCGCATCTGGCCGATGCGGCTGGCGGTGCAACTTGAAGAGCACCGCCCGGTGGCGCTGTGGGCGGCGGCCGACGGCAATGACAAGCTGGTGAACAGCCATGCCGAGGTGTTTGAGGCCAATGTCGGCGATGTCGAAGACGACGAACTGCCCCGCCTGGCCGGCCCCGACGGCAGCGCACCGCAAATGCTGGCGATGCAGCAGCGCTTGCGCACTGCGCTGGCCCCGCTGCAAGCCGGTGACCTGGCCCAGCTCACGCTGTCGGCCCGGGGCTCCTGGCGGGTGGAACTCGACAAAGGCGCAGAAATTGAATTGGGCCGAGGCAGTGAGGACGAGGTGCTGGCCCGCACCGAGCACTTTGTGCGCACCATGCCCCGGGTGACGGCGCAGTACCAGCGCCCGCTGGAATCAGCCGACCTGCGCCACGGTGACGGCTTTGCGGTGCGCCTCAAAGGCGTGGCCACCAATGTGCCGGTGGCCGCGCTGCGCAAGCCGGCCGTGGCCCGGGCCGCAGCGCCCAAGCCCGCCGCCAGGCCGGCCGCATCCCGCTAGCCCGCATCCGACACCGACACCCGACAAGGCACGACACCCACATGGCCAAAGAATACAAAGACCTCATCGTCGGACTCGACATCGGCACCGCCAAGGTGATGGCGGTGGCCGCCGAGGTGTTGCCCAACGGTGAGCTGCGGCTGGCCGGGCTGGGCGTGGCGTCCACCCACGGGCTGAAGCGCGGCGTGGTGGTCAATATCGAGGCCACGGTGCAAAGCATCCAGCAAGCGCTCAAAGAGGCCGAGATGATGGCCGCCTGCAAGATCGAGCGGGTCTACACCGGCATCACCGGCAGCCACATCCGGGGCCAGAACAGCACCGGCATGGTCATCGTGCGCGACAACCGCGAGGTCACCCCCGTGGACGTGCACCGGGTGGTGGAAACCGCCAAGGCCATCAACATCCCGAACGACCAGCGATTGCTGCTCGTCGAGCCGCAAGAATTTGTGATTGACGGCCATGAGGTGAAAGAGCCGGTGGGCATGAGCGGCAGCCGGCTGGAGGTGAAGGTGCACATCGTCACCGGGGCGCAGAGTGCGGCCGAGAACATCCTCAAATGTGTGCGGCGCTGCGGGCTGGAGGTAGAGCGCCTGCTGCTCAACCCCAGCGCCAGCGCGGCGGCGGTGCTGACCGAGGACGAAAAAATGCTGGGCGTGGCACTGGTCGATATTGGCGCCGGCACCACCGATGTCAGCATCTTCACCGACGGCTCGATCCGCCACACGGCGGTGATCCCGATTGCCGGTGATCTGATCACCAGCGACATCGCAATGGCGTTGCGCACGCCCACCAAAGACGCGGAAGAAATCAAGGTGGAGTACGGCGTGGCCAAGCAGATGTTGGCCGACCCGAGCGAAAACCTCGAAGTGCCGGGCCTGGGCGACCGGGCGCCGCGCATGCTGAGCCGGCAAGCCCTGGCCGGCGTGATCGAGCCCCGGGTGGAAGAGATTTACTCGCTGGTGCACCAGGTGATCCGCGAGTCGGGCTACGAAGAGTTGCTGTCGTCCGGCATCGTCATCACCGGCGGCACGGCGGTGATGCCCGGCATGGTTGAACTCGGCGAAGACATTTTCTTGAAGCCGGTGCGCAAGGGCCTGCCGCTCTACAACGGCCCGCTGTTTGACATGGTGGCCAACCCGCGCTCGGCCACCGTGATGGGCTTGCTCGAAGAAGCCCGGGTGGCGCGTGCGCGCGGCCACAAGGTGGCGCTGCAGGCCGGCTCGGTGCAGACGCTGATGGGCCGCGCGAAAGACTGGTTTCTGGGTAATTTTTAGCGGGCTGCCTCGACGCAGCCCGTCACAACAGGGGTTTTTTGCATACCCCGCGCTCTTTGGTTTTACCGCACTGTTTGACCTAAATTCATTGGCAACTGCTTGACGACGACACAGGAGAGATTCACATGCCTATCGAGATGATCGAAGAATTCGACCAAGGAACCCGCATCAAGGTGGTGGGTGTGGGCGGCGGCGGCAGCAATGCCGTTGAGCACATGATCAGCCAGGGCGTGCAGGGGGTGGAGTTTGTCTGCGCCAACACCGACGCCCAGGCACTCAACCGCAGCAGCGCGCACCAGTTGATCCAACTCGGTGACAACGGCCTGGGCGCCGGCGGCAAGCCCGACAAGGGCCGGGCCGCCGCCGAAGAAGCCGAGGACCGGGTGCGCGCCAGCCTGGAGGGTGCGCACATGGTTTTCATCACCGCCGGCATGGGCGGCGGCACCGGCACGGGTGCGGCGCCCATCGTCGCCCGGGTGGCCAAGGAGATGGGCATCCTCACCGTCGGCGTGGTGACGAAGCCCTTCGATTTTGAAGGCCCGCGCCGCATGAAGCAGGCCGACATCGGCACCGCCGAGCTGGAAGCCAATGTGGACAGCCTGATCGTGGTGCTGAACGAAAAGCTGCTCGAAGTGCTGGGCGACGATGTGACGCAAGACCAGGCTTTTGCGCATGCCAACAACGTGCTGAAAAACGCGGTCGGCGGCATCAGCGACATCATCCACATGCACGGCCTGGTCAACGTTGACTTCGAGGACGTCAAGACGGTGATGAGCGAGCCCGGCAAGGCGATGATGGGCACGGCGCAGGCCGGTGGGCCAGACCGTGCCACCAAGGCGGCGGAGGCCGCAGTGGCCTGCCCGCTGCTCGAAGGCATCGACCTGTCAGGCGCCCGGGGCGTGCTGGTGCTGATCGCGGCCAACAAGGCCAACTTCAAGTTGAACGAGAGCAAGGCGGCGATGAACACCATCCGCCGCTACGCCGCCGAAGACGCCCACATCATCTTTGGCGCGGCTTACGACGAGAGCCTGGGCGACCAGTTGCGCGTCACGGTGATTGCCACCGGCCTGTCGCGCGCCCGGCCACAGGCCGCACCGCTGACGGTGGTGCAGCCGGTGTCGGCCAACCACCTGGGCCTGCGCACCGGCACCGACAACCTGCCGGTGCTGAACCACGTGCTCGGCTCAGGCCAGCCCGGCCACCCCGGCCAGCATGACTACAGCGGCCTGAGCACGCCCAGCGTCTGGCGCACCGGCCGCACCCAGGCAGCGGCCAAGGTCTCAGCGCTGTCGTCCAACGGCATGGACGAGATCGAGATTCCGGCGTTTTTGCGCAAGCAGGCGGATTGAGCGGCGCGGTTGGTTGGCGGCGGTGGAGCCTGCGGCCGGGATGAGGTCAGCGGCATGGGGGCCCGGACTTTGAAGCGAGCGCGCGCAGGGGCTTTCGGCTCGGCCAGGGAGTGCGGGTTTGCCGGTGCCGCTGGCCAAGGTTTGGTGCGACTGAAGGGCGGCAATCGGCCGGTAGTCGAGGCTTGTGGCTCTCCGGTTCTCTGTTGCCGCAGCGTGCCAACGGCGACGCGCTAAATTGGATGAGGAGAGTACCCTTTCGGGTGGCAGTCGGTATGGTCTTCGTCAAGACCTTTGAGTTCAACGATCAAGCGCAACAGCTATGCAGGCAAACGTTCGAGTGGGACGGGCAAGCAAGGCGGCGATGAACACCATCCGCCGCTACGCTGCCGAAGACGCCCACATCATCTTCGGCGCGGCCTATGACGAGAGCCTGGGCGGCCAGTTGCGCGTCACGGTGATCGCCACCGGCCTGTCGCGCGCCCGGCCGCAGGCCGCGCCGCTGACGGTGGTGCAGCCCGTGGCCCACAGCATGGCCCAGCGCACCGGCACCGACAACCTGCATATCCTGAACCATGTGCTGGGCAATGGGCGCCCGGCCCACGCCGGTCAGGCGGCTGGCCATGGCCAGCAGGACTACAGCAACCTGAGCTCCCCCAGCGTCTGGCGCAGCGCGCGCTCGCATGCAGCGGCCAAGGTGGAGGCGCTGTCGAGCAACGGCATGGACGAGATTGATGTCCCGGCGTTTTTGCGCACGCAGGCGGATTGAGCGCAGATGCAAGCTGGGCGCGATGCTGCGCGGGTGGCCATCGCGGCACGGTAGAGTTCATGGGTTGCGTTGATTCGAACCCCTTGCCCATGACCTCCTACCGAGACCGCATCACGCTTGAACCCGGCAAGCGCGGTGGCAAGCCGTGCATCCGGGGCTTGCGCATCACGGTGCAGGACGTGCTGGAGTGGCTGGCCGGTGGTTTGTCCACGCAAGACATCCTGATTGACTACCCACAGCTCAAGCCCGAGGACATCCAGGCGGCGTTGGCCTATGCCGCCGACCGGGAGCGCCACACCGCCTGGGTGCGCGCGGCGTGAAGTTGCTGCTTGACGAGAACCTGTCGCACCGGCTGGTTGTGCATTTGCAGGGCAGTTATCCGGGCTCCAGCCAGGTGTCCTTGGTCGGCCTGGGCGGCACCGACGATCTGGCGGTGTGGCGCTTTGCGCGCGATCAAGGCTTCGCGGTGGTCACCAAGGACAACGATTTTTTGGATCTGGCTGCACTGCACGGGTCACCGCCAATCGTCGTTCGGCTGGTTCTGGGCAACAGCAGCAATCAACGGGTGCTTGCTGCACTGTTGTCCCACCTAGAAGCCATTGAATCTGCCGCAGCGCGGATCGATACCGCCGTGATCGAAGTCGGCTGAGCACCGTGGCAAGCCGCGCAACGTTTGGGCGCGCAGGCGGTATCCCGGATTGAACCTGCGAAAATCAGCCGATGCTGCAACAACGCACCCTCAAATCCATCACCCGCGCGGTGGGCGTGGGCATGCACAGCGGGCAAAAAGTGGAGTTGACCTTGCGCCCGGCGCCACCCGATGCCGGCATCGTCTTCCGCCGGGTTGATTTGGCGGTGCCGGTGGACATCCCCGTGCGCTTCGATTCGGTCAGCGACACCCGGATGGCGTCCACCATCTCGGTGGGCGGCGACCCGGGCGCGCCCAAGGTGCAGACCATTGAGCACTTCATGTCGGCGTGCTGCGGCTTGGGGCTGGACAATCTGCGGGTGGACATCACCGCCGATGAGCTGCCGATCCTCGACGGCTCAGCCGCCAGCTTTGTGTTTTTGCTGCAAAGCGCCGGCATCGTGCTGCAAGACGCGCCCAAGCGCTTTTTGCGCGTCAAGCAAACCGTTGAAGTACGGCAAGGCGAGGGCAAGCGGCTGATGTGGGCCAGCCTGGCGCCCTACCACGGCTTCAAGCTCAGCTTCGAAATCGATTTTGACCACCCGGCGGTGGACGCCACCGGCCAGCGCGTCACCTTTGACATGGGCTCGGGCCGCTACAAGCGCGACATTGCCCGGGCCCGCACATTCGGTTTCACCAAGGATGTCGAGGCGATGCGCGCACGCGGGCTGACGCTGGGCGGCAGCATGGACAACGCCATCGTGGTCGATGACTCGCGGGTGCTCAACGCCGGTGGCCTGCGCTACGACGATGAGTTTGCCAAGCACAAGATTCTGGATGCCATCGGCGACCTGTACAACGTCGGCCAGCCGATGCTGGCGCACTACACCGGCTTCAAGAGCGGCCACGCGCTGAACAACCTGCTGCTGCGAGAGCTGCTGTCGCGCCCCGAGGCCTGGGACGTGGTCACCTTCGACGACGCGGCGCTGGCGCCAGCCGGCTTTGCCGAACTGGCGCCAGCGTGGTGAGCGCGCGCAGCGCTGACCGGGTGGCCGCCCGATGCTGATCTTCCGCCTCGTCTTCGGCCTGCTGTTGTTGGGCTGCGTGCTGTGCTTTGCCATGGGCGTGGGCACCGGTGATGCGCGCTGGCGGCGCCGGGGCGTGGTGATCCTGAAGTGGGCGCTGATCGCCGCAGCGGCATTCTTTGGCGTTTTGGTCCTCGAGCGCCTGGCAATCCTGCTGTAGCCTCGCCCGGATGAAGTTCTTGTTCTGGACTGCCGGGGTGTTGCTGGTGCTGACGGCCGTGCCGTCGGCTTTCTTCTTTGCGTTGCACATCTCCACCGGTGAGCCGGTGCCGCTGGCCCGCGCCCGGGCGCTGTACCGCTGGGCGGTGGTGGTGGTGCTGGGCACCTTCAACATCGCCATCTTCAGCCGGGTGATCGCCGGCATCCGGGCGCTGTACTGAGGGCTGGCGGCCCGGCCGCGACGGTCAAAACAGGTGCTGCGCCAGGAAGGTCAGGCTGCGGCCCAGGGCCAACGCGGCGCTTGGCGCGTGGTAGCTGGCGCGCTGCCAGCAGTTGAAGCCGTGCGTCGCGCCGGGGTATTCCAGCACCTCGGCCGGCTTGCCGATGAATGCCTGGCGAACGGCTTGCACCGCCTCGGGCGGGATGTGGGCATCGCTGCCGGCAAAGTGAAACAGCATCGGGCAGCGCACCTGGCTGGCCAGCGCCAACTGGCTGGCAATGCCACCGCCGTAAAAGGCCACCGCCGCATCCACGTCGGTCAGTGCGGCGGCGCTGTAGGCCAGCCGGCCGCCCAGGCAGTAGCCGATGGTGCCCACTTTGGCGGCTGCCGCGCCTTGCGCCACCTCGGGCCGGGCGCGCAGTGCCGCCACGGCGCGTTGCAGATCGGCCGCCACCTCGGCCGGTTGCAGCGCGCCGGCCAACTGCATGCCGCGCTCACGGTCAGCGCCGTCGTAGCCCAGATCGACGCGCGGCGCCTGGCGCCAAAAGACATCCGGCGCCAGCACCACAAAACCGGCCAGCGCGTACTGCTCGGCCACCGCCCGGATGTGGCTGTTGACGCCGAAGATCTCTTGCAACAGCAGCAAGCCGGGGCCGCTGCCGCCGGGTGGCAAGGCCAGGTAGGCGGGCATCGCGCCAGCGGCGGTGGGCACAGTGATCCATTGGGTTTGTACGGGAGCGGTCATGGTGGCGTCTGGCGGCAGTGGAGGGCGGGGGCCGATGGTATCCAGACTGCCGCAGCGGCGCTGCGGACCTGCCCGCGCCGCGATGGCAGCTTGCCCGTACTGGCTGCCGGTACGGGCCAGCGGAACCGGCGTCAATACGTGCGGCCCCGTTTGAATTGCGCATGGCTGCGCGGCGTGTTGGCGCCGGCCAGCGCCTCAAAGCTGCGCGCCGCGTGGGCATGGGTGATGGCCAGGCCCAGCGCGTCGGCGGCATCTTTGCCGGGCAAGCCGGGCAAATGCAGCAGGCGCATCACCATCGCCTGAATCTGGTTTTTGGTGGCCAGGCCGTGGCCCACCACCGCTTTTTTCATCTGCAACGCGGTGTATTCGGCCACTGGCAGGTCGTCACTCACCAGCGCCGCCAGCGCCGCGCCGCGCGCCTGGCCCAGCAGCAAGGTGGACTGCGGGTTGACGTTGACAAACACAATCTCCACCGATGCGGCCTGCGGGGCGTAGCGCCGCTTGACCTCGGCCACACCGTCGTAGATCAGCTTGATGCGGCCGGGCAGGTTGCCACGCGCCAGCTCCAGCGTGCTGATCGTGCCGCTGGCCACGTAACGAAGCTGGGCGCCGTCGATATCGACCACGCCAAAGCCGGTGCGCTGCAGACCGGGGTCTATGCCGAGGATGCGCATGCTGAAAACAGGGTCATCTGGCGATGGTAATGGCTAAAATGGCCAATCCAGTTCCAACCCGGGGTGTCGTGATGCGCGTGACTGCCACTGAAGCCAAAAACCGCTTCGGCGCGCTGTGCCAGCAGGCCAAACTCGGCCCGGTGGTGGTGGAGAAAGCCGGTGAGCCCGACACGGTGCTGTTGTCGTTCGGCGATTACCAGCGCTTGCTGGCACCCGCGCAGGCCACGCTGGCCGCGCAGTGCCAGCAATTCAACGACCAGCACCAAGAGTGGTTGGCCGCGCACAAGCGCCAGCACGAAGCCCTGGGCCTGTGGAACGACGATCTGCGGCTTTGGTGATTTGAGGCGGGCGATTTTCAGGCCGGAGATGGCGCCGTGGCGCAGTACGACGTGTACCCCAACCCCAGCGCCCGGTCGCGTGAATGGGTGCCGTATGTCGTGGATGTGCAAAGCAATTTGCTGTCGGCCCTGCCCACCCGGCTAGTGATGCCGTTGACGCGCACGGCGGTGGCCGTGCAACCGCCGCCGCGCCGGCTGGCGCCGCTGTTCACTGTGGCCGGTGAGCGCCTGGCGCTGCAACCGCAGGCCAGCGCGGGTGTCGATGCGCGCTGGTTGCGCGATCCGGTGGCCTCGTTGGCAGCCCATGCGGGTGAAATCCGCGATGCGATGGATGTTGTGCTCAGCGGCATCTGACAGGCCGGCACCCCGTCAAATGCTCAAACCTTGAGCTGAAAATACCAGCGCACCGAATGAAAAAACACCGGCGCGGCAAAACACAGCGGCGCCACCCGGTCGAGCAAACCCACCGCGCCGGTGACCGACGGTGTATTGCCCCAAAACTGCACGCCGGCATCTTTTTTCAGCGCGCTCATCACCAGCTCACCCAGCGTGCCTGCGGCGGCGGCAATCGCCGCCATCAGCAGCGCCTGGCCGGCGCGGAACGGCGTGATCCAGAACAGCGCCGCGCCCAGCAGCGCGGCCGCCACCACGCCCAGTGCCCAGGCGCGCAGCGAGAAGGCGCGGTCGATGTGGCGCGCCACCGGCCGGCGCCGCAGCCGGCGGCTGGCGATGGTTTGCACAATCTGCGCGCAGGCCACCACCATCACCAGAAAAAACAGCAAAAAAGCGCCGCGCCCCCGGTGCTGTGGAAAATCCAGCAGCACCAGTGCTGGGGCGTGCGACAGGCCGTAGACGCACACCATCACGCCCCACTGCAATTTGGCGTTGCGCTCCAGAAAGCGCTCCGGGTCCCCGGCCAGCGCGCTGACCACCGGCATCGCCAGAAACATGTAAACCGGGATGAAGACTGAAAACAGATCAAAGCCACGGTTGCCCAGCAGCACGTATTGCAGCGGCAGCACGCCAAAAAACGCCAGCAGCAGGCTGCGGTGGTCGCTGCGCCGCGTCTTGAGCAGGGTGACGTACTCGCGCAGCGCCAGAAACGAGATCACCCCGAACAGCACCGTGGCGCCGCCCGGCCCCGATATCCAGGCCAGCCAGAACACCACCGCGCCCAGCCACACGGCGCGCAGCTCACGCTGGAAGCGCCGGTCGCGGTCGGCCTGCGGCGTGCTGCGGTCGCGCAGCGCCAGCAGGCCCGCGCCGCCGCTGACCAGCAGCAACAGCCCGAACAATGCGACAAACAGCAACGCCACCTGCTGGTCGGCGTCCAGGCCAGGCAGCGACGTCATGCTGTTGCTGCGGCGGCAGCGTCTGGCGCCAGCCCGGGCTGCAAAGCGATCACTGCCTGGCGCGCCCG
>JANLOP010000036.1:0-1636 GCA_031366635.1 Betaproteobacteria bacterium | reverse complement strand
CAATTTGCTGGGCATGCAGCCCACCCGGGCGCAGGTGGTGCCGTAAGGCCCGCCCTCGATCACCAGCACGCTCTGGGTGTGGGCCAGCGCGGCGCGGTAGGCCGACATGCCGGCGGTGCCGGCGCCGATGATGGCCACATCCACTTGCTTCGATTTCATGCTGAGTCCTGCTTGGGGTGGGTCGGGAACGGCCAGTGTGCGTCGGATGTCAACGCTTGCCCAGCCCGCCCCGGCCGGCTGCGCAGGCTGTTTGATGGCGGCGGGGGGCGCGGCTGCGTCCCGCAGCGCGCACGACAACCGCCAAGGGCGCAGCGCGGCGCCCAGCGCCAGCTTTAGAACCCCAGCAAGCGGTCCACCGGATTGGGCGGCGGCTCACCGCGTTGCAAGCAGCGCAGGCCGGCGACAAACTGCGCCGCCACCGTGGCGGCCGACGATTGCGCGGCGATGTGCGGCGTGATGGTGATGCCAGGCATGGCCCACAGCGGGTCGGCCTCAGCCATCGGCTCGGTGGCCTGCACGTCCAGCGCGGCGCCCGCCAGGTGGCCCGATTGCACGGCGGCCAGCAGATCGGCCTCCACCACATGCCGGCCGCGGGCGATGTTGATGAGGTAGGCGCCCGGCGGCATCGCGGCAAAGGCGGTGGCATTCAGCAAGCCCTCGGTGGCGGCGGTCAGCGGCAGGGCATTGACGACGATCTGGCTGTGCGCCAGCAGCGCATGCAGCGGCCCGCTGCTGCGGCGCCAGCCGGTGACGGCAAAACCCAGCGCGCCCAGCACCCGGCCCACCTCGCGCCCGACCTCGCCCCAGCCCAGCACGGCCACCCGGCAGCGCGCCGCTGCCATCGGCTGGCGCAGCCACTGCCGGCGCTGCTGCTGGGCCTCGTACAGCGGCAGGGCGCGGGCCTGACGCAGCGCCATCAGCGCCACGTACTGGGCGATGCCCAGCGCCTGGTCGGGGTCGACCACGCGCGACACCCGCACCGCCGGGGCCAGATCGGCCACCAGCAGTTTTTCAACCCCCGCCGCCATCGAGCAGACCCAGCGCAGCGCCGGCAACCGGCCAGCCAGGCCGGGCGGAAAGCGCCAGCCCAGCACCACCTCGACCTGGGCCAGCGTGGCCGCATCCAGCGTGCGGCTGTAGGTCAGCAGCGGCAGTTCAGGCGCCTGGCTGTGGAGGGCGGCGGCCAGCGGCGCGGCTGCCGCCGGGTCGGCCAGCAACAGGATGGGGGCGGAGGGGTTCATGGCCGGCAGTGTGCGGCCCGCGCCGGGCCCGGCCTATCGCCCGGGTGACGGGTGTGACCGACGCCACACCAGCCGGCTCGCCAGCACCGGCCTATGCGGCCCCGACGCGGGACTGGCCGGCAGATCGTGGGCATATCGTCACAGCGGCACGGGCCGCCGCCCGCTAAGCTGGGCGCAGGAGCGATTGCCACCGATGAACGAGAGTCTGCTGTGGGCCTTGGGCCTGGCCGTGCTGCTGGTGGGCGCCGGCGGGCTGTGGGCGTTGGCGCGGCGCGCTGGCCGGCGTCGCACGCCGCCGCAGGCCGGTGCCGCAGCGCCTGCGCCCCGGCCTGCGCAGCGGGCGGCCGCTGGGCCGGCGGCCATGCCGCCGACGGCACAGGCGGCCTTGCCGCTGG
>JANLOP010000007.1:0-29256 GCA_031366635.1 Betaproteobacteria bacterium | reverse complement strand
CCGCCACCTTCGGCACCGACAAAATAGTGCCGGTGCGCCCGCTCGAACCCGGCCTGCACATCCAGGCCCTGTCCAACGGCCCGACCCTGGCCTTCAAAGACATGGCGATGCAGTTGCTGGGCAACTTGTTTGAGTACGAGCTGGGCCGGCGCGGCAGGCAGCTCAACATCCTGGGCGCGACCTCGGGCGACACCGGCAGCGCCGCCGAATACGCGATGCGCGGCAAGCGCGGCGTGCGGGTGTTCATGCTGTCGCCGCAGGGCCGGATGAGCCCGTTTCAGCAGGCGCAGATGTTCAGCCTGCAAGACCCCAATATCCACAACATCACCATCGACGGCGTGTTTGACGATTGCCAGGACATCGTCAAGGCGGTGAGCAACGATCTGGATTTCAAGCGCCGGCACAAGATCGGCACCGTCAATTCCATCAACTGGGCGCGGCTGCTGGCCCAGGTGGTTTACTACTTTGCCGGCTACTTTCAGGTCACCACATCCAACGCGGACAAGGTCAGTTTTGCCGTGCCGTCGGGCAACTTTGGCAATGTTTGCGCCGGCCATGTGGCGCGGATGATGGGCTTGCCGATCCAGCAGTTGGTGGTGGCCACCAACGAGAACGATGTGCTGGACGAGTTTTTCCGCACCGGCCGCTACCGGGTGCGGGCCGCTGCCGAGACATTCGAGACCTCCAGCCCGTCGATGGACATCAGCAAGGCCAGCAACTTTGAGCGGTTTGTCTTTGACCTGCTGGGCCATGACCGCAGTGCGGGTGCGCGCGTGGCCCAGCTTTTTGGGCCGGGCCTGCTGCAAGACGGCGGCTTTCAACTCACGCCCGATGAAGTCAGGCGCATCGCCGGCTTCGGCTTTGTTTCCGGCAAAAGCAGCCATGCCGACCGTCTCGCCACCATCCGCAGTACCTGGGCCGATCACCAGGACATGATCGACACCCACACCGCCGACGGCCTGAAGGTGGGGCGTGAGCACCTACAACCCGGCGTGCCGATGGTCGTGCTGGAAACCGCGCTGCCGGCCAAATTTGCCGCCACGATTGAAGAGGCGCTGGGCCGGCAGCCGCTGCGCCCGGCGGCGCTCGAGGGCATCGAGGCACTGCCTAAACGTTTCACCGACTTGCCCGCAGACGTGGCGATGGTCAAGGCGTACATCGAAGCGAACCTTCTCGAATGAAAGCCAGCGCATGAAAGTCGTCGGCTTTTGCGGCCCGTCCGGCGTCGGCAAGACCACGCTGATCGAGCAACTGATCGCCGGGCTGAAGGCCCGTGGCCAGCGCGTGTCGGTGATCAAGCACGCGCATAAACGCTTTGACATCGACCAGCCCGGCAAGGATTCCTGGCGCCACCGCCAGGCCGGCGCCGGTGAGGTGCTGATCGCGTCGGGCCAGCGCCAGGCGCTGCTGCGGGAGTACGCGGTCGAGGCCCAGCCCACGGTGCACCAGTTGATCGCCCAAATGGCCGATTGCGACTGGCTGCTGGTGGAGGGCTTCAAGCATGCTGACATCCCGAAGGTGGAGGTCTGGCGCGCGGTGCTGGGCCAGCCGCCGGGCTATCCCGACGATCCGTTTGTCACCACCATCGCCACCGATGTGCCGGGCGCGCTGCCGGTGCCCAGCCAACTGCCGGTGTTCAATATGGCCGATGTGGCCGCGCTGGCATCGCACCTGCTGGGCACGGCCGACCGTTACGTCTACCACCCCCACCACCGCCCTGAAATCAAGGGCTGATCTTCCTGGTTGAACTTCATGGCTGACCCGCGCCCCAATTCCGCACCCTCGCCCGCACCCCCGCCCCCGCTGTTGAGCCTTGACGACGCGCTGGTCCGCCTGCTGGCGGTGGCGCGCGAGCGGGTGATCGCCGAGACCGAGAAGCTCAGCACCTTCGACGCGCTGGGCCGGGTGCTGGCGCGCAGCGTGGTCTCGGCGCTGGACGTGCCGCCGGCCGACAACAGCGCGATGGACGGTTATGCGCTGCGCATCGCCGATGTGCCGGCCGCCGGCACGGTGCTGCGGGTCAGCCAGCGGCTGCCGGCCGGTGTGGTGGGCAAGGCGCTGCAAGCCGGCACGGCGGTGCGCATCTTCACTGGCGCCCAGGTGCCGGCCGGCGCCGATGCGGTGGTGATGCAAGAGCAGTGCGAGGCGCTGGCGGGTTTGGCGGGTTTGGCGGATGCGGCCGATGCGGCCGATGCGGCCGACACCGGGCTGGGCCGTGTGCGCTTGGCCGCCGTGCCGACCGCCGGCCAGTGGATACGCCGCCGGGGTGAGGATGTACAACACGGCGCCGAGGTGCTGGCGGCCGGCGTGCGGCTGACGCCGCAGGCGCTGGGCCTGGCGGCGTCGGTCGGCGCGTCCCGGCTCACGCTGCGCCGCCGGCCCCGGGTGGCGCTGTTTTCCACCGGCGATGAGCTGGTGATGCCGGGTGAATCGCTGCGCCCGGGCGCGATTTACAACAGCAACCGCTTCATGTTGCGCGGTTTGCTGCAAGCCGCCGGCTGTGAGGTGACCGACCTGGGCATCGTGCCCGACCGGCTGGACGCCACCCGCCAGGCGCTGCGCAGCGCCGCCCGGAACAACGACCTGATCCTCACCTCAGGCGGGGTGTCGGTGGGGGAGGAAGACCATATCAAACCCGCAGTCCGGGCCGAGGGCTGGCTGGAGGCCTGGGCGCTGGCGATCAAGCCGGGCAAGCCGCTTGCTTTTGGGGCCGTCCGGCGTGCCGGCGGCGAAAGCGAAGCGCTGTTCATCGGCCTGCCCGGCAACCCGGTGTCGAGCTTCGTCACCTTTCTGCTGGCGGTGGCGCCGCTGCTGCGCGCCATCCAGGGTTGCCCGGTGGCCCTGCCGGCAGCGCTGCCGGTGCGCGCTGATTTTGACTGGCCCCGGCCCGACAAACGCCGCGAGTTTTTGCGCGTCCGCTTCAATGCGGCGGGCGGGGTTGAGTTGTTCCCCAACCAAAGCTCGGGCGTGCTCACCTCGGCGGTGTGGGCCGACGGTTTGGTGGATTTGCCGTCCAGCCAGCCGGTGCAGCGCGGCGACACGGTGCGCCTGCTGTTGCTGTCGTCACTGATCGGCGCTTGAACATGGCCGCCACTTTTTTGACAGTGAACCTGCGCTACTTTGCGTCGCTGCGCGAGGCGCTGGGTGATCGTGAGGTGCTTCGGTTGCCCGCCGGCAGCACGCTGGGGGCGCTGCGCGACGCGCTGATCCACCGGGGCGGCCGCCATGCCGAGGTGCTGGCGCGGGGCCGGGCGATACGCTGCGCGCTCAACCTGCTGATGGCCGACGAAGCCACGCCGCTGCCCGACGGCGCCGAGGTGGCATTTTTCCCGCCGGTGACAGGCGGTTGACGGCGCATCGGGCGCCAACCGACGATTGTTTGCCATGCCCACCGCCCCATTGCCCCGCGTCCGCATCCAGACCGCTGACTTCGACCTGTCCACCGAGGTGGCCGCGCTGCGACTGGCCGATGGTGGCGTGGGCGCTGTCACCAGCTTTGTCGGCACGGTTCGCGACCGCAACAGCGGCCCCTCTGCAGGCCCGGCCGGCCTGCCGGGCGCGCCGCCGGTGCTGGTCAGCGCGATGGAGCTGGAGCACTACCCCGGCATGACCGAGCAGGCGATTGAATCGATGATCGATCAAGCCTTCAATCGATTCGACCTGCGCGCCGTCCGGGTGGTCCACCGGGTGGGCCTGCTGCTGCCGCTCGACCAGATCGTGCTGGTGGTGGTGACGTCAGCGCACCGGGGTGAATCATTCAAGGGCTGCGAGTTTTTGATGGACTACCTCAAGACCCAGGCGCCCTTCTGGAAAAAAGAGACCACCCCCGACGGCGCACGCTGGGTGGACGCCCGGGTGGCCGACGACCAGGCGCTGGCGCGCTGGGGCTTGACTGCGACGAACGCGGGTTGACTTCCGCAAGACCGCCGCATGACTGCCAACCGCCGCATGGCCGCCAACCGCCGCAAGACCGCCAGATGAGCCGCCAGATGAGCCGCTGGATGAGCCGCCGATGAGCAGCGGCGTCAGCGCCGTCCAGGCCGCTGCGGTGGCGGCCGGCGCGTCGGTGGGCGCGCTGCTGCGCTGGTTTGCCGGCATGGCGTTGAACGGGCTGTGGGCCGGCTTCCCCATCGGCACCCTGCTCGTCAATTGCGTCGGCGGCGGCTTGATCGGCGTGGCGATGGTCTGGTATGCCCGCTCGCCCGACGAGACGCTGCGGTTGCTGCTGGTCACCGGCCTGCTGGGCGGCTTTACCACTTTCTCGTCGTTTTCAGCCGAGTCACTGGGCCTGCTGCAGCGCGGTGATTTTGGCCTGGCCCTGCTGCACAGCGCCGCCCACCTGCTGGGCGCGCTGGCCTGCACCGCGCTCGGTTTCGCACTGGCCCGGGTCGTTCTACGCTGAGGCCCTGCATGCCGGATCAAGCCGACACCCAAGCCGACGGCCAACCCTCGCCCGACGCCCTGCGCGCTGCGATGGGCCGCTTTGCCACCGGCGTGACCATCATCACCTGCCGCACGGCGGCGGGTGCGGCGGTGGGGCTGACGGCCAACTCCTTCGCGTCGCTGTCACTCGATCCGCCGCTGGTGCTGTGGTCGCTGCGCCAGGCCAGCAGCCACCTGCCGGCCTTTGATTCGGTAGCGCACTTTGCCGTCAATGTGCTGGCCGAGACGCAAGTCGAGCTGTCGCGCCGCTTTGCGTCATCGCAGCCCGACAAGTTTGCCGACGGTCACTGGGCCGACGGCCTGGGCCGCACGCCGGTGCTGGCCGGCTGCGCGGCGGTGTTTGAATGTCGGGTCGAGGCCCGGCATGTGCTGGGCGACCATGTGCTGTTCATCGGCCGGGTGCTGCGGCTGGCCGATTTGTCGGTGGCGCCGCTGTTGTTTCAAGGCGGCCACTACCGCATGCTGGGCGAGGTGCTGTGAAGGGCTTGCTGTGCAGCGCGTGTCGTGAAGCGAAAGTCGTGAAGACAGTGTCGGGAAACGAGTGTCGGGGAGTGAGCGATGCCTGGTTGACCGACGCCCGGGTGGCCGGAACGTTGGTCACCGACGCTCCGCTGGCGCACCCACGCTGGGCGGGGCTGGCCGGCGCGGCCTGCCCCGCCCGGCCGCTTTCAATGCTGCTTTGCTGGCGTTTTTGCAGCCAGGCTGACCCGACTGGAGAGCGCTGATGTCTGCTGTTCCCGCTGTTTTTCCGCGCCCACCCGGGCCGCCTGCCACCCCGCCAGCGCCGCGCTACCAGCCGCCGCACATCGCCGGCAACCCGGCCGCGCTGACGCCGCTGCAACGCGAGCTGATCGGGCGCGTGGCCGCACTCGGCCCGGCCTTTGCGGCGCGCGCCGAGCGCCATGACCGCGAGGCCAGCTTCCCGTTCGAGAATTACGACGACTTGCGCGGCGCCGGCCTGCTGGCCATCTGCGTGCCCAAAACCCACGGTGGCCTGGGCGCTGACTTTGCCAGCTACGCGATGGTGTCGGCCGAGCTGGGCCGCTGGTGCGGCGCCACCGCGCTGAGCTTGAACATGCATGTCAGCGCCTGCCTGTGGGCCGGCGGGATTGCCGACGCGCTGGACATGACACCGGCCCAGCGCGCCGATCACGAGAAAAACCGCACGCTGCACTTCGGCCGCATCGTGGCCGAGGGCAAGCTCTACGCCCAGCCGTTTTCCGAGGGCGGCGCGGCCGCAGCCGGCGCCGCACCCTGGGGCACCACCGCGCGCCGGGTGGACGGCGGTTATGTCGTCAGCGGCAAGAAGATTTTTGCCTCGCTGGCCGGCGCGGCCGACAGCTACGGCCTGCTGTGCACGCTGGACGACCCCGAGCGGGCCAGCGGTGGCAGCCGGCGCGATGCGCTGTACCTGGCGGTGCCGGCCGACGCACCCGGCGTGGCGGTGGTGGGCGACTGGGACCCGCTGGGCATGCGCGCCACCGTCAGCCGCAACCTGCTGTTCAACGAGGTGTGGGTGCCTGAGACCGCCCGGCTGATGCCCGAGGGCTTGTACTTTCAGGCGGCCAGCCGGTTTCCGCACATGTTTGCCACCTTGTCGCCCACCTACCTGGGCGTGGCCCAGGCGGCGTATGACTTCACCATCCAGTATTTGCGCGCCGAGGTGCCGGGCATGCCGCCGGTCAAGCGCCGGATGTACCCGACCAAGCAGTACGCGGTGGCCGAGATGCGCATCAAGCTGGAGGCCACCCGGGCGCTGTTTTTGCAAAACGCCCGCGATGCGGCCATCGACCCCGACCAGGACGCCCGCATGCGGCTGTACGCCGCCCACTACACCATCATGGAAAACGCCAACGACCTGTGCCGGCTGGCGCTGCGCACCTGCGGCGGGCAGTCGATGTTGAAGTCATTGCCGCTGGAACGGCTGTACCGGGATTCGCGTTGCGGATCGCTGATGCTGCCGTGGACGGCCGAGCTGTGCATGGACCGGCTGGGCCGCGAATGCCTGTACGAAGCGGGTGAACGGGACGAGGCGATTGAGTGACGGGCGGAATGACGGGCGGAATGACGGGCGGACTGACGGAATGACGGGCGGGTGGTGAGATGTGCGCCGGGCCACCCTAGGAGCCTGTCGGACTTGGGGATCGTCGGCTGCAATTTGGCCGCAGCGGTCCATTTTTGGCTTCGCCGCACTTCGTGAACACCGGATTTTTGTCCCATAGCTACGGCTATGGGCCTGCAAACCCGGCAAAAACTGTCCTCGCTGGGGTCAAATTTGGCTACGCCGCACTGCGTGAACGCTTCGACGCCCCAAGTCCGACAGGCTCCTAGCGCCGCCTTCTGCCGCCTGCGGGTTGGGGTGCGGGTGCATCACGCCGCCAGCGCCACCGCGCTTGACCGCCCCTGCAAAAGCCAAAACAAGGAGACCGGTTTGACGCCTTTCCCCGCGCGCCTGACCCAAGCTTTGAGCGCAGGGCTGCTGGCCCTGCCCGGCCTGGCGCTGGCCAGCGCCAGCGTCGGCGCTGCCACCACCGCCAGCGCCCGCCCGCTGCTGGCCGGCATGCCGATCGACTTTTTGCTGTTCGCCGCCGTGCTGCTGGGCGTGGCGCTGTTCCACCAGCACCCGCTGAAGGTGGCGCTGGGCGGCGCGCTGGGCATCACGCTCTACCAACTCAGCGTCACCGGCTTTAACGCCGGCCCCGGCCTGACCGGCCTGGCACGGCAGGCCAGCCATGAAGCGGTGGCGCTGGCCAACTTGCTGGGCCTGCTGCTGGGCTTTGCCTTGCTGGCCGACCATTTTGAGAAAAGCCGCTTGCCCGAGGTGCTGCCCGGCTATTTGCCCGACGACTGGAAAGGCGCTTTTGCGCTGCTGGTGGGCGTGTTCGGGATGTCGGCGTTTCTCGACAACATCGCCGCCGCGCTGATCGGCGGCACGGTGGCCGGCGTGCTGTTCAAGCGCCGGCTGCACATCGGCTATCTGGCGGCCATCGTTGCCGCGTCCAATGCCGGCGGCGCTGGCAGCGTGCTGGGCGACACCACCACCACGATGCTGTGGATTGCCGGCGCCAAGCCGCTGTGGGTGCTGCAGGCTTATGTCGGCGGCATGGTGGCGCTGGCGTTTTTTGGCGTGCTGGCGGCGCGCCAGCAACACGCCTTCCAGCCGATCCAGAAAGACCACACGCCCGGCGTGCAGATCGAGGCTGGCCGGCTGCTGGTGGTGGCGCTGATCCTGCTGGCGGCCATCGCCGCCAACCTGTGGTTCAAGCTGCGTGATCCGGCCGTGCTCGACCGGTTTCCGGTCATCGGCGCAGCGGTGCTCGGCGCGGTGCTGCTCACCGCGCCGCTGCGCACGCCGGGTTGGCATCGGCTGCCGGGCGCGCTCAAGGGCAGCGTGTTTTTGCTCAGCCTGGTGTGGTGCGCGTCGCTGATGCCGGTCGACCACCTGCCTGCGCCGTCCTGGCCCAGCACGTTCGGCCTGGGCTTTGTCTCGGCGCTGTTTGACAACATCCCGCTCACCGCGCTGGCGATCCGGCAAGACGGTTTTGACTGGGGCTTGCTGGCCTACGCGGTGGGGTTTGGCGGCTCGATGGTCTGGTTTGGCTCGTCGGCCGGTGTGGCCTTGGCCGGCCTGTACCCCGAGGCGCGCTCGGTCGGCGCCTGGCTGCGCGGCGGCTGGCATGTGGCCGTCGGCTATGTGCTGGGGTTTTTTGTGATGTTGCTGCTGCTGGGCTGGCATCCGCAGCCGATCAAGGCCGGGCCCGGCAGCTTGCCCGGTTCGACCACGACCACAATCCCTGCCAAAGAGGTGACGACATGAGCCGACTCCGCGTGCTGGTGGCCATCCCGCTGTTTGCCGAGGTGCTGGCCCGGCTGGGTGAATTTTTCGAGGTTGATGCGCCCTGCGGCACCGATCGCCCCATCGACTGGGCGCCCGGCGCGCTGGCCGCCCGGCTGCAAGGCTGCGCCGGCCTGCTGGTGGCCGGCGCGCCCAGCGTCGACGCCGCGCTGCTGGCCGCTTGCCCCGGCTTGCGCATGGTGGCCAGCATGGCGGTGGGCCACAACAACATCGATCTGCCGGCCTGCACCGCGCGCCAGGTGCTGGTCAGCAATGCGCCCGGTGTGCTGACCGAGACCACCGCCGACTTCGGCTTTGCGCTGATGATGGCCACCGCCCGCCGCATCACCGAGGCCGAGCGCTTCTTGCGCGCCGGCCACTGGACGCACTGGTCGTATGACTTGCTGGCCGGCGCCGATGTGCACGGTGCCACGCTGGGCGTGCTGGGCATGGGCCGCATCGGTCAGGCCATCGCCCGGCGCGGCGCGCTGGGTTTTGCCATGCCGGTGCTCTACCACAACCGCAGCCGGCTGAGCGCAGCGGTGGAGGCACAGCTCGGCGCGCGCTGGGTCAGCCAGGCCGATTTGCTGCGCCAGGCCGACCACCTGGTGATCGTGGTGCCGTACAGCGCCGCGTCGCACCATCTGATCGGCGCGCCTGAGCTGGCGCTGATGAAGCCCAGCGCCACGCTGACCCACATCGCCCGGGGCGGGGTGGTGGACGACGCCGCACTGGCCGCAGCGCTGCGCGAGCGCCGCATCGCCGCTGCCGGGCTGGATGTGTTTGAGGGCGAGCCGGCGCTGCACCCCGATCTGCTGACCCTGGCCAATGTGGTGCTGACGCCGCACATCGCCAGCGCCAGCTTGCCCACCCGGCGGGCGATGGCCGATTTGGCGGCCCGCAACCTGGTGGCCGGGCTAGGGTTTGGTGACGAGGCCGGCCGGCCGGCCAGCGCGCTGAACGCCGAAATCCTGCCCGCGCCATAGCCAGACAGCGGTGGCCAGCAGCCAGGCGGCGGCCGCCGCCGAGGTGATCTCGATGCCGCCCCATCCGCCCAAGCTGCCCGACCCGCCGAACCCAGAGAACCTGCTGAACCCGCCCAACCGCACCCCGTCCAGCGCCCGCACCAGCAGCGGCCCGGCGATCTGGCCCAGCGCAAACGCCGCCGTCATGCGGCCCAGCAAGCGCGCGGGCTGCAACGGCGCCAGTGCCTGGGCCTGCTGCATCGCGATCACCGTGGCCAGCATGAACGTGCCCCCCACCAGCAGCGCGGCCAGCGCGATGGCCCAGCCCGACCGGCTGACCAGCGGCAGCGCCACGCCCAGCGCCATCGCAAACTGGCACACGCTCCAGGCGCGCAGCGGGCGCCAGCCGCCGATCCAGCGCATCGACAGCACGGTGGACAGCGCCGCCGCCAACCCGAAAGCCGGCCACACCAGGCCAAAGCTGCGTGGCTCGTCCAGCAGGCTGCGCGCCATCGCCGGCAAAAAAGTGGCCGGCAGGATGTAGCCAAAACCAAAGCTGCCGTAACACACCACCAGCGGCCAACTGCCGGGCGGTAGGGCGTTGGCCGCAGCGGGCGGGCCAGCACTGGTGGCGCTGGCGCCCGGCACCGGCGCTGCACCACTGGCGCCAGGCGCCGCGCCCGCCGCACTGCCGCCCGGCTTGCTGCCACCCGGCAACAACACCCCCACCGCCAGCGCCAGCAGCAGCGCCGCGCCGCCCAGCGCCAGCCAAAGCGCGCCCGCGCTCAGGCCGGCCCCGGCCCAGGCCATGCACCCGGCCAGCATGATGCCGGCACCCACGCCGGTGAATATCCAGCCGCCCAGCACGCCCTGGCCGCGCTGGGCCAGCAGGCTCAAGCTCCAACTGCTGATGCCCACCAGCGCCCAGGCGCTGCAAACGCCGGCGCCGAAGCGCAGGCCGCCCCACACCAGCAAGCCGTGGCCCAGGCCAGCCGCAGCCGTCAGCCCGGCGATCAGCGGCAGGCAAGCCCGCACCAGGCGTAGCGGCCGGCGGGCCAACCCGCCGGCGCTGAGCGCACCGACCAGATAGCCCAGATAGTTGGCGGCAGCCAGCGCCGCGCCGCCGGCCGCGTCGACCTGGCCATCGCGCATCATCAGCGGCAGCAGCGGCGTGAAGGCAAAGCGGCCGATGCCCATCGCCACGGCCAGGGTCATCGCGCCGGCCAGCGCCACCGCCCAGGTCGGCGGCGCGGCTGGGCGGTCGGTGGCGCGCGGGCAGCTCATGCCGGCATCATGCCGCCGCCGCAACCGCTGCACGCTGCCCGTCACGCAACGGGGCTGCGCCGTTTTGACGCGATACCTTTCGGCCACAGTCGGGTTTGTCCTCTCGGCCACTGGCACTTGGCGCCGCCACCATCATTGGGTAAGCACCGCCATTGCGCGTGACACACCCATGAGGAAACCACCATGAGCATCCGCTTCAAGATCAACGGCAAAGCCGTCGAGGCCAAGGCCGAGCCCGATACCCCGCTGCTGTGGGTGATCCGCGATGAGATCGGCCTGACCGGCACCAAATTCGGCTGCGGCGCCCAGCTTTGCGGCGCCTGCACCGTGCACCTGGACGGCGTGCCGGTGCGCTCTTGCGGCACGCCGCTGTCAGCGGTGGCCGGCAAATCGGTGGCCACCATCGAAAGCCTGTCGCGCAACAACAGCCACCCGCTGCAAAAAGCCTGGATCGCGCACGACGTGCCGCAATGCGGCTACTGCCAGAGCGGCCAGTTGATGAGCGCGGCCGCGCTGCTGAGCAAAAACAAGAACCCGAGTGACAACGAGATCGACCAAGCGATGAGCGGCAACCTTTGCCGCTGCGGCACCTACGTGCGGGTGCGCGCAGCGATCAAGACCGCTGCCTCTGAAATCCGCGGCGCCAAAGCCTGAAGGAGCCTCTGATGAGCGATATCACCTCTGAAATCTCTGCCGGCGCTGACTTGTCCAGCGTCGAAGTCTCACGCCGCCACTTCATGCAAGGCTCGGCCGCTGTCACCGGCGGCCTGCTGGTGGGTGTGGCGCTGCCGGTGGGCGGCCCGGCGGTCGCCGCCGGCACGCTGCACACGCCGAATGCATTTGTGCACATCGCCGACGACAACACCATCACCTTGATCTCGGCCCGGGCCGAGATGGGGCAGGGCGTTTACACCTCGATGCCGATGTTGATCGCCGAAGAACTGAACGTCGATATCCAGAAGGTCAAGGTCGCCTTCGCGCCGCCGGGCAAAGAGTATGGCAACGCGCTGCTCTTCGGCCTGATGCTCACCGGGGGCTCGACCTCGGTGCGTGAGGGCTGGGAGAAGCTGCGCGTCGCCGGTGCCCAGGTGCGTGAAATGCTGCTGACGGCGGCCGCCCAGCGCTGGAATGTCGACATCAGCACGCTCAGCGCCGTCGATGGCCGGGTGATGGGCCCGGGCGGCAAGGTGGCCACTTACGGCCAACTGGCGGATGCGGCGTCCAAGCTCACCGCGCCCGAGAAAGTGGCGCTCAAAGACCCAAGCCAGTTCCGCATCGTTGGCAAGCGCACGACCCGGCTCGACACGCCAGCCAAAGTCAACGGCACGGCCACCTTCGGCATGGATGTCAAGCTGCCCGGCATGGTTTACGCCACGATCGAGATGTGCCCGGTGATCGGCGGCACGGTGAAAAGCTTTGATGCCAGCCGCGCCAAGGCCATGCCCGGCGTGGTGGACGTGCTGCAGATCCCCGACGGCGTGGTGGTGGTGGCCGACAGCTACTGGCGTGCCCGCAAGGCCCGTGACGTGCTGACGGTGCAGTGGGACGAAGGCGCCAACGCCGGCCTGAACACCGCCGCCATGTTTGACGGCACCCGCGCCGCGCTGCTGGCCGGCAAAGGCGCGATCCCCGTGCGCCCGGCGGTGGGCGATGCGGACGAGGTCATCAAGAGCGCTGCCAAGGTGGTGCGGGCCGAGTACCTGTCGCAAAACGTCACCCACTCGCCAATGGAGCCGATGAACTTCACCGCCCATGTCGCCAACGGCAAAGCGTTGCTGGTCGGCCCGACGCAATGGCCGGATGCAGCGCAGGGGGCAGTGGCCAAGCTGCTGGGCATCAAGCCCGAGGATGTGGCGGTGCAGTCCACCTTCCTGGGCGGCGGCTTTGGCCGGCGCATCGACATCGACTTCATCATCCAGGCCACCTTGATCAGCCAGGCCGTCAATCGCCCGGTCAAGCTGATCTGGAGCCGTGAAGACGACATGACGCATGATTTTTACCGGCCGCTGGCAGTGCATCAACTGGCGGCGTCGGTCGGCAGCGACGGCAAGCCGACAGCGATGACCTTCCGCGGCGCATCGCAATCGATCACCGGCCGGGTGTTCGGCCTGCCGCCCGAGGCACCCGATGGCCTGATGAACGAGGCTGCGGCTGCGGCCTACAACATCCCGGCCAGCCGGCACGACATGATCAAGCACGATGCCGGCCTGCGGGTGGGCTACTGGCGCGCGGTCAGCCACAACATGAATGCTTTTGCCAACGAGAGCTTCATCGATGAGCTGGCCGCCGCCGCTGGCCAAGACCCGGTGGCCTACCGGATGTCGCTGCTGCAAGGCCAGCCGCGCTTTCTCAATGTGTTGCAGCAGGTGGCTGACAAATCGGGCTGGGGCAAGCCGCTGGCCGCTGGCCGGTCGCGGGGTGTGTCGCTGATGGAGGGCTACGACACCTACATGGCGCAGGTGGCCGAGATCTCGATGGTTGGCGGTGAGCCCAAGGTGCACCGTGTCACGGTGGTGGCCGATCTGGGCCGCATGGTCAACCCCGACACGGTGGAGGCGCAAATCCAGTCGTCGATCATCTTCGGCCTCAGCGCCGCGCTGTGGGGTGAGATCACGGTGGACAAAGGCCGGGTTCAGCAGGCCAACTTCAACACCTACCGCATCATGCGCAACAACGAGTCTCCGCAGATCGACATCGTGCTGGTGGACAGCACCGAGAAGCCTGGCGGCATCGGTGAGCCGGCCACCGCGCTGGTCGCCCCGGCGGTGGCCAACGCGATGTTTGCTGCCACCGGCAAGCGTGTGCGGCGCATGCCGTTCACGGCGGAGAACGTGGCGAAAGCCTGATCGCTGACCGTCCCTGTCAGCGGGCGTGCGGCTGCAAGGCTGCACGCCCGCTGCGCTTTTGTGGCGGCCGATCGGGGGGTTGCGGCCTGAGAGAATCGGCCGATGAATGAATGGTGGTTGCCTGGCCTGCTGGCGCTCAATCTGTTGATCCTCGTCTGGCTGGCGCTGCGCCCGACCAAGCTGGGCGCCGCCGTCGCACCGCTGCGCCTGGATGTGGCGGCGCTGGCCGCCCAGTCAAGCGCCCAGCGCGAGCAGGCCGACCGCCTGGCGCGCGACCAGCGCGACGAGCTGCAAAGCAGCGCCCGCACCAGCCGGCAAGAGCTGGCCGGCGCGCTGAGCCTGTTTCAGCAAACCCTGCTGACACAAAGTGGCGACGTGGCGCGCACCCAGAACGAGCAGATCGACTCGTTCCGCAGCCAGTTGGCGGCGCTGCAGCAGCAGGTGGCGTTATCGCTGCAACAAGCCGCCACGCAAGGCGTGCAGCAAAGCCAGGCCGCGCGTGAGGCCCAAGACAGCGCGCTGCGGCGCCAGGCCGACAGCAGCGCGCAATCCTTGCAGCGCTTTGGCAGCACGCTGGCCGAGCAGCTCAAAGCCTTGAGCGACGCCAACGAGCGCCGCTTGACGGAGGTGCGCCAGGCGGTGGAAGGCCGGCTGACCGCGCTGCAGCAAGGCAACGAGGCCAAGCTGGAGCAGATGCGCGCCACGGTGGACGAGAAACTGCACGCCACGCTGGAGCAGCGCCTGGGTGAGAGCTTCAAGCAAGTGGCCGACCGGCTGGAGCAGGTGCACCAGGGCCTGGGTGAGATGCAGGGCCTGGCGCGCGATGTCGGCTCGCTGAACCGGGTGCTGACCAACGTCAAATCACGCGGCATTTACGGTGAGGTGCAACTCGCCGGCCTGCTGGAGCAGGTGTTCACGCCCGAGCAGTACGCCGCCAACGTGGAAACCGTGCCCGGCAGCGGCGCCCGGGTCGAGTTTGCGATCCGTCTGCCCGGGCGGCAAGCGGCGGGTGCGGGCGGCGCTGGCGGGCCGCCGCTGTGGCTGCCCATCGACGCCAAATTTCCGCGTGAGGACTATGAGCGCATGCTCGACGCGCAAGACCGCGCCGACGCCCCGGCGGTTGAATTGGCGGCCAAGGCGCTGGAGGCCCGGCTCAAGCTGGAAGCCCGGTCGATCCGCGAGAAATACATTGCCGCGCCGCACACCACCGATTTCGGCATCCTGTTTGTGCCCACCGAAAGCCTGTACGCCGAGGCGCTGCGCCGGCCCGGTCTGGTTGAGGCGCTGCAACGTGAGCACCGCGTCACACTGGCCGGGCCCACCACCTTGCTGGCCACGCTGACCAGCCTGCAAATGGGTTTCCGCACGCTGGCACTGGAGCAGCGCAGCACCGAGGTCTGGCAGGTGCTGGGCGCCGTCAAGACCGAGTTCGGCAAGTTTGGCGACGTGCTGGCCCGCACCAAGAAAAAGCTGGATGAGGCCAGCAACACGATTGACCAGGCCGGCGTGCGCACCCGGGCGATGGTGCGCACGCTGCGCGATGTCGAATCACTGCCTGATCACCGGGCGCAGCAGTTGCTGTCCGGGCTGGCGACCGATGACGGCGACGACAGCGCCAGCGAGGCCGACAGCCCGCCGCTGGCAGGCGACCGCGTGCCGGTCTGAGCCGGGATGGCCAAGCCGCCTGACGCCGCCCGGCCCGGCGCCGTGGTGGCCGCAACCCCCGCCGCAACCGAAAGCACAGCCGCAACCGCAACCGCAACCCCGCCCAGCCCGCAGCGCCCGGCCGGCATGCTGCGGCTGCTGATCGTTGGCCAGATCGCTTTGCATGGCGCGATGGCTGGCCAGCGTTTGGCTGCACCGCTGCAAGCGCTGCAAGCGGGCGATAGCGCCTGGGCGGTGGGGGTGCTGCTGGCGCTGTTCGCCGCGCTGCCGGTGCTCACCGCGATGGGCGCGGGCCGCATGGCCGACCGCCACGGCTACCACCGGCCGGTGCGGCTGGCGGTGGGATTCACGATGGCCGGTGCGGGCTGTGCGCTGGCGGCCTGCTGGTTGCCCGGCGGCTGGCAATTCGGGCTCAATTGCGTGGGCGCGGCGGCCTCGGGCGTGGGCACCAACCTGGGCCTGATCGCCATCCAGCGCAGCGCTGGCCAGATGGTCAGCACGTCCACCGAGCGGCTGCGCGTCTTCAGTTGGCTGGGCATGGCACCGTCGCTGGCCAATGTGGTGGGCCCCGTCAGCGCCGGTTTCATGATCGACGCGGCGGGCTATGCCAGCGCCTACGCGCTGCTGATGGCCATGCCGCTGCTGTCACTGGCGGTGGCGCGGCGGGTGCCAGTGCTGGCCCGGCCGCGCGCCGCCGCCGCCCGCGGGCCGGGCCGCAGCCGCTGGGATCTGCTGGCCACGCCCGGCCTGCGGCGCCTGCTGTTTGTCAACTGGCTGCTGTCGGCCAGTTGGGACGTGCACAGCTTTGCCGTGCCGGTGCTGGGCCACGCGCGGGGCTACAGCGCGTCCACCATCGGCCTGGTGCTGGGGGTTTTCACGGCCGCCGTCACCGCAGTGCGGTTTGTCGTCCCGCTGCTGGCGCACCGGCTGCGCGAGGTGACAGTGCTGCGGGTGGCGATGCTGTTGACAGGTGCGGTGTTCGGCCTCTACCCGTTTGCCGCGACGCCGTGGCTGATGGGTGGCTGCGCGCTGCTGCTGGGGCTGACCTTGGGGGCCGTGCAGCCGATGATCATGAGCACCCTGCACCACCTGACACCGGCCCACCGCCATGGTGAGGCGATTGCTTTGCGCTCGATGGCGATCAATTTCTCCAGCAGCGTGATGCCGCTGGCCTTCGGCCTGGCCGGCACGGCGCTGGGGCCTGGCGTGTTGTTCTGGCTGATGGGCGCGGCGGTGGGCAGCGGCAGTTGGGCAGCGCGGGGCTTGCAGAAGGTGTTTGCGGGCGAGCGGGCGGCTTGACCGGGTTGGCCGCGTCGGGCGCCTGCCGGCACTCAGAACCGGATGCCTGACGCCGCTGACGCCGCCGGCGCCGCCACCGCCGCTGGCGGCTCGGCCACGGGCCGCACCACCGGGCCCGCCAGTTCCACCGGCGTGCGCGCCACCACCGGCGTGGCGGCGGGTGGCTGGTAGCCGCGTGGCAGGCGCGATTCACGCGGGTAGCCGGCCAGGTCGAGCGTGGCCTGCCAGTCGGTCTCTTGAAAGCCGCGCAGCGCCTGCGCACCCACCATCAGTGCCGGCACGGTGCGGCCGGCGGTCAGGCGTTGCAGCGCGGCCAGGTCATCGTCGCTGCCCACCGTGCGCTCATTGAATGGCACACCGCGCTCGGCCAGCAGCTTGCGGCCGGCATCACACGGCGCGCAGTCGGCGCTGGTGTACAGAAGCACCGGAAAGCGCGCCACCAGCGGCCGCAACTCGGCCGGCAGTGCGGCGCTGGCGGGCGGGGTGATGGGCCCCGCCGGCCCGCCGCCCGGGCGCAGCGGCTGCACCTGGTTGCCGGCCTGGGTGGGCGGCCGGTCGGTGTAGGTGATCTTGCCGTCCGGCCCCACCACCTTGTACTGGGCCTGGGCGCCAGCCACGCCCGCCAGCACGGCCAGCGCGAAGACTGTTTTGAAAACGGCGCGGTGTGTGGTCATGGCTTGCAATCTAGCCCACGCAGCGCCGCCGCTCAAGCCATGCCCTGGTGGCGCAGCAGCGCATCAAGACGGGGTTCACGGCCGCGGAAGGCTTTGAAGCTGTCCATCGCCGGCCGGCTGCCACCGGCCTCAAGAATCTCGCGCCTGAAGCGCTGGCCCACCTCGGGGTTGAACACGCCTTGCTCCTCAAACGCCTCGAAGGCATCCGCCGACAGCACCTCGGCCCATTTGTAGCTGTAATAACCGGCCGAATAGCCGCCGGAAAAAATATGCGAGAAGGTGTGCTGGAAGCGGTTGAAGGCGGGTGGCGTGTTGACACTGACTTCTGCCCGCACCTCGTCCAGCAGCGCCTGCAGCCGGGCCGGTGCGTCGGCCTCGGTGTGGATGCGCATGTCGAACAGCGAGAACTCGACCTGGCGCAGCGTCTGCAAACCGCTTTGAAAATTGCGCGCCGCCACCATCCGGTCAAACAAATCACGCGGCAGTGGCTGGCCGGTGTCGACGTGGGCGGTCAGGCGTGCCAGCACATCCCATTCCCAGCAAAAATTCTCCATGAACTGGCTCGGCAACTCCACCGCGTCCCATTCGACACCCGAGATGCCGGATACCGCCAGCTCGTCCACCTGGGTCAGCATGTGGTGCAGACCGTGGCCAAACTCATGAAACAGCGTGATCACGTCGTCGTGGGTGAGCAAGGCGGGCCGGTCTTTGCCGTCAACCTGGCCCACCGGCGCCGCAAAATTGCACACCAGGTGCGCCACCGGGGTTTGCAGCGCATCGGCGCCCGCAGCCCGATCAGGGCGTTGCCAGCGGCCGCGCACCCCATCCATCCAGGCGCCGGGCCGCTTGCCGGGCCGGGCATACGGGTCGAGGTAGAACTGGCCCACCAGCGCGGGCGCGCCATCACCCGTGCCCGGCCGCTCGATGCGGAAAAAGCGCACGCTGGGGTGCCAGACGGCCGCCTCGTCAGCCCGGATGCGCACATCAAACAGCGTCTCGACGATGTGGAACAGGCCGTCCAGCACCCGGGGCTCGGTGAAATACTGTTTGACGGCCTGCTCGCTGAAGGCGTAGCGCGCTTCTTTCAGCTTCTCAGCGGCAAAAGCCTGGTCCCAGGCTTGCAAATCGGGCAGGTTCAGATGCTCGGCGGCAAAAGCGCGCAACTCGGCCAGGTCGCGCTCGGCATGCGGCCGGGCACGGGCCGCCAGATCGCGCAAAAACGCGATCACCTGGTCGGGCGATTCGGCCATCTTGGGCACCAGCGACAAATGGCCGTAACTCGGCTGGCCCAGCAGCGCGGCTTCTTCGGCGCGCAATTGCAGCAACTCGGCCATCAGCGGGCTGTTGTCGCGCTCGGCCGTGCCCAGCTCACTGGCCCGGGTGACATAGGCGCGGTACAACTGTTCACGCAGATTGCGATCAGTGGCGTACTGCATCACCGGCAGATACACCGGCATGTGCAGCGTGAGCTGGTGGCCGTCCAGGCCCAGCGCGGCAGCGGCAGCCTGGGTTTGCTGGCGCACGTCGTCGGGCACACCGGCCATTTGCGCTGTCGTGGCCAGCAGCGTGAAGCCGTCGGTGGCGTCCAGCACATGCTCGCTGAACTGCTGGCCCAGCTCGGCACCGCGCTCCTGGATGGCGGCAAAACGGCTTTTGGCAGCGCCCTGCAACTCGGCACCTGACAGCACAAAATCGCGCATCGCATGGGCCAGCGCCTGGCGCCGGGCGGGGCTCAGGCTGGCGGCGGCCGGGCTGCTGGCCACGGCCTTGTATTTGGCGTACAGGCGCTCGTCAGCGCCGAGCCGGGTATGGAACTCGGTGATCCGTGCCAGGTTGGCGTTGTAAGCCTCGCGCAACTCGGGCGTGTTGACCACCGCATTCAAGTGGCCCACGGCCTGCCAGGCCATCGACAAGCGCTCAAGCGGCACGTCGAGTGCGGCCGACAGCGCCTGGTAGTCGGCGGGCACGTCCGCACTGACCGCCAGCGCCAGCGCGGCGTCGGCAGCCGGCAGCAGCACATCGAGTGCCGGGGTGATGTGCTCGGGCCGGATGGCGGCAAAGTCCGGCAGGCCGGCCGACGACAGCAGGGGGTTGCTCATGTTGCTCATATTGGTCAGGTCGCTCATGTTGGTCCGGTCGCTGATGTCGCTCATGGACGGCTTTCTGCAAAAACAGCCTTACGGTTATCTGGCGGCGCGTTCAGCCGATTCAAGCGTGTTGACCAGCAGCATGGTGATGGTCATCGGCCCCACGCCGCCCGGCACCGGGGTGATCCAGCCGGCCACCGCGCGCACCGCAGCAAAATCGACATCACCGCACAGCTTGCCGGCGCCGGGTTCGCCCTCAGGCACCCGGTTCATGCCCACGTCGATGACGATGGCGCCGGGTTTGACCATCCCGGCCGTCAGCGTGTGGCGCCGGCCCACCGCCACCACCACCACATCGGCAGAACGGGTAAAAACCGCTAGATCGGGCGTGGCGCTGTGGCAGACGGTGACCGTGGCATTGGCCTGCAGCAGCAGCAGCGCCATCGGCTTGCCCACGGTGTTGCTGCGGCCGATGACCACCGCATGCTTGCCGCGCAAATCGACGCCAGTGGATTCGATCAGCTTCATGCAGCCATACGGCGTGCAGGGGCGGAGCCCGGGCAGCCCGGCCATCAACTCACCGGCGCTTTGCACCGAATAGCCGTCCACGTCTTTGGCGGTGGCAATTGTCTCGATCACCCGCTGCGCGCTGATGTGCCTGGGCAGCGGCATCTGCACCAGGATGCCGTGCACGGCGGGGTCGTGGTTCAGCGCCTGGATGCGGGCCAGCAGTTCGGCCTCGGGCAGGCTGGTGTCGTAGCGGTCGAGCACCGAATGCAGGCCGTGCTCATGGCAGGCTTTGACCTTGTTGCGCACATAAACCGCCGATGCCGGATCGTCGCCCACCAGAATCACCGCCAGGCCGGGCGTGGTGCCCCGGGCGGTGAGGGCGGCAGCGCGCCGGCCGACATCGGCACGGATCTGTTGCGACAACGCAGTGCCGCTGATCAGGTGGGCGGGCATGGGGGCGTTTTCAACCGGGCAGCCAAGGACGAAGGCTTGAAAAAAGCAAAAAGCCGCTGGGCAAGCAGCGGCCGGGGGTGTCGCTGTGGCTCAAGCCTTGGCGCTGCTGCTGCTGTTGGCGCCCAGCGCGATCTTCAACAAGTCGGCCACCGTGTTGGCGTTCAACTTTTCCATGATGTTGGCGCGGTGCGCCTCCACCGTCTTGATGCTGATGCCCAGGTCATCGGCGATCTGCTTGTTGAGCCGGCCGGCGACGATGCGCTCCAGCACCTGGGCCTCCCTGGTCGTCAAGCGGGAGAGCAGGGCATCGCGGCTGGCCTGCTCCTGGTGCTGGCTGAAGGCCGAGCGGGCTTGATCGAGCATGCGCTCGACCAGGCCCGTCAACTCGTCCTCTTTGAACGGCTTTTCGATGAAATCCATCGCGCCTTTTTTCATCGTCGTCACGGCCATCGGCACATCGCCGTGGCCGGTGATAAAGACCACCGGCAGCGGGCTTTTGCGCTCCAGCAAGCGGTCTTGCAACTCAAGCCCGCTCATGCCGTCCATGCGGATGTCGGCGATCAGGCAGGCCACTTCGCGCGGGTCAAACCGGGACAGAAACGACTCGGCTGAATCAAAGCATTTGACGCGGTAGTCCTTGCCCTCCAGCAACCACTGCAATGAATCACGCACCGCCTCGTCGTCATCGACAACATAGACCGTGCCCTTCTTGGGAATCAGGCTCATGAGAGGGTTCTCGCTGCGGGGCTGCCGCGGGTGGAGGCGTCGCCATCGAGTGCTGCGTCATCGGACGGCAAAAGCAGCGGGCGTTCCTCGTGCCGCGTCGTGGTGTCGACGGGCAGGGTGAAGGCAAACCGACACCCTGAAACTAGGGCGCCATTGTAGAGGTTCTGGGCCTTGATCCGGCCGCGGTGGCTCTCGATGATCGACCGGCAAAGTGACAGGCCGATGCCCATGCCTTCGGCCTTGGTGGAGAAGAATGCCTCGTACAGCCGGGCGATCACCTCGACGGCCAGGCCCGGGCCCATGTCGGTGACGCTGAACTCGATCACCCCCCCTTCCTCGGGGCTGTGGCGCGGGATCACGCGCAGCTCAATGTGGCGCCGTGACGCCGGCAGCCCAGCGCTGTCGATGGCCTCGGCGGCGTTTTTCAGCAGGTTGAGCAGCACCTGCTCGATCAGGATCGGATCACAGTGGATCGTCGGCAGGCGCTGCGCCACGTAAGCGTGGATGGCCACATTGCGCCGGCGCAGCTCGATGCTGGCCAGCTCCACCGCGTCATCAACGATCTGCCGGGCCTGCGACGGCTGGCGCTGCGGCTCGCTCTTTTTCACGAAGGCGCGGATGCGGTGGATGATCTGGCCGGCGCGCTCAGCCTGGCGGGCCGTTTTGCCGAGTGCAGCGATCAGCGCTTCGCGGTCGATGGCGTCGGCCTTGACCCGCGACACCATGCCGTAGCAGTAGTTGGTGATCGCTGTCAGCGGCTGGTTCAGCTCATGCGCCACCGACGACGCCATCTCGCCCATCGTGATCAGCCGGCTCGACACCTGGGCTTTTTCGGCCTGCTGGGCGGCCAGCTCTTCGGCGCGGCGGCGCGCGGTCACGTCGGTGGCGATCAGCATCTGCGCCAGCCGGCCGTCGGTCCACTGCAGGTAGCGGGCGCGCACGTCAAACCACTTGCCCAGGCTGGCGGCATAGACCTCCCGCGGGTTGGCGCCGACGCCGGTGAGCTCTTGCGTGGGCAGGCCCGACAGGTTGTCCTCGTCGTCATGGTCGGCCAGCGTGATCGGCAAGGTGGGCGCGGTGCCGCTGGCCAGCAGCGCATGGCCGCGCGCATCAGCGCCAAACCAGAGCCGGTAAGACCGGTTGGCAAACAGCAGCTCACCTTGCTGGACAGAGAGCACCGAGACCGCCGCCTCCAGCCCCTCCAGCACGGTGGTGAAGCGCTCATGCGATGCGCTGAGCTGGTCTCGAATCCGCTTGGCCTCGGTGATGTTGGTCATCGACGTCATCCAGCCGGTCTGCTGGCCGCGCCCATCGACCAGCGGCGAGACATACATCCGGGCATCAAACAAGGTGCCGTTCTTGCGCATCACCTTGACCTCGATGCCGCCGGCCGGGCTGCGGCCTTGCAGCTCTTGCTGCAGCAGGCGGGCGTTCTCGTCGATGCGCTCGGTGGGCCAGTAGGGGTAGGGCGGCAGGCGGCCGATCAACTCGTCTTCGGTAAAGCCGGTCATCGCGCAAAACGCCGGGTTGACATAGCTGACCAGGCCTTCGACATCCATCGCCCGCATGCCGGTGAGCATCGAGTTTTCCATCGCCCGGCGGAAGTTGGTCTCCTGCACCAGCGCGCCCTGGATCTGCGAGCGCCGCCGCATGTGGCGCCAGGTGCCCAGCAGCATCCACAGCGTGAGCACCGACAGCGCCACCACCATCCAGAACAGCGTGTTGCTGATCAGCCCGACCGAGCTGCGGTAGCCGCTGCCACGCAGCACCAGCCCGTTGGCGGCCGGCGCCAGCGGCACGTCATGCACGATGGCCGCGCGCTGGCGGGCGTCGCCGGGCATCGGCAGCACACTGCTGGCAATCGTGTGGCCGCTGTCGTCGATCACGGCCATCGCGTGGCGGCGTGTCACCTCGCTGGTGACGTAGTGGCGCATCAGCGTCTCGACACCGTAATCGGCCACCAGCACACCGGCAAACTGGCCGCGCGACAGCATCGGCACATGGACCTGGAACAGCACCACGCCAAACCGGTCTTTGAACGGGCGTGAGTAGATCGGCTGGCGCAAATCACGCGCGGCGATAAAGGCCCATTCCGTCTCGCTGCGGCCGGGCGCCTGCGACGCGGCGGCGGCGCTGGGCGTGGCGCTGTCCTCGCGCTCGATCTGCACCGAATGGCGGGCCCGGGGCCGGCGGTCAGCGCCCAGCCAGACGAGCTGGCTGACCTCGGGCCGGTCATTGGCAAAGGCCACGGCCTGGGGCGTGAAATCGGCCACAGCCAGCTCACGGGTGACAAATTCTCGCGCCATGCGCACCAGTTGCTCCTGGTTCTCGATCAGGTGCAGCCGGATCTGCTGCTGGGCGATCTCGGTGTCGCGGGTCACCGCTTCCACCTCACGCTCCAACTCTTCATTGCGCAAATACCAGAAGGCCAAAATGATGGCCGCCAGAAACAACAACACCGACGCCAGCGGGCCAAACGTGGCCAGCCGGTCTTGCCGTGCCGGCGATTGGCGGCGCCACCAGCGGCCAATCAGTCGGCGCTGGCCGGTGCTGCTGCTGCCACCGGCCGGGCCTGGAGATTTAGGCATCATCGGCGGATTATCCCGGTGCCCGGCCCTCACGACCGCTCAACAGCGCGCGGGCGGGCAGGCTGCTGGCATTGCAGTTTCCCACCATACGAAATCAACTCGCGCCATTTGAAAAATGTCAGGCTTTGTGCCAAACTTCGCGCCGCCCGACGCACCCCGTGCCCCACCCACCCGACTTTGATCGAGGAGACCAACGATGTCCGCCATGCCGCAATCCTTTCTTGGCGCTGCCGCCAACGACACCGATGCCCAGGAAACCCGTGAATGGCTGGAGGCGCTGGACGCCGTCATTGCCAACGAGGGCCCGGAGCGCGCCCACTTCTTGCTGGAGCAACTGATCGACGAGGCCCGCCAGGCCGGTATCGACCGGCCGTTTTCAGCCAACACCGCCTACGTCAACACCATCCCCACCGACCAGGAAGAGCGCTGCCCCGGCAACCTGGAAATCGAAGAGCGGCTGCGTGCCTACATGCGCTGGAACGCGATGGCGCTGGTGGTCAAGGCGAACCGGCTGGACCCGGCGGATGGCGGTGACCTGGGCGGCCACATCTCGTCTTTTGCGTCGGTCGCCACGATGTTTGGCGCCGGCTTCAATCACTTCTGGCATGCCGAAAGCGAAGGCCACGGCGGTGACCTGCTCTACATCCAGGGCCATTCGTCGCCCGGCATTTACGCCCGGGCTTTCTTGGAGGGCCGGATCAGCGAAGAGCAGCTTTTGAACTTCCGCCAAGAAGTGGACGGCAAGGGCTTGTCGAGCTACCCGCACCCCAAGCTGATGCCCAACTTCTGGCAGTTCCCCACCGTGTCGATGGGCCTGGGGCCGTTGATGGCGATTTACCAGGCGCGGTTCTTGAAGTACCTGCATGCGCGCGGCATTGCCGACACCAGCCAGCGCAAGGTCTGGGTGTTTTGCGGCGACGGCGAGATGGACGAGCCTGAATCCATGGGCGCGATCGGCCTGGCGGCACGCGAGAAGCTGGACAACCTGATCTTTGTCATCAACTGCAATCTGCAGCGGCTGGACGGCCCGGTGCGTGGCAACGGCAAGATCATCCAGGAGCTGGAAGGCGAGTTTCGCGGCTCGGGCTGGAATGTCATCAAGCTGCTGTGGGGCGGCTACTGGGACCCGCTGCTGGCGCGCGACAAAGAGCACATCCTGCGCAAAATCATGATGGACACGGTGGACGGCGACTACCAGGCCATGAAGGCCAACGACGGTGCCTTTGTGCGCAAACACTTTTTTGGCCAGCACCCGAAGGCGTTGGAGATGGTGGCCAAGATGAGCGACGAAGACATCTGGCGCCTGCAACGCGGTGGCCATGACCCGCAAAAAGTTTATGCCGCCTACCACCGGGCCGCCAATACCAAAGGCCAGCCCACGGTGCTGTTGATCAAGACGGTGAAGGGTTTTGGCATGGGCAAGGCGGCCGAGGGCAAAAACACCGCCCACCAGGCCAAAAAGCTCACCGACGATGACATCAAAGGCATGCGCGACCGCTTCAACATCCCGATCAGCGATGAGCAGCTCGCCAAGGGCATCCCGTTTTACAAGCCGGCCGACGACACGCCGGAGATGAAATACCTGCATGAGCGCAGGCAGGCACTGGGCGGCTACCTGCCGCACCGCCGCAGCAAGGCCGATGAGCAGTTCATCGTGCCCGATCTGGCCACCTTCCAGCCGGTGCTGGACGCCACGGTGGAGGGCCGCGAGATCAGCACCACCCAAGCTTATGTGCGCTTTCTGACCATCCTGCTGCGCGACAAGCAGATCGGCCCACGCACCGTGCCCATCCTGGTGGACGAGGCCCGCACCTTTGGCATGGAAGGGCTGTTCCGCCAGATCGGCATCTACAACCCCGAGGGCCAGAAGTACACCCCGGTGGACAAAGACCAGGTGATGTATTACCGCGAGGCCAAAGACGGCCAGGTGCTGCAAGAGGGCATCAACGAGGCCGGTGGCATGTCGAGCTGGATTGCCGCGGCCACGTCGTACTCGACGAACAACCGCATCATGGTGCCGTTTTTTGTCTACTACTCGATGTTCGGCTTCCAGCGCATCGGCGATCTGGCCTGGGCCGCTGGTGACATGCAGGCACGGGGCTTTTTGATGGGCGGCACATCGGGCCGCACCACCTTGAACGGCGAGGGCTTGCAGCATGAGGACGGGCACAGCCACATCCTGGCCGGCACGATCCCGAACTGTGTGAGTTACGACCCGACCTTTGCGCACGAGGTGGGCGTGATCCTGCAGCACGGCCTGAAGCGCATGGTCGAGCGTCAGGACAACGTGTATTACTACATCACCCTGCTGAACGAGAACTACGCGATGCCCGGCCTGACCGCCGGCACCGAAGACCAGATCATCAAGGGCATGTATTTGCTGCAGGACGCGGTTGCAGGCCAGGGCCAACCCCAGGTCAACCTGCTGGGCTCGGGCACCATCCTGCGCGAGTCGATGGCGGCCAAAGTGCTGCTGGAGGCCGACTGGGGCGTGGCCGCCAAGGTCTGGAGTTGCCCCAGCTTCAATGAGCTGGCGCGTGACGGCCAGGATGCCGAGCGCTTCAACCTGCTGCACCCGACCGATGCACCGCGGGTGCCGTTTGTCGCCCGGCAACTGGCCGCACATGCCGGGCCGGTGATCTGCTCGACCGACTACATCAAGGTGTTTGGTGAGCAGATCCGGGCTTACATGCCAAAAGATTCGCAAGGGCATGGCCGCACCTACAAAGTGCTGGGCACCGACGGTTTTGGCCGCAGCGATTTCCGCAGCAAGCTGCGTGAGCACTTCGAGATCAACCGGCATTACATCGTCGTGGCGGCGCTCAAATGCCTGGCCGACGAGGGCGCGCTGCCGCAGGCCCGGGTGGCCGAGGCGATCAAGCAATACGCGCTGAATGTCGACAAGATCAATCCGCTGTACGCCTGAAGTACGCACAAAAACCAGACGGAGACTGACAACATGGCAACGATTGAAATCAGAGTCCCGGACATCGGCGACTTCAAAGACGTGGCGGTGATCGAGCTGCTGGTCAAGCCGGGTGACACCGTGGCCGCCGAGCAAAGCCTGGTGACGGTGGAAAGCGACAAGGCGTCGATGGAGATCCCGTCCAGCCATGCCGGGGTGGTCAAAGAGTTGAAGGTGGCGATTGGCGACAAGATCAACGAGGGCTCGTTGTTGTTGATGCTGGAGGTGGCGGGGGTGGCGGGAGCGGCTGCGCTGGCCGCACCCTCAGCCCAACCCGCTCCCGCCGTTGCGGGAGAGGGGGCCAAGCCCGACGCCGCTGCCACGGTGGCACCTGTTTCTGCTGCCGCCGCGCCCACAGCGCGGGCAACTTCTCCCTCTCCCGCCCCGGCGGGAGAGGGCCGGGGTGAGGGTGGGGGCCGCATCGAGGTGTTTGTGCCCGACATCGGTGATTTCGACGAAGTGGCTGTCATCGAGGTGATGATCAAACCCGGCGACACCATCAAGGTCGAGCAAAGCCTGATCACGGTCGAATCCGACAAGGCGTCGATGGAAATCCCGTCCAGCCATGCCGGCGTGGTCAAAGAGGTCAAGGTGGCGCTCGGTGACAAAGTCAAAAAGGGCTCGCTGGTGGTGGTGATCGAAGGTGCCGGCGGCGCTGCTGCGCCAGCCGCCACAACCGCCACAACCGCCACAACCGCCACAACCGCCACAACCGCCACAACCGCCGCTGCCGTAGCCGCCCCGGCCAAGGCGGCGCTTGTCGTCAGCACCCCGCCCACCGCGCCGCTGGCCGACCGCACCGCCCCCACCGCCGCGCTGCCGCCGCACGAGCCCACGGCGCCAAAAGCCGCACTGCCACATGCTTCACCGTCCATCCGCCGCCTGGCGCGTGGTCTGGGCGTGCCGCTGGCCGAGCTGGCCGGCAGCGGCCCCAAAGGCCGCATCACCCAGGACGACGTGCAGGGCTTTGTCAAGAACGTGATGGCCGGCGCGGTGCAGACCGCCCAGCAAAAAGCCAAAGCGCCGGCCCCGGCGGCGGCCAGCGGGGGTGGCGGCGGTGAGGCCTTCCCCGGCCTGCTGGCCTGGCCCAAAGTCGATTTCGCCAAGTTCGGCCCGGTGGAGCGCAAAGATCTGTCGCGCATCAAGAAGATCAGCGGCGCCAACCTGCACCGCAACTGGGTGCTGATCCCACACGTCACCAACCATGACGATGCCGACATCACCGAGCTGGAAGCTTTCCGCTTGCAGATGAACAAGGAGAACGAAAAATCCGGCGTCAAGCTGACGATGCTGGCCTTTTTGATCAAGGCATCGGTGGCGGCGCTGAAGAAGTTCCCCGAGTTCAATGCCAGCCTGGACGGCGACCAGTTGGTGTTCAAAAGCTATTTCCACATCGGTTTTGCCGCCGACACACCGAACGGCCTGATGGTGCCGGTGATCAAGGACGCCGACAAAAAAGGCGTGCTGCAGATCAGCCAGGAAATGGCTGACCTGGCCAAAAAAGCCCGCGACGGCAAGCTGGGCCCGGCCGACATGAGCGGCGGCTGCTTCTCGATCAGCTCACTCGGTGGCATTGGCGGGCGTTACTTCACGCCCATCATCAATGCACCCGAGGTGGCTATCCTGGGCGTCTGCAAAAGTGCCATCGAGCCGCGCTGGGACGGCAAGCAATTTGCGCCGCGCCTGATGCTGCCGCTCAGCCTGAGCTGGGACCACCGGGTGATCGACGGCGCTGCCGCCGCCCGCTTCAATGTCTACCTCGGCGCCATCCTGGCCGACTTCCGCCGCGTGCTGCTGTGACCGCGCCCAACCCCAAGAACAGGAGACCCACATGGCGTTGATCGAAGTGACTGTGCCCGACATCGGCGATTTCAAGGACGTGGCGGTGATCGAGATTCTGGTCAAGCCGGGTGACACCGTGGCCATTGAGCAAAGCCTGCTGACGGTGGAAAGCGACAAGGCGTCGATGGAAATCCCGTCCAGCGCAGCGGGTGTGATCAAGGAGATCAAGCTGGCGCTGGGCGACAAGATCAACCAGGGCACGCTGATCCTGCTGCTGGAGGCCGCTGTTGGCGCTGCGGCGCCGGCGCCTGCCGTGGCAGTACCGCCCCCTGCGGCGCCGGCTGCCGCTGCCGCGCCACCCGCCGTGGCAGCCACCGCCGCCAGCTATGCCGGTGCGGCTGATCTCGAATGCGACCTGCTGGTGCTGGGCGCCGGCCCGGGCGGCTATTCGGCCGCCTTCCGTGCCGCCGATCTGGGCCTCAAAACCGTGATCGTCGAGCGCTATGCCACCCTGGGCGGGGTCTGCCTGAACGTCGGCTGCATCCCGTCCAAAGCCCTGCTGCATGTGGCCAGCGTGATGGACGAGGTCAAGCACTTTGCCGATCTGGGCGTTGAATTTGCCCCGCCCACGGTGCATTTGCCCAAGCTGCTGGGCCACAAAGACAAGGTGGTGGCCAAGTTGACCGGCGGCCTGGCGGCGATGGCCAAGATGCGCAAGGTGACAGTGCTGCGCGGCTACGGCACATTCGCCGATCCGCACCACGTCACGGTGGAAGAAACCAGCGGCGACGCCCAGGCCAGGACCGGCAAGTCCCAAACGATCAAGTTCAAGCAATGCATCATCGCCGCCGGCTCGCAAGCGGTGCGGCTGCCGTTTTTGCCCGACGATCCGCGCATTGTCGACAGCACCGGCGCGCTGGAGTTGCGCCAGACACCCAAGCGCATGCTGATCGTCGGCGGCGGCATCATCGGGCTGGAGATGGCCACGGTGTATTCCACGCTCGGCGCCCGGCTCGATGTGGTGGAGATGCTCGACAGCCTGATGCAGGGCGCCGACCGTGATCTGGTCAAGGTGTGGCAAAAGATGAACGCGCCGCGCTTCGACAAGATCATGCTCAAGACCAAGACCGTGGG
>JANLOP010000381.1:0-11309 GCA_031366635.1 Betaproteobacteria bacterium | reverse complement strand
GCCGCCGATGGCCCGTTGGCTGTGCCCGATCTGACTGCCCACCCCCGATGAAACTGGACCTCAAACCCTTCGACTTTGCCCAGGCCGTGGCCCGCGCCGGTTTGCGCCCGGACGGCCACCCGGTGGGCGGGCCGGCGCCGGCCACCGAGGCCGCCAGTTTTGGTGCGGCGATGACGCAGGCGCTGCGCGCGGTGAGTGATTCACAACTCGAGGCCGGCGCGTTGCAGCGCGAGTTGCAGCTCGACAACCCGACGGTGAGTCTGGAGCAGACGATGATCGCGATGAACAAGTCGCAACTCGGGTTTACCGCCGCACTGACGGTGCGCAACCGGCTGGTGCAGGCCTACAGCGAGATCATGAACATGCAGGTTTGACCCGGGCGGTGGCGCTCGGGCCTGGCGCTGCGCGCTGGCTGTGGGTGGTCTGGGCGCTGGTGGTCGCTGACAGGTGCCGGGTGGGTGGTCTGGGCGGCGGTGGCCGCTGATAAGTGCCGGGATTCGGCCCGGCGGCCGCCTCCCTTTCTTTTTGGCGAAAAAGAAAGGAAGCAAAGAAAAGCGCTTGCATACAGTTTCAATGTCACGCGGGCCGACTGCGATGGCCGACACGCAGTACTGACTCGCCTGCTCCGCCGGCTCAGACAGGGTTTCGACTTGACAAGCCAGTGCAGCCCAAGCGCACCTGGGCGGCCAACTCAACGGGGTGCGCGCCGGTTTGGGCGGCGCTGCTTCCGCGTTTGTGCGCCAAACCCGCCACGCCGGTGGTCAGATGAGCAGACATGGTTGCCGAGCAGGTGGTGGAGGCTGGCACCCGGGTAAAAAGTCGCCCCCTGTCTGAGCCCGCGGGCGGGCGAGTCAGTACTGTGTGGTGCTGATCGCAGTCGAGTTGCGTGACATAGAAACTGTTTGCAAGCGCTTTTCTTTGCTTCCTTTCTTTTTCGCCAAAAAGAAAGGGAGGCGGCCGCCGGGCCGAATCCCGGCACCTGGCAGCGGCCACCGCCGCAGAGACCACCCACCCGGCACCTGCCAGCCAACACCGGCGCCGAGAGCACCCACGCTGCACCTGTCAGCGCCTGCCAGCGCCAAGACGATCCACGGCGCACCGCGCAGCAAGCACCGCCGCCCGCCGCGTCAAGAACCCGGCGACGCCACCACGCATGCCGGCGTGCCCAGCACCGGCGCGCCCGGTGCACACAAGCTGCCGCGCCCCTGCGGCCCCAGCCGCACCTGCACCTGCATCGACCCGGGCAAGCCCTGGCCGTCGCGCAAGCCAAAGCGCGCGTGGCCGCCGGCCCGCAACGACTGCACGCTGGCGCCGTTGCCGGCGTCCAAGGCCATCGCGCTGGCGTCCAGCAGGTCGATGCCCGGGTGGTCAGCGGCCGACACCACCTTGATCACGCCGCTGGCGCTGTCGGGGCGGGCGTGGCGGCAATCGGCGGGCGGGCCGGCAACCACGGCGTAGCACCACGGGCGGCCGGGCTGGAACTGCAGCGTCACCGGCTGGCCGCGGCGCCCCGATTCATGGCGCGCCAGGGCGATGTCGGCCTGCAGATGGCGGGCCGCGCCGAGCAGCCGCTGGCGCGCGATCAGCGCTGAAAAAGGCGGGGTGGCGATGGCGCCCAACACCGCCATCACCGCCAGCGTGATCGCCAGCTCCACCAGCGTGAAGCCGGCCGGCCGGCCTGCGCTGCCGGCCACGCTCAATCCAGCGACAGCAGGCGCCGGCGCTTCTGCGTCTGGTCGATGTAGCGCTGCAAGGCCCGCTCGCTGGCCGGGGGCAAGCGCAGCCACTCGCAGCCCAGGCGCAAGCCCGGTGCGTTGCACTGCACCGAGCTGGCATGTTGCAGCCGCAAGGTCACGTCCAGCGCGGTCTCGCTGTCGAGCGCCAGCAGCACGCCGTGCAAGGTCAGGCCCAGCGCCAGTGGGGGCACCGCGTCGGGCAGCAGCAGCGAGCAACCGCCGATGCTGAGATCCAGGATGCGCAGCGCCAGTGGCATCTCGGGCAACGCCGGGTGGCGCAAATGGGCGCAGGGCGCGGCCCGGTCCAGCGTGCGCACGCGGTAGCTGCTGCGGCGCTGGAAGCGGTAGACGCTGGGCGGCAGCCGCACCTGCAGCGCGCTGGCTTTGGCGCTGCGCACCAGCACCATGTCGTGCAGGTCGAATTGCAGCTTGACGGCGTCCAGGTAGGCCACTGCGGTGGCCTCGTTGGTCTCGACCAGGCTGGGCAGTTGGCAGTCGCCCGGCTCGACATCGAAGGCGATGCGCTGGCGGTCGCTGTCCACCGTCCACAGCGTTGCGCCCAGGCTGGCGCCGCCAGGCCCGGACAGGGCCACCGGCGTGGCACGGTCGCGCAACGTGCGCAGCAGTGCCAGCACCTCGCGCGGCTGGTCGCAACGGAAGGGCTGCAACAGGTCGGCGCCGTGGTCCGTATCAATCGGGGCGGGCCGGGTGTCGAAAAATGACATGGCGAGGATCCTGCGGACGGCGGCTGGGGTGGTGGGAACGGCCGGTGGGGAGTGCTGGCGGGGTGGGCGCGGAGGTGTGGGCGCGGTGCGCAGCCGCAGCCGGTGCGCGGCGGGCCGGGCGCTCAGTGCAAGGTCTTGGGCCGGCCGCCCATCATCTGGTCCAGGTCCTCCAGCCAGGGCTCGGCCAGGTGGCGGATCTCGGCATCGTTGACCAGCACCCGTTTCATGATGCGCGATTTGAGCTGGCTCTCTTCGCCACTCAGGGCGTCGCCCCGGGCAGCGTTTTTGAGCTGGCTGATGAGCAGCACACAGGCGCCCTCCAGCTTGATGACGTGGTCCCAGTTGCCGGCGCGGGCGGCGTCCAACATGTCGGCGCTGGCTTTTTCAATGGCTTCGTAGTAGCTCAGGAGGGGGCTGTTCATGGGGATGGGCTCGCTGCGTTGCCTGCAAAAAGTGTTAAGAACTGGCGGCCGCATCGACATGCGCGCCTATCGATTGCCAGGCTTCGCGCAACGGCGCCAGCAGCGCCAGGCACTCGTCCAGCGCGGCCTCGTCGCTGTGCAGGTTGGCGTGCGTCAGGCGCATGCAGACGTAGGCGTACAGGTCATGCAGATCGGCCGCCAGCTTGCCGCCGCCCTGCAGGTCCAGCGCCGATCGCAGGCCCTCGTCGATGATGCGCACCGCATGGCCGATGGCCACGCCTTTGGCGGCGGTGTTGGCGCTGTGCAGCGCGCCTTTGGCCCGGTGCACGGCGGCGATGAAGCCGTCAAACAGCAGCGTGACCAGGCCGTGCGCCGACGCCCCCGCCACCATGCTTTGCACGCCGATCTGGTGGTAGGTGCCGGCAAACTGCCGGTTGCGGGAGTAGGGCTGGGCTTGCGGTGCGCTGAACATGTTGTGGCTGGCTGGCTGGCTGGGCTACGGCTGGATGCGGCTGGAGTGCGGCCTCGGTAGTGGTTTTATCGGATCAGCGCTGCCGGACTTGAGTGGCTGGCTGCCACGACCGTGACAGGGTGCGGGGGTGGCGCCGGGTGGGGTGGCGGGCGACGGGCGGCCAACGGCGTGGCGGCCGGCTTGCCGTCCAGCGTGGCGACCGGGGCGCCGCCCTGCGCGCCGCGCGCCCGCGCGCCCAGGCTGGGCGTGGCGCCTGCCAATTGCCCACCGCCCACCGTACACCGCGTGCCGGGGCGGCCCGGCCGCATCACTGCCGCTGGCCGGTCGCCGCCGCAGCGCGCGGCCTGCCCGGCAAACCGGCTCGGCGTCAACCGGTCAAGCAGTCAGCCGCTCAGGCTGTGCGCTCAGACGCCGGATTTATTGGACAGCGAGATCTGCTGCGTCATGTAGGTGCTCAAGCTGCTCAGGCCGGCCATCGTGGTGTCCAGCGCGGAGTACTGGGCCCGCAGCCGGGCCTCGGTCAGTGTCAGGCGGCGCTGCATCGAGTCTTGTGATTTGCCGTTGCGGCTGACGCTGGCCTGGATGCTGTCGGTGCGGCTCTGGAACACGCCGTCGGTGCCCAGCGCGGCATCCGACAGGCGCTTGAAGCGGCGTGCGAAGCCCGAGCCGGCCGAGCTGGCACCATCGGTGGCCAACAGCTTTTTCAACTCGCCCAGATTGCCCAGCGCGTTGTCCAGCTTGCTGTCCTTGGTCTCCAGCGTGCCGTCGGATTTCAACGCCAGGCCGATGTCCGACAGCCGCGACCAGGTGGCCGATGCACTGCTGCCCTCGTTCAGCACCGCGCGCATCTGGCTTTGCAGCGCCAGCGTGGCCTGGTCGCCCTGCAGCGCGCCGCTGGTCTTGCTGTCGGCGTTGTAAGCGGTCTGGGTGCGGATGAAGCCGGCCAGGTTGTTAAACGCCTCGACAAAGCCGGTCAACGCCGTCTTCACCGACGCGGTATCGGCCGCCACGTTGACGTCCACGTCGGTGGATGTGGTTTTTTGCAGGCTCAGCGTCAAGCCGTCCACCACATTCGTCAGCGTGTTGCTGGCCGAGCTGAGGGCGATGCCGTTCACCGTCAGCTCGGCATTGCCCGCGCTGGCGGTGCGCAGCATCGGTGAGCCGGCGTCGGTGGCGTCAAAGGCCAGTGCCGACAACCCGGTGGCGGCATTGCCGTCGTCGTTGGTCTCGGTCACGCCGATGCGAAAGGCGTTTTCGGCGCCGCTGTCCTTCGAGCGCAGGCTGAGCCGCGTGCCCGAGGCGTCGCTCACCAGCGTGGCACTGACGCCCGCGCCGGCGGCATTGATCTTGTCGCGCAGCGCGCCCAGGCTGGACTCGCCGGCGCCGATGCTCAGGCTGATCGGCGCCACACCGGCCTTGCCGGTAAATTGGGTCGGCGGCGGGCCGCCGTCGTAGCGGCCCAGCGTGATCGTCAGCGTGCCGGCGCCCAGCGTGCTGCTGCTGGCCAGTGCGCTGCCGGTGACGGTCTGGCCCACTGCCAGCCGGCTCACGGCCACGCTGTAGTTGCCGGGCGTGGCGTCGCTGCCGGTGGACACCTTCACCGCCGCGCTGTCGGACGAGCTGGCCAGCGTGCTGCTCCACAGCGCGGGCGATGTCAGCGCATTGGCCCGGGCTTGCAGCGCCGAGAAATAGCCCTGCATCTTGCCCACGGTAGACAGCCGGGCGGCCAGTTGCGTGGCCTGGGTTTGCAACGCGGTCAGCGGCCTTTTCTCCACCGCCATCAGGCCGGTGACGATGCTGTTGACGTCCAGCCCGCTGCCGATGCCGGCCGAGCTGATGCTGCCGCTGCCTGTGACGGATGTGGCCATGTGGGGATGCTCCTTTGCAGCGGTTTAATCGGCCGCCGTTGCGGCGACTTGAGCCCGGCGCCAGAAATGGCAACGGCCCGGACAGCCGGGCCGTGTGTTGGGATCGGGCGAAATCGGCCGTGCCGGCCCGATCAGCCCTGCAGCAGTTTGAGCACCTGCTGCGGCATCTGGTTGGCCTGCGCCACCATCGCCGTGCCGGCCTGCTGCAAGATCTGGGTGCGGCTCAGGTTGGCGGTCTCGGCGGCAAAGTCGGCGTCCATGATGCGCGACCGGGCGGCGGTCTGGTTTTCCACCGACACCTGCAGGTTCGAAATAACCGAGTCAAAGCGCGACTGCGACGCGCCCAGCGTGGCGCGCTGTGCGTTGACGTTGTTCAGCGCGGCATCGATGTTGTCCATCACCGCGTGGATGGTGGCCAGCGGCGCGCTGGCGTCGATCATCGCCCGGCCGTTGCCGGTGTTGTCGGTGCCGGCCACCACGGTGATGCCGGGGTCGGTGGTCATGTCCATGGTGGTGATGTCGATGGTGTCGTTGGCGCTGGTGTTGGCGCCCACCTGAAATTGCATCGCGCCGGCCTCGCTGCCCAGCACATGTTTGCCGTTGAAGCTGGTGGCGTTCAGGATGCGCTGGATTTCCTTGGCCAGCTCGCCAAACTCCTTGTCCAGAGAATCCTTGTCGCTGCTGGAGTTGGTGGCATTGGCCGACTGCACCGCCAGCTCGCGCATGCGCTGCAAGGCATCCGCCACCTTGCCCAGTGAGCCCTCGGCCGTCTGCGCCAGCGAGATGCCGTCGTTGGCGTTGCGCACGGCGGCGTTCATGCCGCGCACCTGGGCATTCATGCGCTCGGCGATGGCCAGCCCGGCGGCGTCGTCCTTGGCCGAGTTGACACGCAGGCCCGACGACAGCCGATGCATCGAGGTGGCCAGCGACATTTGCGATGAATTCAAGCTGCGCTGGGCATTCAGCGAGTTGAGGTTGGTGTTGATCGTCTGGGGCATGGTGGCCGGTCCTCAAGATAGGCAACACCCGGCTGGTCGCGCAGGTGTTGGGTCTATTGTGAGAAAGCCGGCCAGCCGCCGATGCCCCGAAATGAGGACCGAAGCGGGCGCAGTTCAAAGCGCCGTCAACGGCGCTGCTGATTCGCGCCTGTCGCTGCCACAGCGTCGGGTCTTGCCCCTCTCCCGCGTGCGGGAGAGGGGGCAAGACAGCCCGTCAACTTTTTGCCCGCTAACGCAGCAGTTGCAACACCTGCTGCGGCAGTTGGTTGGCCTGCGCCACCATCGCATTGCCGGCTTGCTGGAGGATGTTGGCCCGGCTCAGCCGCGCGGTCTCGGCGGCAAAATCAGTGTCGATGATGCGGCTGCGGGCGGCGGTCTGGTTCTCGATCGAGATCTGCAGGTTGCCGATCACCGCGTCGAAGCGCGATTGCGATGCGCCCAGTGTGGCGCGCTGGGCATTCACCGTGTCCAGCGCGGTGTCGATGTTGCCGATCACGCCCTGGATCGTGCCGGCACTGGCGCTGGCGTCGATCAGCGCCCGGCCGGTGCCGCTGGGGTCGGTGCCGGCCACGGCGGTGACGCTGGCGTCGGCTGTCATGTCGGTGGTGATGATGTTGATGCTGTCATGACTGCTGGTGTTGGCGCCCACCTGAAACGTCTGTGCGCCGGCCTGGCTGCCCATCAAACGCCGGCCGTTGAAGGTGGTGCCGCCCAGCACCCGCTGCACCTCTTTGGCCAGCTCGCCAAACTCCTTGTCCAGAGAATCCTTGTCGCTGGCCGAGTTGGTGGCGTTGGCCGATTGCACCGCCAGCTCGCGCATGCGCTGGAACGAGTCCGACACCTTGCCCAGCGCGCCCTCGGCCGTCTGGGCCAGTGAGATGCCGTCGTTGGCATTGCGCGCGGCCACGCTCATGCCGCGCACCTGGGCATTCATGCGCTCGGCGATCGCCAGGCCGGCGGCATCGTCTTTGGCCGAGTTGACGCGCAAGCCGGAGGACAGGCGTTGCATCGAGCTGGCCAGTGAGGCTTGTGCGCCGTTGAGGTTGCGCTGGGCATTCAACGAGACGATGTTGGTGTTGATGGTCTGCGGCACAGACGGCTCCTTCGGTCGGGATGGCTTGGCATGGGGTGCGGTGCAACTGGCGGGTTGCTGTCGGGCTTATCGGCCGATCAACCCGGCACTTGATGGGGCAACGTGGCGGCGCGCGCAGCGGCGTGAACAAAACAACGCGCCGGGCCCTGGGCCGGGCCGGCGCGTTGTCATGCAGCGGGGCGGTCAGGGGGCGGCCGGTGGTGCGCGGGCCTGCCCCCCTGTCGTGCGTTGCGGGGTCAGGGCCGAGGAGGCGTCATCGAAGCAAGGTCAGGACCTGCTGCGGCAATTGGTTGGCCTGCGCGACCATCGCATTGCCAGCCTGCTGCAGGATGTTGGCCCGGCTCAGGTTGGCGGTTTCGGCTGCAAAGTCGGTGTCCATGATGCGGCTGCGGGCGGCTGTCTGGTTCTCCACCCCGATCTGCAGGTTGGTGATCACCGAATCAAAGCGCGATTGCGACGCGCCCAGCAGGGCGCGCTTGTCGTTGACGGTGCTGATGGCCACGTCGATCTTGTCGATCACGCCCTGGATGGTGGCCGCCGGGGCGGTGTTGTCGATCACCGACCGGCCGGCGCCGGTGTTGTCGGTGCCGGCCACGGCGGTCAGGGTGGCGTCGGCCGTCAGGTTGGTGGTGGTGATGTCGATGGTGTCATTGCTGGTGGTGTTGGCGCCCACCTGGAAGACAAACGCCTTGGCATCCGCACCCAGCACGCGCTGGCCGTTGAAGCTGGTGCCGCCCAGCACGCGCTGGATCTCCTTGGCCAACTCACCAAACTCCTTGTCCAGTGAGTCTTTGTCGCTGCTGGAGTTGGTGGCGTTGGCGGCCTGCACCGACAGCTCTCGCATGCGCTGCAGTGAATCGGTCACCTTGCCCAGCGCGCCCTCGGCGGTTTGCGCCATCGAGATGCCGTCATTGGCATTGCGGATCGACACATTCATGCCGCGCACCTGGGTGGTCATGCGCTCGGCGATGGCCAGGCCGGCGGCGTCGTCCTTGGCCGAGTTGACCCGCAAGCCCGACGAGAGCCGCTGCATCGACATCGACAGCGACGCCTGCGACGAGGTCAGGTTGCGTTGCGCATTGAGCGAGTTGAGGTTGGTATTGATGGTTTGGGGCACGGTAATTTCCTATCAGAGGCATGAATCCCGGCGAGAGCGCCGGCGTTGTTCGGGTGGCGGCGTTGACATCCCCGTCACCACCTTCGCACGCCGGACCGGGGCTTGCGGCCCTGGTCCGACACGCCCGCGCTAGTCGCCGTTGTGCAGAGGACACCTGCGTGGCCTTTGTCCATCGGCCGGCTAACCGGACCGCGAGGGCCCTGTTGGACCGCCCGTTGGTTTGGGTATCGGCGCTTGCGATTGGCAACTTGAGGGCTTTGCGAAAACCGATTCGCGACGCTGTCAAGGCATATCCCGGCTGAAGTTGTGGGGTCTTTCACGCTCGGGCCTGAATCTCCCCCTCAAGTGCGGCTGCGGCGGGCAGCGGCGTGGCTTTGTGGCCAGGGCGGGGTGCTGCAGCGACGAAAAAAAAGGGCCCGCAGGCCCTTGGTCGATGGTCGGTGGCGGTGCTCAGGTCGCATCAGCCAGCGTGCCCTCGGCGTCGGCCCATTCCGGCCGGTTGAGCGTGGCCAGGCAGTGCGCCACGGCTTGCGGGTTGTCGAAGCGCGCGATCACCGGCGCCGGTGGCGCGCTGCGCAGGGTCGCCGGCTCGGCGGCCGGGTGGGGCGCCGCGTGGCGCGCCGGGTGGGATGCCGAGGGCAGGCCGTCCAGCAGGAATGCCAGCAACTCGGCCACCGTGGCGGGGCTCAGCCGGCTGGCGTCCAGCTCCACCGTGTCGCCGTCGCGCTGCACCAGGCGCTGGCGCAGGCTGGCCAGGTAGCGCTGTTTCATGTCGACAAAGCGCAAGAAGCGCTCGGCCTCGAAGTGCAGGCCGGCCGGGCCCGGCCCGTCTGCCAGCAGGTCGGCAAATTCAGCCAGCAGGTTGCTGCGCGCCAGGTGCACGATGCGCAGCGCCGGCTCGGCAATGGCCCAGTCCAGCACCGCCGGGCACTGCGTGGGCGCCAGCGTGAAGCCGCGCACCGGCAACGCCGCCAGATCCGCACCCTGGCCGTCGTGGCTGCGGCCCATCATCATGCGCACAAACCAGGCCGGGTCTTTGGTACGCGCCTGGTAGAGCGTGCTGCGCGGCGGCGCGGTGGGTCTGGCGCCGCCTTCGCTGCCCAGCACGCCGCGGATGGCCTGCGGGTGCAACAGCTCGCCGTCGATGGCCACCTGGTCGCAGCGGTTCAATTCGGCGCGCAGTGCGCCAATGCCGCTATGCGCTGCCCCCAGCAGCAGCACCGGCCGGTCTGGCAGACGGGCCGGCACCATCGCGTCGATGCCGTAGAGGCCAAAAAACGGGTCGGCCAATTCGGGGTCGAGTGCGCTCAGCCGGCTGTAGGTGCAGCGCACCTCTTGCAGCAATTGCGGTGCACCGTCCAGCGCCGCCTGGCCCAGGTACAGGCGATGGCCGGCATGCTCAGCGCACAGCGCAAAGCGCGCGCTGGGCTGGCCGTGCGGGTCTGCCAGCACCAGCTCGCCGGCCTGCAATGACCAGCGCACCGCGCCGGCCGGTGCACTCAGCCCGACGTGGCCGTTGTCGCGCAGCCGCAGCAGGCCTTGCAGCGCGCCATCGGCGCTGCGCAGCAAGTAGAGCCGGTTTTCATCGGGGGCGGCCATCAACATGGGCTGGCTGTCGGCCAGCGCACGCAGCAGCGCCTGGTGCGGCGATTTGGCGGCGGCCAGCGGCAGGGCGATGCGCGCGGCGGCGCTGGCGTCCTCCAGTTGGCCGCGTTGACAGGCGGCGCGCAGCCGTGCGGTGGTTTCGGTGGTTTGGGCCACGCCGTGCGCGGCCACCCGCGCCAGGCCGGGCGCCAGCAGGGCCGGTGCGGCGGGCGCAGCGGCCAGGCCGGGCGCGCTGGGCGCGACCGACGTGATCGGCGCGGGCAGGCCCGCTGTGGGCAGGGTGGGGGGCGTGGCCAGGGCGATGGCGTTCATTGCGGCGGTCTCCGACAAACTGGGAAACCCAGTCTAGGCAGCGCGACAGCGCCGCCAAAGCCCAAAAAGCACCGCTTTTACCGGGCAATGGTGCGCCGGCACACGTGCCCGGCCACGCATCCGAACCCGCACCCGGGCCAGCGCCGGGCGCCGCTCAATGGCGCGTTGCGGGCGCCGGCTTGCCCGGGCTCGGCTGCGCCAGCGCCTGCACCCGGCGCAGCAGGTCGCCGTCGTCCCAGGGTTTTTTGAAGATGCCGAACAGGCCCTGGCACGGGTGCACCCTGGCCTGCAAATCATCGTGGCCGGTGATGGCCAGGATCGGCATGTTCTCGGCGTTCAGTCCGCCGTTGACGGCGGCGATCAGCTCGATGCCGTTCATATTGGGCATCTCCAGGTCGGTGATCATCAGCGCGTAGCGGCCTTTGCCCAGCAAGTCCAGTGCTTCCAGGCCGTCACGCGCCAGGTCGGTGGTGTAGCCGGCGCCCTCGAACAGCTTGCGCAATTTGGCGCGCGCCACCGCCGAGTCGTCCACCAGCAGCAAGCGGGTGGGGCGCGGCGCGGCGCAATACGTCAGGCTGGACAGCGGCGCGGTGGTGCTGGCGTCCCAGCCCGACGGGGTATGGCTGGGCCACCGGCTGTGCAAGTCGGGTGCGGCGGGCGACGTCGTCGGTGGTGGGGGGGCCGGCGGAGGGCGGGGGTGTGGAGGGGGGGCTGGTAGACGCTGCGCGCTGCCGGTCGCTGCCAAAGCCACCGACGGCCGCGCGGGCCCTGCCGCAGGCCGCGCCGCTGCACCTGCCACCGGCGGCGCCAAAGCTGGCGCCGCTGCCGTTGCCACCGGGCCGGCCGCAGGCGACGGCGCGGCTGCGGCGCGGGCAGCGGGCGCCACCGCTGCGCCGGGTCGCGGCCAGGCCGGCGGGCGCGGGGCCGGCTGCGGCCGGGTGGGCGGGGGCGTCGCGGGCGG
>JANLOP010000375.1:0-21477 GCA_031366635.1 Betaproteobacteria bacterium | reverse complement strand
TGCTGGGCATCATGCCGGCGCTGACCCACAGGCCCGAGTGCTGCATCGCCAGCGTCATCATGTAGTGCAGGGTGGAGTGCTTGTCGCCGTTGATCGAGGCCGAGTTGGTGAAGCCGGCAAACAGCTTGTCCTTCCAGGCCTGGCTGAACCAGGGCTTGGAAGTCGCGTCGGCAAACTTCTTGAACTGCCAGCTCACGCTGCCCATGTAGGTGGGCGAGCCGAAGACGATGGTGCGGGCCGCAGCCAGCGTGGCCCAGGCACTGTCGGGCAGGTTGCCCTCGGCGTCGATGGCCAGCAGTTCACCGCCACTGCCGGCCGCCACGGCCTGGGCCACTTTGCCGGTGTGGCCGTAGCCGCTGTGATGGACGATGACGATGGCGCTCATGAGGGTGTCCTGTGCGGCGGGCCGCTTTGGAGGGGGATGCCGCACGGTTTGCAGCAAGTGCGCAAGAGTTTGGGCCGCGCCGCCCGGTCGGTGGTTGACCGGGTTTGTGGCGACCATTCGAAATGCTTGATATTGAAAACTGCCGATCAGCCCCGGCCGCCGACGCGCGCCGCAAAAACCGGGATAGACGCTTTTTTACGCCCCGGCAACCCTGGCGGCTTGGCGCCTGCCCGCTGACCGGCTATGCTAGGTTTTGGCGGCCCGGTATCCCGGCAGGGCCGCACGACCAACCCCGGATGGGCGCTATGGCCGATGTGATGACTGCCACCCTGATGTCTGCCAATCTGATGACTGCCAATCTGATGTCTGCCGCCGACACCCCGGCGCTGCACGGCAAACTGCTGTATATCGAAGACGAGCCGGTCAATGTCGAGGTGCTGCGGGCCATGCTGGTCAGCCACCCCGGGGTGCAGTTGATCGTCGCGTCCACCGGGCTGGACGGCGTTCGCAAGGCCCAGTCTGAGCTACCCGATTTTGTGCTGCTCGACATGCACCTGCCCGACATCGGCGGCCTGGAGGTGGTGCGCCGGCTGAACGGCGACATCGCCAGCCGGGGCCTGCGCGTGACCATCCTCAGCGCCGACAACCTGTCGATGGACATCATCAAGGCGATGAGCCTGGGCGCTTACGAATACTGGCTCAAACCGCTGAATCTGCAGTTGTTTGAGGCCGGGCTGCGCCGGGCGCTCACCGGCCGCAGGGCCGACCCGGCGCGCACTTTGCAAAAACACCCGTCGTTTGTGCCCGCCAGCACGGCCGCCGCCGCCGCCGCCGCGCTGGAGCGCTGAGCAGCGGCGGGCCTCGGGCCTCGGGCGCCCGGCAAGCCTCTTAGGCGCCGTCCGCCACCCGCGCCGCCAGCGCCCGGCCAACGTCGCTGGTGCTGGCCGCACCGCCCAGGTCGGGCGTGCGGGGCCCATCCCGCAGCACCGCCTCGATGGCCCGCAGGATGGCGTCGTGGGCGTCGCGGTGGCCCAAAAAGTCCAGCATCATCGCCACACTCCACACCATCGCCACCGGGTTGGCGATATTTTGGCCGTAAATGTCGGGCGCCGAGCCATGCACCGGCTCGAACAGGCTGGGAAACGCCCGCTCCGGGTTCAGGTTGGCCGACGGCGCGATGCCGATGGTGCCGGTGCAGGCGGGGCCCAAGTCACTCAGGATGTCGCCAAACAGGTTGGTGGCGGCCACCACATCAAATTTTTGCGGCGACAGCACAAAACGCGCGGCCAGGATGTCGATGTGCTGCTTGTCCCAGGTGATATCCGGGTGGCGGGCGGCGGCCTCGGCCGCGCGCTCGTCCCACCACGGCATGCTGATGGCGATGCCGTTGCTTTTGGTGGCCACCGTCACATGTTTGCGCGCCCGGGTGCGGGCCAGGTTGAAGGCGTAGTCCAGCAGCCGCTCGCTGCCGTGCCGGGTGAAGATCGACTCTTGCAGCACAAACTCACGCGCCGTGCCGCCAAACATCACGCCGCCGACCGCGCTGTACTCGCCCTCGGTGTTCTCGCGCACGATCAGCATGTCGATCTCGCCGGGCTTTCGCGCTGTGCCGTCCAGGTTCACCAGCGGGCAGGGCACGCCCTCAAACAGCCGGGCCGGCCGCAGGTTGATGTACTGGTCAAACTCACGCCGGAACTTCAACAGGCTGCCCCACAGCGAGACGTGGTCGGGCACCGTGGCCGGCCAGCCCACGGCGCCGAACAAGATCGCGTCCATGCCGCCGATCTGCGCCTTCCAGTCGTCCGGCATCATCTGGCCGTGCCGGGCGTACCAGGCGCAACTGGCCCAGTCGATGGCGGTGCAATCCAGGTGCAGGCCAAAGCGCCGGGCGGCGGCGTCCAGCACGCGCTGGCCCTCGGGCATCACTTCGAGGCCGATGCCGTCGCCGGGGATCAGGGCAATGCGGTGCGGGGTGCGGCTCATCGGTGGGCTCCGGGTGCGCGTTTGGGGTGGCAAGCATGCCAGACGATGCCTGCGGCCGGGGGGCGCGCTGGCACGGCGCTCAAGTTTGCCGCCGCGCGTGTGGCAGACTGTCGCAATCATCACACCATTGAGACCTGCCCATGACCGCCTCTGCACCGCACAACCACGTCGCCCTCGTCACTGGCGCGGGCTCGGGCATCGGCCTGGCCTGCGCCGCCGCGCTGCTGGCCGACGGCTGGCGCGTGGCCTACACCGGGCGCCGGGCCGAGGCCTTGGCGGCAGCCATTGGCCAGGCCGGTGACCCGTGGGGCGACATCGCCCAGCGCACGCTGGCCGTGCCCTGCGATGTCGGCGACGAGCTGGCGGTGGCGGCGCTGTTTGCGGCGGTGCAGGCGCGCTTTGGCCGGCTCGACCTGCTGTTCAACAACGCCGGCGTGTCGTTGCCGGTGCAAACGCCCGATGAGTTGGATGCCGCCACCTGGCGCCGGGCGGTGAACACCAATTTGAACGGCGCGTTTTTCTGTCTGGCGGCGGCCTTCAAGCAGATGCGGGCGCAATCACCGCAGGGCGGGCGCATCATCAACAACGGCTCGATCTCGGCCCACGCGCCGCGCCCGGGCTCGATTGCCTACACCGCTACCAAGCATGCTGTCACCGGGCTGACCCGGGCCGCCTCGCTCGACGGCCGGGCCTTCGACATCGCGGTCGGCCAGATCGACATCGGCAATGTGGCCAGCGACATGACCGAGCGCATGGCCCGGGGCGTGCCGCAGGCCGACGGCAGCATCAAACCCGAGGCACGCATGGACGTGGCCTCGGTGGCCGACAGCTTCATGGCGATGGCCCGGCTGCCAGCGGGCGCCAATGTGCTGTTCATGACGGTGATGGCCACCAAGATGCCGTTTGTCGGCCGGGGCTGACGGGCGCTGGCGCCAAACGCGGGCAGGGCGGCGGACGGTTGAGCCGGGCCCATGCCGACGCTGGCGATGCGGGCTGTAGCCGCGCTACCCCGCTTGCCTTGGCCGGCGCTGCGGTGGCGCCTGCTGCCGGCGGATCGGCCGCAACTGCGCCAGTGCCTGACGCTGGCGCTGCTGATGCACATCTTGTTCGTGGTGATGATCGGCAACACCCCCGGTGGCAGCGCAAGGCAGGGCGAGGGCGTGTGGGGCGCGCTGAACATCCGCCTGGTCGGCAGCGACAGCGCCGGCCAGCGCGATGCCCCGCTGGCCGCCGATGCCTACACCGGCCCGGCCGGCACGGCGCTGGCCCGCCGCTGGGGTGGCGCGGTGCGCGCGCCCGATGCGGCGCCGGCCGCCGCAGCCCCACCCGGCGCTGCGCGGCAGGGCGCCTGGCAGGCGCAGGCGCGGGACGGCGCAGCGGCGTTGGCTGGTGCCGCCGAGCGCAGCGCGCTGCCGCCAGCAGGCGATGCCCCGCCGCTGGCGTTGCCGATGCCCGCCACGCCAAGCCCGGTGGCGGCGCCAGCGCCGACGCCGATCCAGGCGGTCCAGCCGATCCCGCCGATCCCGCCGATCCAGCCGATCCAGCCGATCCAGCCGATCCAGCTGCCGCCGCCAACCCCGCTGCCAGCACCATTGCCAGCGCCGGCCCTGGCGCCGGTGGCGGCGCCGTCACCCGCGCCGCTGCCATCGGCGCTGGGCGAGCCCCTGCCGCCGCGGGCGCTGCCATCCACCGAGCGGCCAGTGGCGATTCAGCCGCTGTCGGCATCGGCGGTGCAGTCGGCGCCGGCCGAGCGCCCGCCGATGCCGACTTTCAGCACCCAGGCCGCCCCGGCCCCGGCACCTGCTCCTGCTCCTGCTCCTGCTCCTGCTCCTGCTCCGGCTCCGGCTCCGGCTCCTGCTCCGGACGTGGCGCCCGTACCCACGCCCACGCCCACCCCCGCACCGGCACCGGCACCGGCACCGGCACCGGCACCAGCGCCAGCGCCAGCCGCAGCGCCGGCCGCGGCTGACGTGGCCCCGGTGCCAGCGTCAACCGGGGCACCGGCCGCCACCGCCGGACTGGCCCCACCCGCTGGTGGCGCGCTGCGCGATGCGGCCGCCGGCAGCCCGTCCGCCGCCGCACTGCGCGCCGTGCCCGGCGGCGGTGCGCCGGATGCCGGTGCCACGCTGGGCCACGATGTGGCCACGCCGCCGTCACTGCCGGCCAGCGCGCCCCGGCTCAACCTCGATCTGCTGCGGCCCCGGGGTGGTGCCATCTCGACACAGGGCGGCCGGGGTCTGCTGCCGCTGCTGCCGCACCCGCCCGAGGCCAAGTCCAAGCTGGCCGACGACATCGAAAAAGCCGGTCGGGCCGATTGCCGCAAAGCCTACGCCAGCCTGGGCTTGGCGGCGGTGCTGCCGCTGGCCATCGACGCGGTGCGCGACAAGGGCTGCAAATGGTGAGCCTGGCTGCCGGCCGGCGCCCCGGCGCGCGCCACCAGTCCCGGGTTTGCCCCGATGCAGCGGGCGAAATCGCGGGTGGGACACTGCCGGGCGGCGCTCGTTCGTGCCTGATGGGCGTCCACCGGCCCGGCCAACGTGTCAGTCATCCCGTCATCCCGTCATCCACTCGCCCCTCCGTCCCCCACCCGATCCCATGTCAAACCGACTGCAAGGCAAGACCGCTTTCATCACCGCCGCCGGCCAGGGCATCGGCCGGGCCATTGCCGAGGCGTTTGTGCACGCGGGCGCCAAAGTCATCGCCACCGACATCAACGCCGCGTTGCTGCATGCGCTGGTTGAGGCCACCGGCTGCCGCGCGTCGGTGCTCGATGTCACCGACGCGGCGGCGGTGCGGGCCGCCGCCGCCGAGGCCGGGCCGGTGAATGTGCTGGTCAACGTGGCCGGTTTTGTGCATGCCGGCACGGTGCTGGATTGCACCGAGGCCGAATGGGCCGCTGGTTTCAACCTCAATGTGCGCTCGCAGTGGCTCACCATCCAGGCGTTTTTGCCCGCCATGCTGGGCGCGGGTGGCGGCTCGATCATCAACCTGGCGTCGGTGGCCGGCAGCATCAAGGGCGCGCCGGGCCGGTTTGTCTACGGCGCCACCAAGGCGGCGGTGATCGGCCTGACCAAATCGGTGGCCGCTGACTTCATCACCCAGGGCGTGCGCTGCAACGCCATCTGCCCCGGCACGGTCGAGTCGCCCAGCCTGCGTGAACGCATCAAGGCCCAGGCCCAGGCCAACGGCCAGACGCTGGCCCAGGTGGAGGCCGCGTTCGTGGCGCGCCAGCCGATGGGCCGGCTCGGCCGCAGCACCGAGATCGCCGCGCTGGCGGTCTATCTGGCCAGCGACGAAAGCGCTTTCACCACCGGCGCGTCACACGTGATAGATGGCGGCTGGTCCAACTGAAGCAACCCAACAGTTCTGAACGGAGACCCACGATGAAACTGCTGCGCCACGGCCCCAAAGGCCACGAAAAACCCGCGATGCTCGACTCGCTTGGCCAGGTGCGAGACCTGTCGGGCGTGATCGCCGACCTGCACGCCGACAGGCTCACCCCCGACGGCCTGGCCGTGCTGCGCGCGCTCGACCCGGCCCGCCTGCCGCTGGTGGCCCAACCCGGCCGCATCGCGCCGCCGTGGACGGGCATGGGCAAGTTCATCTGCGTTGGCCTGAACTACGCTGACCACGCGGCCGAATCGGGCCTGCCGGTGCCGGCCGAGCCGGTGCTGTTCACCAAACACACCAGCACGGTGATCGGCTGCAACGATCCCGTCGTGCTGCCGCAGGGCTCGGTCAAGGGCGACTGGGAGGTGGAGCTGGGCGTGGTGATCGGCCGCCAGGCGCGTTATGTGAGCGAGGCCCAGGCGCTTGATTTTGTCGCCGGCTATTGTGTCGTCAACGATGTCTCCGAGCGCGAATACCAGTTGGAGCGCGGCGGCACCTGGGACAAGGGCAAGGGCTGCGACACCTTCGGCCCGGTTGGCCCGTGGCTGGTGACGGCCGACGAGGTGGCCGACCCGCAGCAACTGGCGATGTGGCTGGACGTCAACGGCCAGCGCATGCAAACCGGCAATACCCGCACGATGGTGTTCGGTGTCGCACAGTTGGTGAGCTACATCAGCCGCTTCACCACCCTCTATCCAGGGGATTTGATCTCCACCGGCACCCCCCCAGGCGTGGGTATGGGGCGTAAACCAGAACCAGTATTTCTGAAAGCAAGCGATAAAATGAAAGTCGGCATCGAGAGTCTGGGCGAGCAAAACCAGACCGTGTATGCGTGGGATCCAGCGCTGATCGACGGTTGATCACTTTCAGGGTTACTGCGCGACATGGTGCCGATCAAAAGAACGGGCCGTCGGGCGGGGTCGCCGGCGGCATCAAGGGGGGGGAACCCTTTGAAGGCCCAATGGTCATGCAGACAAGAACCGTCACCATCTACTCGGGCGCGCGCATTCGCGTACCTGAGCACATCCAGCGCATCGACACCCACAGCACGCACGGCTGGCAAATGCGTTATGGCCAACCCACCTTGTTCTTCTCTGACGGTCAGGGCCCAGGCAACGGGCCGAGGCCGGCACTCAAGCGGGCCATCGACTCGTTGCGCCAGCGCATTGCCGACCTGCCCGCGCCCACCGGCCTGCAGCGTGACATCAGCCCGAACAAGCAAAACGACCTGCCGGTCGGCATCAGCGGCCCGATCTTGCGCCAGCGGCCTGGCCGGTCGGTGCCCGAGTGCCATTTCTCGGTCAACCTGCCGCGCTTTGGCGCCAAGCCGCTGCGCCGCAGTGTCTACATCGCCAACCAGAACACCTACACACCGCAGCGCTACACCGACGCGCTCAACGCCGCGCTGGACATGCGCCGCGCGGCCGAGGCCAAGTACCAGGCGGATGCCACCCAGGCCAAACGCCGCGCTGCCGAAAAGCTGTAGCCGGGCCGACGCTGCTGGCGCTGGCGGTGGCGGTGGCGCCGCCGGCGCGCCGGCGGTTGGCCGGCGGTGCACACCATGAGCCACCCCACCATCCGCATCCACGCCGCTGACAACGTGGTCATCGCCCGCCGGCAGTTGCTGGGCGGCACGGTGCTGGCCGACGAAGCCGGCCTGGTGGTGGCCGGCCTGGTGCCGCCGGGCCACAAGCTGGCCACCCAGCAGATCGCCCAGGGCCAGGCGGTGCGCCGCTACAACCAGGTGATCGGCCATGCCACCCGGGCCATCGCGCCCGGCCAGCACGTGCACAGCCACAACCTGGCCTTCAGCAGCTTTGCGCGCCAGCACACGGTGGGGGCGGGCGTGCAGCCCACCGCTTACGAGGCCAGGCCGGCCACCTTCATGGGCCTGGTAAGGCCAGACGGCCGGGTTGCCACGCGCAACTACATCGGCGTGCTGACATCGGTCAACTGCTCGGCCACTGCGGCACGGGCGATTGCCGACCACTTCCGGCGCGGTGCTCTGCCGGAAGAACTGCCGGGTGAACTGCCGGGTGATCGGCCGGACATTCGACATGACGCATTGGCCGCCTACCCGAACGTTGACGGCGTGGTGGCCCTGACCCACGGCATGGGCTGCGCCACCGACAGCGACGGCGAAGAGCTGGCCGTGCTGCGCCGCACGCTGGGCGGCTATGCCCGGCATGCCAACTTTGCCGCCGTGCTGGTGGTCGGCCTGGGCTGCGAGACCAACCAGATTCAGGGCCTGATCGCGCAAGAGGGCTTGCAAGAGGGCGCCCGGCTGGTGGCCTTCAACATCCAGGACACGGGCGGCACCGCGCGCACTGTGGCCCGGGGCGTGGCCGAAATCGAGCGCCTGCTGCCCGAGGCGAACCGGGTGCAGCGCCAGCCAGTGCCGGCCAGCCACCTGGTGGTGGGCTTGCAATGCGGTGGCTCGGACGGTTACTCCGGCATCAGCGCCAACCCGGCGCTGGGCGCGGCGGTAGACCGGCTGGTGCGCCACGGCGGCACCGCCATCCTGAGCGAGACGCCCGAGATTTACGGCGGCGAGCACCTGCTGACGCGCCGGGCGGTCAGCGCCGCCGTGGCCGACCAGTTGCTGGCGCGCATCCGCTGGTGGGAGCAGTACACCGCGCGCAACGCGATGGCGATGGACAACAACCCCTCGGCCGGCAACAAGGCTGGCGGGCTGACGACGATTCTCGAGAAATCACTCGGCGCGATTGCCAAGAGCGGCACCACCAACCTGGTGGCGGTCTATGAGTTTGCCCAGCGCATCACCGAGCGTGGTTTTGTCTTCATGGACTCACCCGGTTACGACCCGGTGTCGGCCACCGGCCAGGTGGCGGCAGGTGCCAACCTGATCTGCTTCACCACTGGGCGCGGCTCGGCCTACGGCTGCGCGCCCAGCCCGTCGCTCAAACTGGCCACCAACACGGCGCTGTGGTTGCGCCAGCAAGAGGACATGGACATCAACTGCGGCGGCATCGTCGATGGCAGCGAGACGGTGGATGCGGCCGGTGAGCGCATCTTTCAAATGATGCTGGCCACGGCGTCGGGCCGTGCCACCAAAAGCGAATTGCACGGCTACGGCCAGAACGAGTTTGTGCCCTGGCAGCTTGGCGCGGTGATGTGACGGGCGCGCCTGGCTGGCGCGCCGCACCGCACGGGCGGCGCAGCGCGGCGCGGCGCGTCAATCGATGCCGAGCCGGGTGGCCAGCGCGCCCAGATCCGGCGCGGTGAGGTTGAACACGGTGTCGCCCACCGGCTCCATCCAGCCGCCGGGGCCGTTTTCGTCCGGCCGCGGAATGTAGGCGGTCTGCAGGCCGGCCTGCTGCGCGGCAGCCAGGTCAGACGGATGGGCGGCCACCATCATCACCTGGTCGGGCGCCAGGCCCAACAGCCGCGCCGCACCCCGGTACACCGCCAGATCGGGCTTGTAGCGGCCGATCAGCTCAGCCGACAACACACAATCCCAGGGCAGGCCGGCCTGCTTGGCCATGTTGACGAGCAGCGCCACATTGCCGTTGGACAGCGTGGCGGTAACAAACCGGCGGCGCAGGCGCGTCAGCCCGGCCACGCTGTCGGGCCAGGGGGTCAGGCGGTGCCAGGCGCGGTTGAGCTGGTCGCGCTCATCGTCTGGCAAGCTTGACAAGCCAAAGCGCGGCAGCAGCCCGTCCAGGATGTGGCGGTGCAGCACGTCGATGGTGGTCCACGGCAACTCACCGCTGGCCACCCGGGCCATTGCCGGCCGGTAACCGGCGCGCCACGCATCGGCCAGTGCCGGCCAGTCGGCCACCAGGCCCAGCCGCTGCTGCAAGGCCTGGCCCTCGCGGATCAGCGAGCCGCGCCAGTCGACCACGGTGCCGAAAATGTCGAAGGCGAGGGCGCGGATCTGCGGCAGGCTGGCTGTGGTGGGGGCGGTCATGGTGGGCCTTCTGGCGGAGTGGATGGCCGAACTGATGGCCGAAGTGACAGTAACGCATGGCGGCTGGCCCGGCGGCTGGCGTGGCCGATGATGCCGCAGCCGACCACGCTATGCTGGCGCCCCAACCAATGAACCGGAGACCCTGATGTTTGATACCGCAACCGCCGGCAGCCTGCCCAAGCCGGCCTGGCTGGCCGAGACTGGCAAGCTCTGGCCCACCTGGCGGGCCGACGGCGCCGAGCTGGCCCAGGCCAAGCTGGACGCCACGCTGCTGTGCATCAAGGCGCAAGAAGACGCCGGGCTGGACGTGATCGGTGACGGCGAGATGTCGCGCCAGCATTTTGTCCACGGCTTTCTGGCCCAGGTCGACGGCATCGACTTCGCGCACAAGGTGGAGATGGCCATCCGCGACGGCCGCTACAAGGCGCTGGTGCCGCAGGTGGTGGGCCCGCTGGGGTTGCTAGGCCGTGTCCATGCCACCGAGGCGCGGTTTTTGCGCGCCCACACCCGGCGCAAGATCAAGTTCACGCTGCCCGGCCCGATGACCATTGTCGACACCGTGGCCGACCGGTTTTACGGTGACCGCAGCCAATTGGCGTTTGCTTTTGCCGAGCTGCTGAACCAGGAGGCGCTGGCGCTGCAGGCCGACGGCGTGGACATCGTGCAGTTTGACGAGCCGGCCTTCAATGTCTACCTGGCCGACGCCGCCGACTGGGGCGTCAAGGCACTGGCCCACGCGGCCCGGGGCTTGACGTGCAAGACGGCGGTGCACATCTGCTATGGCTACGGCATCGCCGCCAACCTCGACTGGAAAAAAACCCTGGGCGCCGAGTGGCGGCAGTACGAGAAAGTGCTGCCGGCGCTGGCCGCCAGCACCATCGACCAGGTCAGCCTGGAGTGCATCCACTCGCATGTGCCGCCCGACCTGATGGCGCTGCTGAAGGGCAAGGACGTGATGGTGGGGCTGATCGATGTGGCCAGCGACGCCATCGAGACACCCGAAGAAGTGGCCGACACCATCGGCCGGGCGCTGCGGTTTGTGCCCCGTGACCGGCTGATCGCCTGCACCAACTGCGGTCTGGCGCCGATGTCGCGGGCGGTGGCCGAGGCCAAGCTGGTGGCGCTGGTGCAGGGCGCGGCGCTGGCCCGGCAGCGTTACGGGGCGGGCTGAGGCCAAGCCCCATCCACCCGGTCATCCACCGGCTGCCACCCGGTACTCCCCCGGTGCGGGCGCATTGACTCGACGCCCAAACGCTGATCGTCCGCCCGCTGATCGCCCGTCGGCGCAGCAAGCGCTCAGATCGTGCCGGCCGCGCACAGCGTGTCGTAGCGCTCGGGGCTCAGGCCCAGCCAGTCGAGGTAGACCTGCCGGTTGTGCTGGCCCAGATCGGGCACCGCGCCGCGCGTGTTGGGCGGCGTGGCCGACAGCTTCATCGGCGAGCCGAACACCTGCACCGGCAGGCCGGCGGCCAGCACCGGCACAAACATATTGCGCGCCGCCAGATGCGGGTCGGCCACCACCTCGTCAATGCGCTTGACGGGGGTGAGCGCGATACGGTCGCCAGCCAGCGCCTCCAGTTCGGCCTTGGTGCGGCCGGCAAACCAGCCCTCGATCACCGGCCGCAGCCGGCGCTCGTAGGTGGCGGCATCAAAGCGTTTGGCCATGCTGTCGATCTCGGGGTCGTCGGCCAGCCCGGGCACGCCGAATACCGTGCAGGCCTCGCGCCAGAGCTTGTCGGTGTAACTGCCGAAAAACACATAGCCGTCCTTGCAGGCGTACTGGCCATACGGCCGGCCAAACGCATGCTCGTTACCCAGCGGCGCGGCCACGATGCCGGCCATGGTGTAGTTGACGATGGCGCTCTCGGTGAGCGTGACCACCGAATCCTGCTGCGCCACGTCCACCCACTGGCCCAGGCCGCTGTGCTCGCGCTCGCGCAGCGCGGCCAGCGTGGCGATGGTGGCGTAAAACGACGCCGCCAGGTCGCCGATGATGCTGCCCACCCGCACCGGCGGCGCACCGGCAACGCCGTTCATCGACCACAGCCCGCCTGCGGCCTGCGCGGTGCTGTCAAAAGCCGGCCGGCGCGAGTGCGGCCCGGTCTGGCCAAAGCCGCTGATCGAGGTATAGATCAGCCGCGGGCAGAGCGCCTGCACGGTGGCATAGCCCAGCCCCAGCTTGTCCATCGTGCCGGGGCGGAAGTTCTCCATCAGGATGTCGGCCCTGGCCGCCATGTCGAGAAACAGCGCCCGGCCTTCGGGCTTTTTCAAGTCCAGGCTGGCGCCCAGCTTGTGCCGGTTGTACTGGGCAAAGTAGCCGCTGCCCTGGCCCTCGACGCCGCCGGCAAACGGCGGAAAACTGCGCACAAAGTCGGGGTCGGTCGGATGCTCGACCTTGATCACCGTGGCGCCCAGGTCGGCCAGCATCATGGTGCAGTACGGCCCGGCCACGACCCGGGTCAGGTCGAGGATGGTGATGCCGGCGAGCGGCGGCCGTCGGGCAGGTGCCTCGGCGGCATTGACGGCGTGGGTGGCTGGGGCGGTGGGGGCGGTGGGGTTGTTCAAGCGCGTCTCCGGTGCTTGTGGGGGCATGGTCGCTGGCTCACCAGCCGCCGCGTGCCAGCCAGTCGTCTACCAGGTCGAGCCGGTCTGAGCCCCAGAACGGCTCACCGTCCACCCGGATGAAGGGCGAGCCGAAAACGCCGCTCTCGATGCTGGCGGCCACCGCCGTGCGCAGGTCGTTGCGCGCTTCGTCGCTGGCCTGGCCGGCGCACAGCGCGGCGCTGTCCAGGCCAAGCGCCGGGTTGGCGTCGGCCACGGCGGCGATCTCGGCCGGGTCTGACAGGTCTTTGCCGAGCCGCCAGTAGCGGTCGTAGACGCCGTGTGCGAAAGCCGCCTGGCGGCCCGGGTGGTGGCGCTTGACCCAGTAAAACGCGCGCGCCGCCGGCCGCGGGTCCATCATCGGATCGCTCACCTTGCGCGCCAGCACCAGCCCGTGGCGGCGCTGGTAGCGGGCAGCATCGGTGCGCACGTAGTCACCCTTCAGCGGCGTCTCCAGCAGCGGCTTCAAGCCCATCACCTTCATCACCGACACGCCCAGCAGCATGCTGTGCCAGTTCACGCTGCGGCCGTGCCGGGCCGCGATCTGCTCGATGCGCAGGCTGGCAAAGTAGCCGTAGCCGGAGATGAAGTCGAAGTAAAAATCGATGGGTCGGGCGGGGCTGTTCGTCGCGCTGTGGGTGGCAGTGTGGGTGGCAGTGTGGGCGGCAGTGTGGGCGGGGCTCATCGCGGGCCCGGGCTCAATGAATCGCCGCGTACATGATTTTTTCTTCGGTGGCCTCGGTGGCCGAGTACTCCTCCACCACCTTGCCCATGCGCTGCACCAGGATGCGGTCCGACAGCGCCATGACCTCGGGCAGGTAGGACGAGATCACCACCACGGCCTTGCCCTCGTCGGCCAGCCGGTTGATCAGCTCATGGATTTCGGTGATCGCGCCCACGTCCACGCCCCGGGTCGGCTCGTCGAAGATGATCAGCTCGGGCTCCTGAATCAGCGATTTGGCGATCACCACCTTTTGCTGGTTGCCGCCCGACAGCTCGATCGCCTTGACATCGCGGTTGATGGCCCGGATGTTGAGCTTCTTGATCCACGATTCACCGGCCTGCGCTGATTCGGCCGCCGAAACCAGCGTGCGCTGGCCGCGCAGCTTGGCCAGCAGGCCCAGGTAGATGTTGCCGGCGATCGACTGGGTCTCGAAAAAGCCCTCAATCTTGCGGTCTTCGGTGACATAGACAATGCCGTCGCGCACCGCCGAGGCCGGCACGACGTAGCGCACCGGCCGGCCGTTTAGCAGCACCTCACCGCCATGCATAAAGTCGCGTTTGATGACGCCGGCCACCACCTTGAAGGTCTCGGTGCGGCCCGACCCCACCAGGCCGAAGACGCCGGTGATCTGGCCGGCGAAGACCGACAGCGAGTTGTTCTTGACCATCGCCGCCATGCGCAGGTTCTGCACCGACAGCACCCGCTTGCCCTGCGGCCGCACGCGGCTCTTGCGCTGGCCGTACAGGGTTTGTGACAGGTCGCGGCCGACCATCGCGGCCACGATGCGGGCCCGGTCGAAGTTGCGGGTGTGGTCGGTGGCCACATGCTTGCCGTCGCGCAGGATGGTGATGCGGTCCGACACCTGCAGCGCCTCTTCGAGCGCATGCGAGATGAAGATCACCGACACGCCGCGGGCCTTCAAGTTCGCGATCAGGTCGAAGAAATACTTCTTCTCCTCGGGCGTCAGGCTGGCGGTGGGCTCATCGAAGATGATGACCCGGGCCTTGTGCAGCACCGCCCGGGCAATCTCGACCATCTGTTTTTTGGCCGCGCCCAGCAGGCTGACCTGGGCGGTGGGATCGACATCAAACTGCAGCGACTGCATGAACTGTTGCGCTGCGATGTAGATGCCGCGCAGCCGGTTGAAGTAGTGCTCCTGGCCCAGAAACAGGTTTTGCGCCACCGTCATCGTCGGCACCAGGCTGGTTTCTTGAAAGACCATCGCAATGCCCAGCTCACGCGCCTGAAGCGGGGTTTCGGGGTTGACGACATGGCCCTCGACCAGCATCTGGCCGGCGCTCAGGTTCACCACCCCGGCCATGATTTTGGTCAGGGTTGATTTGCCGGCGCCGTTTTCACCGACGATGGCATGCACCTCGCCGGTCAGCAGCGCAAAGTCCACGTCCTCGATGGCCGGCACGCCGGCGTAGCGCTTGGTGGCTTTGCGCAGCTCCAGGATGGGCACGGCGTTTGCGGTGGGATTGCTCATGCGGCCAGGCTCCGGTCAACATCGGCCAGCGCCAGCCGCAACAAGCGGTTGCGGCCTTTGGCCAGCAGGTAGAGAAAACCGCCGCACTCGACCGCCGCCACCACGCCGTGGTGCTGGCCGTCGAAGCGGCTGTGCAGCGAGTAGCGGATCAGCCCGGCGGCATCGAGCCGGATCACCAGCCCGTACGAGCGCGGCGGCGCCCAGGGCTTGACGACACCCATCATCTTCAGGTGCGCGCCCTGCATCGGCTCAAGATAGGTGTTGCCCGAGTTCAGCGCCGGGGCGATCCAGTAGCGCGGGTCGATCTCGGCCAGCATGCGCTTGCGGAACACCGGCTCACGCAGCACAAACTCAACCAACTGGGTGCGCAGCGCAAAACACGTCAACCAGTAGCCACCCCCGGCGGCCGGGCTGATGCGCGACGGGTAGCCGGGCAGGTTGTCGATCACCGGGGTGGGCTTGGCCACAGCGCCGGCCGCAGCGCGCGCCGCGCCGACCTGAACCACCCGGTGGCGCCAGCTCTCGCTGACCCAGGCACCGTCGGCCGTGGCGCAGGCGCCAAACGCATAGCCCAGGCCGCTGGCCAGTTCGCGCGTGCTGCCGTCGGCCAGCCCGATCTCGACCAGCCGGCCGCTGTGGCCCAGCGCCATCAAGTCGTGCTTCCAGCGCTCGGCGGGCTGGCTGGCCGAGCCGTCGCTGGCGATCAGCCGGCCATCGGCGGTGGCGGCGATGGCGTTGACCGCCACCAGCGGTCGGCCGGCCACGCTGTCAAAACGTTTGCCGGCAAAGGGCCCGCCGACGATGTGCACCGCGCGGCCGTCCAGCGCCACCGCCAGGCCGCCGCCGGGCAGGCAGGCCAGCGCGGTGATGAGCGGGCCGGTGTCGGCTGGCGTTCCACTCGCGGTGGTGTTGGAGTTGGTGCTGGTGCTGGTGCCCGCCAGCAAACCGTGCAGCACCTCTTGCGGGGCCCACTCGGCGGCGTTGCCGTCCTGGCGCCAGATGCGGGCGCCGTCGGCGACAAACAGCGATGTGCCGTCGCTGGCCAGGTCGGCCGGTGCCGCCAGGTCGGCCAGCACCGGGGCATCTTCGATCAGCCGGTTTGATTTCAGCGCGCCGTCAAACACCGGCACGGTGATCGACGCCTCGCCCCGGCCCAGCAGCCGGTCGCTCCAGGCTTTGACGGCATTCATCGCGGCGATCATGCGGCTTTGCCCCAGCGCCGGTCGTACTGCACAAAGTCGGGGTCGGCGCCCGGCAGGGTGTAGCGCCCGATGCGGTTGTTCATGATGCCGCCCAGGTAGAGCTGGCCCCGGTGCTCGCGCATCGAGGTGATCATCGGGTGGTTCTCGCCGCCCAGGTCCCACAGTGTCTCGAGCACCTCGCCCTGCTCATTGAACTTGAGCACGCAGCCGGTGTTGATGTTGGGGAACAGCCACTCATCGCGCGGCACCCGTTTGGCCATGCGGCGCCGGAACCCCGGCATGCGCCAGGCCAGGTCGAGCGCCGGGCAACGCATGCCCACCAGCGACATCCAGTAATGGCCGTCTGACGAGTTGTTGATGTTGTCCGGGAAGCCCGGCAGGTTCTGCAACACGATCTCGGTGCTGCCGGCTTTTGGGCCGTCGAACCAGTGGCGCTTGACGCAGCAGCCCCAGGTCTCGGCAAACAGGAAGGATTGGCCGTCGCTGGCGATGCACACGCCGTTCGGGAACTTCAAGTCACGCAGCACGGTGCTGGTCTTGCCGGTGTTGGTGTCGAAACAGATGATGCGGCCGTTGCCGCGCGCCTCCAGCCCGTCGGTGGCCCACTCGTGCATCTCGTAGCGCACGGTGGCCTCGGAGAAAAAGATGCGGCCGTCGTCGGTGATGTCCAGGTCGTCGGCCAGGCGCAGCCGGCTGTCGTCATTGACCGAGGTGAAGCTGCGGGTGGTCTCGTCGGTCACTTTCTCGACCTGGCGCTCGGGCGTCACCCGGTACAGCCCCATGCCGCCGATGCACACATACAGGTTGTCGTGCCGGTCAAAAGCCATGCCCAGCGGCGTGCCGCCGATGTGCGCATAAACCTCCATGCGCTCGTACTCGGGCGGAAAGAACCGGATGATGTCGCCGTGGCGCGAGCCGGCGTACAGGTTGTCGTGGCGGTCCAGGATCACGTCCTCCGGACCCTCGATGCGGCCCAGGCCGATCACCTTGACATTGCGCAGCTTGTCGTTTTGCGCCCAGGCCGTGCCGCAATCGGCGGCGGTGGACTGCAGTTTGGGCAGCGCGTGGTAGGTCGGACTGACGTAGACCTTGTTGACGATGCGGTGGCGGTTTTTCAGCCAGCGGATGTCGATCACCGCCGCCAGCATCAGGATGCTGGCCAGCACCATGCGGTTGTAGCCGCCATGCAATGACAAGGTCGTCATGCCGTTGATGATCAGCAGCACGATCAAGGTGCCGACCAGCGCCTTCATCACCGAGCCCTTGCCACCGCCCAGGCTGATGCCGCCCAGCACGGCGGCGGTGAGCACCGTCACCTCCAGGCCAACGCCGATGTCACCGCCGGCGGTTGCCAGGCGGGACGCAAAAAAGAGGCCACCCACGGCGGTGAGCACGCCGCAGGCGACATAGGTCAGCGCCACGGTGCGGCGCACCGCGATGCCGGTGTTGTAGGCCGAGCGGCGTGAGCCGCCGATGGCGCTGATGTGCCAGCCCGGCCGCAACCGGGTTAAAAAGATGTGGCCAAAGATGGCCACCAGCGCGTAGCAGTACACCACCGTCGGCACGCCCAGCCAGTCGCCGCTGCCGATGGCCTCCCAGGCCACCGAGTCGGGCAGGCCGCCGGCAATGGCGGTGGAATAGTCGGCGGTCAGCAGGTCGTAGGACGCCCGGTAAATGATCAGCGTGATCAAGGTGGTCAAAAACGCGCGCAGCCGAAAGTAGCCGATCAGCACGCCGTTGACCGCGCCCAGCAGCGCGCCAAACAGCAAGGTGACGGCCACCGCACCGGCCACCGGCCACTTCAACACATGCATCAGAAACAACGCACAGAAGTTGGTCAGCGCGAACATCGAGCCCACCGACAGGTCGATGCCGCCGACGATCATCACCAGCGCCATGCCGAAGACGATGAAGCCGATCTCGCCGGCCTGGCGCCCGGTATCGGCCAGGCTGGTGGGCGACAAGAAATTGGGCAACAGCTCGGACAGCCCGAACGCCACCAGCAGCAGCACCGCCACCGGAATGGCGGTTTCCATCCAGCGCTTGGCCAGCAGCTCTCCCAGCAAGTGGTCGGGCCAGTAGCGGCAGCGCAAGCGCGTCAGGCGGTCGCGCAGCGCCTCTTCCGACGCCTGGGCGCCGGGCGTGACGGTGCTGCTGCCGCTGCCGCCCACAACGCCGGCCCCGGCGGGTGGGCCGGCGCGCAGTAGCGTGGGGCGGGGTCGGTCTAGGGTGTCGTCCATGGTCATTCCGGTGGGCTGTCAGCCAGGGTCGGGCCGGCGCACCGGGCGCTGCCCGGCGGCGTCAGTGGCGCCGGGGCGCCGGGGCACGTCTCAGATCTTGCCCAGCTTCCAGCAGGTGCCTTCCAGCGCGGCATTGGCCTTGGTGATCGGGATCAACGTGGTGTAGATCGAGCCCTTGGCGTCTTTGGTCTTGCCCGGGTTTTGCAGCAGCCACTTGATCGACGCCGCCATATTGCTGGCCTGGGTGGGCACGTCATAGCTCACGTCGAGGTCGTAGGAGCCGGCCTTGACCGCGTCGCAAGCGCCTTTTTGCTCACCGCCGCCCGAGGTGGCGAGGAACACCTTGCCGGTCAGGCCGGCCTCTTTGATGGCCGCAGCGGTGCCCAGGTCCATGCCGTCCCAAAAGCCGACGATGCCGCACAGGTCGGCGTGTTGCTTGAGCACGGTCTGGGTGATGCCCTTGGCCTTGGCGGCGTCCCAATCGGCGGCCTGGCTCGACACCACCTTGATTTGCGGGTTCTTGGCCAGCACGTTTTCAACCCCTTTGAGGGTGTAGGCGCTGGCCGCCGCCGACAGCGCGCCCTGCACGATGGCGATCTTGTTGGATTTGCCTTTGCAGGACTCCACCACGGCGCTGGCCATCTTCTCGCCCACCTCAACCCAGTCGGCGCCCACATACACCACCGACGAGTACGACGAGCGCATATTGATCTGCACCACCTGGATGCCCTGGGCCTCGGCCTTTTGCAGCAGCTTGGCGTAGGTTTGCACATCCGGGTTGTGCACCACCAGCACATCGGGCTTTTCACCGATCAGCGTGGTCACGGCCTGCGCGCCGGCATTGGTATTCCAGTTCGGGTCACGCACCACGATCTTCACGCCCAGTGGCTCAAGCTCTTTTTTCAGACCTTCCAGCCAGCCCTGCGCCAGGTCAAAGCCCAGCGCCACCGGCACATAGGCCACGGTCTTGCCGGCCAGGGTTTTGCGGTAGTCGGCGCGGAAGGGCTCGTCAAGGCCCTTGCCCTGGGCGCGGACGGCGCCGCTGGCGACCAGCCCGGCCAGCAGCGTGATGCTGATCGCGGCGCGGCTAAACGCGCTGCGGGTCAACACGCGGCGGCCCAGCGTGCTCTTGCTTCGGGTTTGTGGTGTGGTCATGTTTGTCTCCATCAGGTTGCAACAGTTGCCCGGGTGGGCGGTTCTAGAACAGGCGCCTGGGCTGGCGCTCAGTGGGCGTTCAACGGGCGCTTAAATATCACCCTGCTGGGCGGTTTCTTCGTTGCGCGGGTTGACAAACGAATCGATCAGGATAGCCACCAGCAGCACCACGCCCTTGACCAAGTTCTGCGCTGAGTACGACACGTCCAGAATCGTCATGCCGTTCAGCAGGGTGCCGATCAGCAAGGTGCCGATCACCACATTGAGCACGCCGCCGCGCCCGCCAGACAAACCGATGCCGCCCAGCACCACCACCAGGATCACGTCGTAGATCAGCGTGGAGTTGAAGATGCGGGTCGGCATGCTGTTCACCGACGCTGCCATCACCAGCCCGGCAAACGCGCCGATCAGCGCGGCCAGCACATACTGCAAGACGATCACCGGGCGGGTGGGGATGCCGGTGGTGCGGGCGCCAAACGGGTTGTCGCCGACGGCGTAGATGTAGGCCCCAAGCCGGGTCTTGCGCAAGAAAAACGCCACCAGCCCGGCGGTGATGCCAAACATCACCACCGGCATCGGCACGCCGGCCAGTGTGCCGCGGCCGATCCAGGCCAGGCTGTCGAGTTGTGGGCTCCACTGCACCACATCGAGCCTGAAAAACGCCACCTGCCCCAGCCCGGCCAGAAACAGCCCCGAGGCCAGGGTGGTGAACAGCGACGGCACCTCGGCATAGGCTGTGAGCCAGCCGTTGATCAGGCCGAACACCAGCGCCAGCAGCAGCGCGGCGGCCAGTGCCACCGGTATCGAATGGCCGTCCTGCACCATCTGCAACACCAGCCCGGCCGGCACCGCCAGCACCGCCACCATCGAGATGTCGATGCCGCGGCCGATCACGATGATGGCCATGCCCAGGCCCAGAATGCCCAGGATGGCGACGTTTTGCAGCAAGCCCAGCATGTTGCTGGCGTTCAGGAAGCCGGGCAGCAGGGCCGAAAAACCGGCAAACATCACCGCGAAAATCGTGAACACGATGGTTTGCTGCGACAAACGGGGCAGTGTCAAGCGGGTCTCCTCGTTTTTGATTTGCCCGCCATCGTCGTTGGCACGGGCGCGCACCGCAATGTGTGGCAAGCACACCGGTCTGGCGTATTGATGTGCGCTGTCTACAATTTGCTCGCATGACCAACCCCGTCGCCCCTGACCTGCCTGGCAGCCCGGTGGACGACAAGGCGCTGCAGGCGCTGCGCGCCGAGGTGGCCCAGGCGCGTGACCGTGAGCGCGCCTGGCAGGCGGTGTCTGACACCGCGCGCGACCTGACCGTGCTGCGCGAGCCCGAGCGCGTGCTGCAAGCCATCGTCGAGCGCGGCCGGGCGCTGCTGGGCAGCCACGTGGCCTGGATCGCCGGGCCCGACCCGCAGCGTGACGACGCGCTGGTGGTGCTGGCCATCGACGGCGTCAGCACCGAGTGGGCGCAGCAGATGCGCGCGGCCAGCGGCCGGGGCGTGGTGGGTTATGTGCGGCAGACCCGGGCGCCGTTTGCCACCGCCGATTATTTTGCCGAGACCCGGGTGGTGCATGACGCCCAGCTTGACGCCACCTTGCGCAACGAGGGCGTGCAGTCGATGGTGGCGGTGCCGATGCTGTCGGGGGCCGATTTTTTGGGCGTGCTGGTGCTGGCCGACCGGGCGGCGCGCCACTACACCCACCCCGACATCGCCACCCTGGGCACGCTGGCGGCGCATGCGGTGGTGGCCGTGCGCAATGCCCAGGCCTTTGCGCTGACCCGCGCCGCGCTGGCCCAGGCCGAGCGCAGCAACGCGCTGTTGCAGCAAAAAACCGCCGCGCTCGAGATGGCCGCCGATGCCCACGAGCGGCTCACGCGCCTGGTGGCGCAGGGCGGCACGCTGCTGGACGTCTGCCGCACGGTGGCCAGCCTGCTGGGTGCGGCGGTGCTGGTGGTGGACGCGGCCGACACCGTGCTGTGCAGCGCCACGCCCGGCGGCGCGGCGGCGCTGGGCCCGGGCGGTGCGCTGCTGGCCGGGCGGCTGCATGACGGCGCGCTGCATGCGGCGCTGGACGCCAGCCGCATCAGCGGCCGCTCGGTGCGGCTGCCGGGCCGGGCCGGCGCCATCGTCGGCGCCATCACGGACGGCGCAAACGCCGAAGCCGAAGCCGACGCCGACGCCGACGCCGACGCCGACGCCGACGCCGACGCCGACGCCGACGCCGACGACGGCGACGGCGCGGCTGGCGCTGGCCAGTTGGCGGCCATCGTCGGCGGCGGCCGCTTGCTGGGCGGCGTGCTGGTGTGCAGCCGCGCGCCGTTGAGCGACGTCGCGCTGCGCACGCTGGAGCGCAGCGCACTGGTGCTGGCGCT
>JANLOP010000374.1:0-3140 GCA_031366635.1 Betaproteobacteria bacterium | reverse complement strand
CAGCTCAAAACCGTGCAAGACCAGCTCAGTGCGCTGCAAGGTGAAACCCCGCTGATCCTGCCCACGGTGGACTACCAGGCGGTGGCGGCGGTGGTGGGTGATTGGACCGGCATCCCGGTGGGCCGCATGGCGCGCAACGAGATCGAGACCATCCTGCGCGTGGCCGAGCACCTGGGCCAGCGCGTGATCGGCCAAGACCACGCGATGCAGATGATTGCCAAGCGCATCCAGACCTCGCGCGCCGGGCTGGACAACCCGAGCAAACCGATCGGCGTGTTCATGCTGGCCGGCACGTCGGGCGTGGGCAAGACCGAAACCGCGCTGGCGCTGGCCGAGGCGCTGTACGGCGGTGAGCAAAACCTGATCACCATCAACATGAGCGAGTATCAAGAGGCGCACACCGTGAGTACGCTCAAGGGCGCGCCGCCGGGTTATGTGGGTTATGGCGAGGGCGGTGTGCTGACCGAGGCGGTGCGCCGAAAGCCGTATAGCGTGGTGCTGCTCGACGAAGTCGAAAAAGCCCACCCGGATGTGCATGAAATGTTTTTTCAGGTATTCGACAAAGGTTTTATGGAGGACGGCGAAGGCCGCTTCATCGATTTCAAGAACACCCTCATCATCCTCACCACGAATGCCGGCACCGAATTGATCGCCGGCCTGTGCAAAGACCCCGAGCTGATGCCCGACCCCGAGGGCATGGCCAAAGCGCTGCGCGAGCCGCTGCTCAAGATATTCCCGCCCGCGCTGCTGGGCCGGCTGGTGGCGGTGCCGTATTACCCGCTCAGTGACGAGATGCTGGGCAAGATCGTGAAACTGCAATTGAACCGGGTTAAAAAGCGGGTCGAGGCGCGATACAAAATACCATTTGAGTATGGTGATGATGTCGTCAAACTGGTGGTATCGCGCTGCACCGAGAATGAATCCGGCGGCCGGATGATCGATGCGATCTTGACCAATACCATGCTGCCCGATATCAGTCGCGAGTTTTTGACGCGCATGGTGTCGGGCCAAGCCGTGCAGCGTGTGGCGGTGTCGGCAACGCCCGAGGGTTTTGTCTACGATTTTGATTGAGGCCGTCCCGGCCAGCGGTCGCTGGATTTTCAGCGATAGTGACGGTATGGCGGGTCTGGCGGGTATGTCATTTTGGAGTGAGCGGCATGGTTGACTGGAACAAGACATTCAAGGCCGAGTACGCTTATGTGCGCACCTTCCTGGCCCACGAGGCAAATTTCTCCAAGACCTGGCAGCCGCTGGTTCGCGACTTGTACAAATTGATGGACACCGAGGGTTTTGACCCCGGTCGTGCTTCGGCGCTGGCCGATCTGCGCAAGCAAGTGACGCAGGCCGAAGGCAATGTGCTGAGCCACAAGAAAATCACCGAAGACAAAGCCATCCTGACAGCGGTCGGGGCGTGGACTGACGATGGCGGCGGGTCGGTGGCGGCGAATTTGAAGATGCGTGCGGCCGCACTCAAGTTGCTGCGCCATGTTTATCTGCTCAACCGCTCGGGCAATCGCAAGGTGTGGCTGCTGTCGCTGCCGCAAGATTTTCAGGATTGGCCGTCCGATGATCTGAATGCCAGGGCGTCCACCCAGATTGCCGCGCGCATTCTGTTGCGCAGCTCGAATGAGATATTCTCAACCGAGCAAAAAAAGCACCTCGCCAACGCCGCCCAGCATTCGCTGGCCTGGTGCCAAAAAACCGGTATGGTTTTGGCCAATGCCGCACAGACCAGCCAGGGCAAGGGCGATGCCAAGGCCAAGGGCGTGCACGCACTCAATCTCGTCAAACGCTGGTTTGCCGACCCGGCAGTGGGTGTTGCCGATTTGAATGCCTATATCGCCAGCTTGGCGTCGGGATTCAAAGCCATCATCGCGATGCTCAACAAAGGGCATTTTGTGCTGACCGACTGGGTGCCGCTGCGCACCGCCACCGTGCAGGACGATGTTGACTTTTTATACTCCGAGGCATTTACCTTCCCGTCGCGCGGTGAAGGCATGGACACGGTATATATTGAAAAGTCGTTTTTCACCGACGACGCCGGCGGCGTCGTGCACGGGCAAAAAAACTGGACCCGTGTGCTGGTTCATGAGCTCACCCATCTGGTTTGCGGCACCGAAGACGTCAATATCGGCAAGGCCCGTTATGCGCATTACGGCATCGGCCCGCATGCCGGGTTTCCGGGCAGCGCGGCGATCCGCAACGCCGACAGTTGGGCGTTTTTCTGTGCCGATTGCGCCGGTGTGCTGACCGAAGGTGAACGCAATATGGCCCTGAAAATCATATGAAGCCACGGCGCGCCATCGCGCTGGTCGCTGTGTTGGCCGGCGGGCTGGCGCAACTGCTGATCGCCAGCATGGCGAGCGGCGTGATACCCGCCCCCCCTCAACCTCAACCAGAGAAGCGCAATATGACCACACCTGCGGCAAGTCGCCCATCGGCACCGGTGGTCGCACCGGTTGAGCACCAGGGCGTGCGCTATGCGCAAGACGGCCATGATGACCGTGCCGGCGATCAGCCTGGCGGGTATCTGGTGGCGCTGGACGCCAAAACCGGCCAGCGGTTGTGGCGTTTAAAGGTTTATGACGTGCCTGATGCGCGTGCGCAGGGCCGGCCGGCCCTGCCACGCTACTTTCGGGCCCTGCGCCTGGGCGCTGATAAATCATCGCTGGAGATTGAAAACGAGGCCGGTGGTGTTTACCGGGTTGATTTGAGAACCCACACATCGGCCCAGATCTCGGGCCCGCCTGCCAGTGCACCTGCGCGGCCGCCAGCGGCGCCCAAGCCGCTGCCGGAGTAACAAGCCATATCGGGCAACGCTTTTTTCGGCCAACCTTTTCCGGCCACCCCTTCAAAATGGAGAATGCAGTATGCAAGTCACGATCAACAACGACGCCACGCAGTGGATCGCCGCGCAAACCCAAAAGCAGATCAACGCCTACAACACCAAATGCCAGGAGGCAGTGAACAATGATTTGGGCACCTGGCGCAATGTCGGTGGTGGGCTTTATGACTACCACATCAGCGGGGATTTCCGGATGGTGGCCAAAAAATCGGGTGGCATCAATGTCAATGCGACCGACACTTTCAATGTGCTGGCTATTTACCGCCACGCCAAAAAGGGCAAAGAATGGGTGGCG
>JANLOP010000369.1:0-5119 GCA_031366635.1 Betaproteobacteria bacterium | reverse complement strand
CGCAGCGCTTTGATGCAGCCTGCGGATTGCGCGCGGCCGCGAGCGTCGAAAAAGCCGAAATGACCGCAAGCCGCCTGGGCAAGAGACGAACGACTGGCGTGCGAGCCGTCGGCCAACAATCGTCGGATCGAGTCAATCGATCCCGGCCGAGACAGTGTTCGCTTGATCTGGCTTTGTGCTTCCATTCGAAAAGATAAGCCGTGCGGGAAAATTTGTCCAGCACTTATTGCGGGCCATGAGCAGGCCTAGCCTGGCACCGAAACTCGCCCCGGCGCGGGCCCGACCCAAAGCCCGACAGGCTCCTAGGCGCGCCCGCGCAGGGCAACGGGCTGGTGGCCACGGTGCAGTTTGCCGCCGCGCCGGCCAGCCCCAACCCGGCCGACGGCGGGCGTGCGACCCCGCGCTAAAACCGGCTCTTCGCCTTGCGCTTGTCAAACTCGGCCATCTGCGCCTTCAACAGCAGCAACAGCACCCGGGCGGTGTCTTCGCTCATGCTCAGCACGCTGTGCGGCTCGGCGGCGTCGTCCGGGTTCTGGCGGCTGGATTGCGGCGCCACGATGGCGTCGATGCGGGCGTGGATCAGGCCGTGGCCGTTGGACATCGACTTGACGCGCTGGATTTCGACGGTGTAGGTCTTCATGGCGGGCGCTGGGTGGCCGAGTGGGCGGGCGGGCCGGCAGGCCGGCGGGCGGTATCCGGGAGGCCCGGTTCTAACACGGCCGCCGCGCCGCGCTGCGCCGGTGCCAGGTGCTAGGCTTGGCTGAACCGCCAGGAGGGCGTCCATGCCAGCCGTCTTTTTTCACCGCCGTGCCGCCGTGCTGCTGGCCCGCACCGCGCTGCTGGCCGCCGCCGCGCTGCTGGCCCCGGCCGCCCAGGCCGAGCCCATCGGCGCGGTGGACACCGCCTTCAAGCTGATCGGCCCCGACCACCAGGTGGTCGTCGATGCCTACGACGACCCCGGCGTGGCCGGCGTCACCTGCTATGTCTCACGCGCCAAGACCGGCGGCATCAAAGGCGCCATCGGCGTGGCCGAGGACAAGGCCGAGGCATCGATTGCCTGCCGCCAGGTCGGCCCCATCGGCTTTGCCAAGCCGCTGAAGGCGCAGGAGGAGATGTTCTCCGAGCGCCTCTCGCTGGTCTTCAAAAAACTGCGCGTGGTGCGCATGGTGGACGCCAAACGCAATGTGCTGGTCTATCTCACCTACTCGGACCGGCTGATCGACGGCTCACCCAAAAACAGCGTCAGCGTGGTGCCGGTGGACCGCACCACGCCGATCCCGCTGCGTTGAGCGGGGCTGGCCGCGCCGTGAAAAAACCGTCGCCGTCCAAGGCCGAGACCGCGCTGCTGCCGCCGTTTGCCGGCCTGCCGTTGGCCGCCATCGTCGTGCCCGCCAACCCGGCGCAGTGCGCGGCGGCCCGGGCCGAGTTGCTGGCGGCCGGCTGCGCCGGTTTTGATACCGAGTCCAAGCCGACGTTTTTGCCGGGCCAGGTCTCGGACGGCCCGCACCTGGTGCAACTGGCGCTGCCCGGCAAGGCCTTCTTGTTCCAACTGCACCGGCCGGGCTGCCGTGAGGTGCTGGCCGAGCTGCTGCAATCGACGGCGCTGCTGAAGGTGGGCTTCGGCCTGCAATCCGACCGGGGCCAGATCCGCGCCAAATTGGGCGTGGCGGCCGGCGCCGTGCTCGATCTGAACAGCGTCTTCCAGCGCCTGGGCTACCGCAGCTCGATGGGGGTGCGGGCGGCGGTGGGCCTGGTGTTTGGCCAGCGCTTCCAGAAATCGAAGAAGACCACCACCTCCAACTGGGCGCTGCCGCAGCTCAGCAGCGCACAAATGCTGTACGCCGCCAACGATGCCTTTGCCGCGCTGCGGGTCTGGCAGGCGCTGTGCCTGCAGCACGGCGACGGCTTGCTGGCGGGCCCGGGGGATGAGGGCGATGGCGATGGCGATGGCGATGGCGATACCCGCGCCGATGCCGATGCCGATGCCGATGCCGATGCCGATGCCGAGGCAGCGGCTGGGCAAGCGGGGCGGCGCGCGGCCGCCCCAGCGTCCCGGCCTTGACTCACCGCCGATCCGCCCAGTCGCCACCGAGGTTTTGCATGCATTTTGTCCCCGCCACCCAGGCACCCGCCGTCGCCACCGCCGAAGCCTGGTGCTTTGCCTTTGTCGGCAACCAGTTGCTGCTGCCTGAGGGCGACCCGGCCAGCCTGCAAGCGCTGCCACCCGCCCAACTGCTGGCCCAGGCCAGCGCCCAGCACTACCTGGGCACGCTGGCCGCGCAGGATTGCTGGGCCATGCTGTTGCCCAGCGCACCCGCCGGCTGGGCCGCCGTGCCGCTGCGCACTGCGTTGCAGCGTTTTGACGGTGTGTTGGCCGCCCTGGCCGGGCGCGCCGCACAAGTGCTGGAGTGGGACCGTGCGCACCGCTTCTGCGGTGTCTGCGGCAGCGCCACCACCTTGCTGCCGGGTGAGCGGGCGCGCATCTGCCCGGCCTGCCAGCACAGCGCCTACCCGCGCCTGAGCCCGGCCATGATGGCCCTGGTGTGGCGGCCCGGCGCGGTGCTGCTGGCCCGCTCACCGCACTACGCCCGCGGCATGTACAGCGCGCTGGCCGGGTTCGTGGAGGCCGGTGAATCGCTGGAAGACTGCGTGCACCGCGAGGTGGCCGAGGAGGTTGGCCTGCAGGTGCAAGGCCTGCGCTACTTTGGCAGCCAGAGCTGGCCGTTCCCGCACAGCCTGATGGTGGCCTATACCGCACAGTACGTTGCCGGCCAGATCGTGCCGCAGGCCGATGAAATTGAGGACGCGCAGTGGTTTGCGCTGGACGCACTGCCCACCATCCCGCCCCGCTTCTCGATTGCCGGCCACCTGATCCGCGACACCGTGGCGGCGCTGCAGGCGGGTGGTCTGGGGTGATGGTTGCAGCGGTGGTGCTTGCGCACAGCACCTGCGCAAACACCTAAGACACCGCTACCGCCCACGCTGGCGCGGCGCTAGCATCAAGCCGCTTCTGCGACCGATCAGCGACCGATTCGAGGTGCCCCGCATGGCTCACACGTCAGCCAGAACACCCACCCGCAGCACCCACCAATCCGGCACCGCAACGGTGCAGCGCCGCAGCGCTGTCAGCGGGTCTGCAGCAAGGCCGGCCGCCTTGCCTGCGGTGCTGCAGGCGGGCTTGCAGGCGCTGTCCGGCCTGGCGCTGCACGATGTGCAGGTGCATCAAGCGTCCAGCCTGCCGGCGCGTTATGGCGCGCTGGCCATCACCCAGGGCAAAACCATCCACCTGGCCCCGGGGCAAGACCAGCACCTGGCGCATGAGGCCTGGCATGTGGTGCAGCAGCGCCAGGGCCGGGTGGCCGCCACGCTGCCGGCACAGGCCGGGCTGGCGCCTGTCAATGACGATGCCGCGCTGGAGGCCGAGGCCGATGTGATGGGCAAACGGGCACTGCAGGCCATGCCGGCCAGTATTGCAAGCATGGCCGTGCCCACTGCACTGCAGGCTGCGCCGCAGGCCCAGGCCGCCCACGGCACGGTGCAACGCTTCACGCCCAGCGTGCGCAAGGGGCTGGATTGGCGACTTGCCGATGACGAAACCATGGCACTGCGGCAAGACGACCCGGTCTACGGTGGGCGGTCTTTTTATGCCACCAGCAGCTTGATCAGCGCGTCGGATGCGGTGCTCAAATCCCAAAAATCAGCCCTGCAACTGGCGGGCGGCGGCAGCTTGGCGTTCAACTCACCGGCCACCGGCGCCGAGTTCCGCCTCACCCGGGTGGTGCCCACCAACCGCACCGACGCCAGCACCGGCAATGAGCGCGCCACCGGCATGCGCTGGGAGCAAGACTGCGGCTTTGCCGCCAACAGCGTGATGCAGGGCGGTGGCCGCAACACCAAGGCCGTCTACCAGATGCCCACGGCGCCCAGCAGTGCGTCGTTCTGGACCACGCTCAACATGGCCTGGACCCGGCTGACCGGCGGCGTCAAAGAAACCCCCACGGTGCACTACGGCACCGTCTACGACACCCACCGCGGGGTGAACTTTTACAGCCCGCAAAAGATGCTGGGCGATGTGCTGTCGGATGCGCTGCAACTGGGCCCGGCCTTGGCCTGGACCACTTACCAGGCGATGAGCACGGCCGACAAAGACGGCTTTGACCGCTCGGTGGGCATCAACAAATACGCCACGCCCGGCGTGGGTGAGGCCTACAGCATCGTGGCCAACAAGGACGAAGCCATCGACCAGGGCGTGTGGAACTTCCACTGGGGCGGCGTGGTGATGAAAAGCGGTGGTGACAGCGTGACGCTCGAAAACTTTGCCGCCTCAGGCGCCACGGCCTGGGATTTCCAGATGTACGGCCCGGCCAGCAAGGTCGGCCAGACCTTCCATGAGCAACAGGCCAGCCGCACCAAGCAGGACGGCATCACACCCGAATACGGCGACCACCCCACCACGCTGCACGCACGGGCGGTGCCGTGACGGGTGGCGCTGCCGCTGCCCGATCCGGCTGCCCAGCTGCAACCCGACCCGCAAACACAACGCGCAAACCCAACCTGCAACCCGACCCGCAAACCCAACCTGCAACCCCAATGTCAGGCGCCGCCCCCATGCCCACCACTGACCCCGCCTTGCCCATCTGCCGCACCGGTGCGGACTTGCCCGCCCGCGTCGGCCAGGCCGTCACCGTGCAGGGCCGCTTGGTGATGGAGCCGTTTGGCCATGCCGGCCGGGCGCAGGTCGATTGGCCAGCCCTGCATCTGCTGGACGGCCGGCGGGTGCTGCTGGGTAGCCCCTGGTTGGCCGACCAGCGACCCGCACAAGGCCAGATCGACAACCTGCTGGGCCAGGCCGTGCAGGCCAGCGGGCCACTGCACGGCGCGCCACCCGGCAGCTTGCAGAACATCGCCATGGCTTGCTTGTCGCCGGTGGGGCCGCTGCACGGGCTGCCCTAGGAGCCTGTCGGACTTGGGGCGTCGACAGCGAGAAACGGCCCCAGCGAGGACAGTTTTTGCCGGATTTGCAGGCCCATAGTTCAACTATGGGACAAAAAGCCGGTAAAAAATGGACCGCTGAGGCCGTTTCGCAGCCGACGTTCCCCAAGCCCGACAGGCTCCTAGA
>JANLOP010000335.1:0-5168 GCA_031366635.1 Betaproteobacteria bacterium | reverse complement strand
GATCGCCCCGCCGGTGATGGGCATCAACCGCCAGCCGGTGGATTACGAGTACGTGCGTTTCGATTGAGCCTCAGGCGATGGACATGAGCAATATCGCCGTGATCAAGCAGCACCTGATCGACCCGGAAATCTGCATCCGCTGCAATACCTGCGAGTCGGTGTGCCCGGTCAGCGCGATCACGCATGATTCGCTGAACTACGTGGTCGATGCTGAAAAATGCAATTTCTGCATGGCGTGCATTTCGCCGTGTCCGACCGGCTCGATCGACAACTGGCGCACGCTGCCGCGCGTCAAGGCCTACAGCATTACCGAGCAATTCGGCTGGGAAGAGTTGCCGCCCGAGCTGTCGCCCGAGGAACTCGCCGCCGAGGGCGTGGCTACGGACGCGATACCGGACATCGAGCCGGTGGCGCCGATACTGCCGGCAGCGGTCGATGGCGAAACGGCTTTCAACAGCGCCCGCTATGGCGCGACGCTGCCGCCCTGGTCGGCGGCGCATGGGTATGCCAACCTTTACGGGCCGAAATCGGCTGAAAAATCGATCACCGCGACCGTCACCGGCAATGTGCGTGTCACCGAAGTCGGCAGCGATGACTACGACACGCACCACATCGTTCTGGACTTCGGACGCATGCCGTTTCCGGTGCTCGAAGGCCAGTCCATCGGCATTCTTCCGCCCGGCGTCGATGCCGGTGGCCGGCAGCATTACGCGCGCCAGTACTCGATTGCCAGCCCGCGCAACGGCGAGCGGCCCGGCTACAACAACGTCTCGCTAACGATCAAGCGGGTGCTCGAAGACCACCAGGGCGTGCCGGTACGCGGCGTCGGCTCGAACTATATGTGCGACCTGCAGATTGGCGATGCGGTTCAGGTGATCGGCCCGTTCGGCACGAGCTTTTTGATGCCCAACCATCCGCGCTCGAACATCGTCATGATCTGCACCGGCACCGGCAGCGCGCCGATGCGGGCGATGACCGAATGGCGGCGCCGGCTGCGGTCGTCCGGCAAATTTGAGGGCGGCAAGCTGATGCTGTTTTTCGGCGCCCGCACGCAGGAAGAATTGCCGTACTTTGGCCCGCTGCAAAGCCTGCCGAAGGATTTCATCGACAGCAACTTTGCGTTTTCACGCACCCCCGGCCAGCCCAAACGCTATGTTCAGGACGTGATGCGCGAGCGCGCCGCCGACCTGCTGCCGCTGCTCAAAGACGGCAACAGCCATTTTTATGTCTGCGGCCTGAAAAGCATGGAAGAAGGCGTGCTGCTGGCGCTGCGCGATGTGGCCCAGCAAGGCGGGCTGGACTGGGCCACGCTGGGTGCAGCGTTGAAAAAAGAGGGCCGGCTGCACCTGGAAACGTACTGAGCAGGCCCGGGCCGGCCGGCCCCCGGGGTGCTCAGCCCCGTCCAGCCTGGTGCTCTTCAATCGGGTACAGGTGCGGGGTGCAAAAGCGGCCGACCGGCTGGCGGTCGTTGAAGCTGACGAAATAGTCTTGCCAGTGCCGCGCCGCGACCCAGATCGCCTCGGGGCAGGACGCGCGTGATTCCAGCCCGGGCGTCAAGTCCAACCCGGCAGCGGCGCAAATCGTCTCCAGCATGCAGGCCGACGGCAGGCCGATGCCCTCGTGCAGGGGGTTGGGGCTGCGCGCCACGCCCCAGACAAAGGCCAGCCAGCGCAGCACATGCTCCAGCGCGTCGATCGGGTTGCGCGTTTCACGAAAGGCCTGGAGCTTGTCCAGCACCGTGGCCAGCGGCACCGGCAGCGCGATCAACGCGATATTGGGCCAGCGTTGCGGGTCGGCCACGGTCTTGAGCGGCCGCTCCACCACGCCGTTGTTGCGCGTGGCGATGCTGCCGTCGTCGGGCTGCAGCAGCGGCACTCGCACGATCCGGGCCCGCGCCGGTTTGGCCGCATCGATGCGCAGCAGTGCCGAGGTAGACCAGTACGACGGCAGCATGTCACTGCGCAAATGCGATTGCGCCACGCGCAGCCGGAAGGCCAGCGTGTCGGTGCCGCCCAGCAGCAGGATGGGCGTCCAGTCGGGCCCGCCACCGGCGTCCAGTGAGGCCAGCGCGCGCAACAGCCACTGCGCGTTGTCCTCACCGTCGGCCCGGTCCAGGCGCTGGAACTGCGGATTGGCCTGGGTGGCTTTGGAGCGCAGTAGTTTCATGGGCGGTTCTCGGGTGGGCCGGCGATGGGCTGGGGGATGGGCTGATTGACGGACGGGCCTGACGAACGGCTGCGGATGCCGGGCCGGTCAGCGCGCCAGCAGCGCAAACGGGCCGCGCGTGTCGGGCTGGGCGGCGCTGGCGTCGGGGTGGATCGGGTAGTAGCTGACCTGCATCTCCAGCCCGTGGCCGGCGCGGCAAAAGCGCAGCAAGGCCACGCAATCGCCTTTGCGCTGGTACAGCGCTTTCGGCACGAACTGCGCACGGTCGCCAAACCGGGCCGGTATCGGCGGCGGGTTGCTGTGCCGCGGCCATACATCGCCCCGGCCGAACAGGTTTTTCAGCCGGTTGCCCAGCAGCTTTTCGGCGTCTACCAGCGGCGTGGCAATCAGCCGGGCCGGTGAGCAGATCACCTCGTACAGCAGCGTATTGCCGCTGGGCAGATGCTGGGCGCTGGCGATGCGGCTCCAGTGCACATCGCCGGTCAAAAACACCACCGGCACGCCGGCATCGGCCAGTGTGCCGAGCGTTTTTTGGAGGTGGGCAAAAGGCGCCGGGTAGTTGGCCAGCTCGGCGTCGGCCAGTTTTTTGGCGGCGTCGCCCGGCCGGTCGATAAACAGCGCCTGGCCGGTGGCCAGCACGCCCACCCGCTGTGCGCCGCTGGCCCGGGCCGCCAGCAGATCGGCGCACCAGGCGTCCAGCGCCTGGCCGGCGGCGGTGGTCATCAAGCTGGTGTCGCCGTTGAAATCGGCCTGCCGGCTGCAGCGGGTGTCGAGCAGCAAGATCATCAGCGGCTCGATGTCGATACGCCGGCTGGCGGGGGCGTTCACCGTCGGTGTGCTGGCGCTGGCGCCGGCACCGGCACCCGGCCCGGGCGGGCCGCCGATCTGGAAATCCTCGAACAGCGCCTGGGCGGCAGCGGCCCAGCGGCCGCGCGGGCCGTCATGCCAGGTGTTGGGCAGTTGCGCCTGGCGGAACGGGTAGTTGTTCCAAAACTCATGGTCGTCGGCGATGCAGGCGGTGGGCGCCTGCGCCAGCACCGGCTGCAAGCCCGCCACGCCCAGGCTGTCAGACAGCCAGTTGCGGCGGTATTTGTCGCCGAGCGCCTGCGACAGCGCGGGCTCGTCTTCGGGCAGGTCTTCAAGCAGTGGCAGATCGAGGTAGACCTGGTCGCCGGCCAGCAGCGTGAGGTGGGGTTTGACCGGCAGCCGGGCGACGATGCGCCCGAGCAGGCCGCCGGCATCCTCGGGCTGGTAGTAGCAAGAGCAGAGCAGGATGTTGAAGCTGCCGTCCAGCAAGCTGGGCACGGCGGCGGGCAGTGAGCTGCTGCGCAGCTCGATGCTTTGGCCGGCCACGGTGATGCGGATGCGGTGGCTTTGGCCCGGCCCTTTGGCGCGCAGCCGGACCACGCTCTGGTGGTTGATCGGCCGGCCCTGCGCGCCGCTGCGGCGGTCGCGGATGGGGCTCCACAGCGCTGCTTGCAGCGGCTCGGCGGGCTGGCCGTCCACTGCAAAGGTGGGCGGCGCGGGGGCGTCGGCGCCAAACAGGCCGACCCACAACTGCAACTCACCCGGGGCGGCCACCTGGGGCCAGGCGGTCAGCATCATCGGGGTTGCGGCGCCGGGTGGCCGGGGGTTGGCAGGTGGCAGGGCATGGCAGGGGTTGTAGCCGCTGCGGCGGCGCCGGCCATCGGTATCAACGTGGAGAGGGCGGTGCAACTTAGGTGGGCGGGGCGAGCGCCCGTCGGCAGCGCTGGGCGATGTCCGGTTTTCAGCGCAAGCCCCGTCTGGCAGTGGGAGGACGATTTTTGCGGCCAGTCCCGGCCGCGATCCCGCCTTTGTCGCTGCCGCCCCGGCGCCACGCGGCACCCTGTCATCCCATCTCAGAGGAGATTGCACTGTGAAACACCTTGGCAAAACCATGCGGGTCAGCGCGGCCAGTGCCGACGGCACTTGACGGGGCTGATCTGCCCTGCCCTGATTCCCAATCCCTGCAAGCACTGGACAAGCCATGACGACGATCAACGATCTGAAGAACGGCCTGCAACGCCGGCCCGCCAAAGCGACTGACGCGGCGCTGCCGACGGTTGAATTGTTTGGCCACGTCACCCTGGTGGAGGGCTATGCGCTGCCGGGATTCACCGGCATCCATGCGCTGATTGCGCTGCGCGACACGCCCGACAAGACGGTGGCCGTGCTGACCAAGCAGCACCGGCTGCAAACGCTGCTGGAGTCGGCGTTGACGTCCGCCGACCTGATCGCCTTTTTCGGCAAGCTGCAAAGCGACCCGCCCACGCCGCGCGGCGGCACCTGGGCGGTGGAGGTCTATGCCATCGACGGGGTGATTCTTTACGGCGGGGCTTAGCCGCAGCTTGTCTGGCGGGGCCTATCTCACCCTGCTGAACTGGGCCTTTGCAGTGTTCAGCAGCACCCGATTGCTGACCTACCTGCCCACGCTGTGGGCCATCCACAGCAGCGGTGACTCGCGCCAGCACTCGCTGTTGACGTGGATTGCCTGGGTGGCGTCGAATGCCACGATGGCGGCCTGGCTGTTCGAGCACAACGGCTGGCGCATCAACAAGGCCATCGTGGTGCCCGCCGGCAACGCGGTGATGTGCAGGGCGGCTTGTGTGCTGATCGTCTGCTACCGCTGATCGCCTGCCGCCGCTGATCAACCACCGCCGCCGATCAACCACCAACGCTGCGCGACGCCGGGCCCGCCATCCGCCCCCGTGCCCGCCTGTTTGCCAGGAGTGCCCCATGCATCGACGCTGCTTTGTTGGCTTTCTCGCCTGGCTGGGCCTGGCGCCAGCGCTGCGCGCCGCCGTGCCGCCGCCGCAGGCCCGGCAAGCGGCCAGCGCGCTGCTGGCGCCCTGGGCCGGCCCGCACGGTGGCCTGCCGCCGTTTGGGCAATTTGAGCCGGCCGATCTGGCGCCCGCCCTGCAGCAGGCCATCGCGCTGCTCCGCGCCGAGCTGGCCGCCATCACCGGCCACCCGCACCCGCC
>JANLOP010000283.1:0-13149 GCA_031366635.1 Betaproteobacteria bacterium | reverse complement strand
CACTCGTCGGATGCGATCACGAAGCCGTGACGGTCGCTCAGATCAAACAGCATCTTCCACTCATCAAGCGTCATCACCGCCCCAGCCGGGTTGCCCGGCGTGCAGACAAACAGCAGCTGCGTTTTGGCCCACACCGACTCGGGTACGCCCGAATAATCGACAGCGAAATTGCGTGCCGGGTCGCTCGGCACAAACCACACGTCCGCACCGGCCAGCAGCGCCGCGCCTTCGTAGATTTGGTAGAACGGATTGGGGCAAATCACGTTTGCACCCGACCGGCTGGGATCAATCACAGTCTGCGCCAACGCAAACAAGGCCTCCCGCGATCCATTGACCGGCAAGATTTGCGTCGCCGCATCCACCTGCACGCGGTAGCGGCGCTGCAACCAGTCGCTAATGGCCTGGCGCAGTTTGGGCTCGCCCAGCGTGCCCGGATAGCTGGCCAGCCCGCCCAGGCTGGCGGTCAGCGCGTCCTCGATCAATTGCGGCGTGGCGTGACGCGGCTCGCCAATGCCCAGGCTGATGGGTTTACAGGCGGCGTTGGGCGAGACGCTGGCGTGCAGCTGGCGCAGCCGCTCGAAGGGGTAGGGCTGCAGGCGTGAGAGCAGAGGATTCATGCGGCTGATTATCCCGTGTGGGAAGCGGGGGCAGCGAGAAGGACGCGGTTGACCGTTGTTCAATTGCTATAACAATCATAGCTGCTTACGCACGTATTACAGGGGCTAGAGGCATATTTCACTGTTGCTTGCAGCGCCAGCAGCGTTTTCAGGCGTGTGTGGCAGTCAGCCGACAAGGGCACGAAGCAAAATGTTGCACTGCTTAGGGTGAGCGGCCCCCGGTCTGGCCCTGAAACGGCAGGCCCCTCGGGTAACATTGCGGGTCGCCAACCGCTGCCCGCGCAGTGCGTGCGCAAGAAAATCTCCACAAGAATCAACGAGTTAGCAAAACAGGGACATCCGTGCGTCTCAATTCGATCAAGTTATCCGGCTTCAAGTCTTTTTCGGAGCCGACCAATTTTTTGCTGCCCGGTCAGCTGATCGGTGTCGTCGGCCCCAATGGTTGCGGCAAGTCCAACATCATGGATGCGGTGCGCTGGGTGTTGGGCGAGAGCAAGGCCAGTGAGCTGCGTGGCGAGAGCATGCAGGACGTGATCTTCAACGGCAGCGGCCAGCGCAAGCCGGCCAGTCGGGCCAGTGTCGAATTGGTGTTTTCCAACGAGGACGGCCGCGCCGGTGGCCAGTGGAGCGCGTTTGCCGAGATCGCCGTCAAGCGGGTGCTGACCCGCGACGGCGGCAGCAGCTACTACATCAACAACCAGCCGGTGCGCCGGCGCGATGTGCAGGATGTGTTTCTGGGCACCGGCCTGGGGCCGCGGGCCTACGCCATCATCGGCCAGGGCACGATCAGCCGCATCATCGAATCCCGGCCCGAAGAACTGCGCTTGTTCTTGGAAGAAGCGGCCGGCGTCAGCAAGTACAAAGAGCGCCGCCGCGAGACCGAGAACCGGCTCAAAGACACCCGTGAGAACCTGACCCGGGTGGACGACATCCTGCGTGAGCTCAACGCCAGCGTGGACAAGCTGCAAAAGCAGGCCGCAGTGGCCACCCGCTACAACGGCTTGCAGCAGGCCGGCAGCCTCAAATTGCACCAGCTCTGGTTTTTGAAGCACCGCGACGCCGCCATTGAGCAGGCCCGGGTGCAACACGAAGTGGCGGCGGCGATGACCGCGCTGGAAGCCCGGCTGGCCGAGTTGCGCCGCGTCGAGGCCGGGCTGGAGAGCGTGCGCCAGGCCCATTACGCCGCCGGTGACGGCCTGCACACGGCGCAGGGCGCGCTGGCCGAGGCCGCGCTGGACGTGAGCCGGCTCGAAGAGCGCATCCGCTACGTGGTGGACGGCCGTCAGCGGGTGCAGCAGCGGCTGGCCGATCTGCAAGCGCAAGCCGCGCAGTGGCTCGAAAAACACGATGCCGCCGTGGCTGAGCAGGAAACGATTGGCGAGCAGATGGCCAGCGCCGACGAGCAGGCCGAGATCATCTCTGCCCAGGCCGAAGAGCAGGCGATGCGGCTGCCCGACACCGAGGACGCGCTGCGCACGGCCCAATCGCGGGCCAGCGCGCAGCGCAGCCAGGTCAACCAGGTGCAGCAGCAAATCCAGTTGCTGGCTGCGGACAGCCGCCACATCGACGAGCAGCGCCGCAACCACCAGTCCCGGCGTGAGCGGCTGCAAGCCGAGCGCCGCACCCTCGGCGCGCCCGATTTGCAGCGGATCGACGATGTGCGCCAGCAGCGCGCTGCCGCCGACGAGGCCCAGGCCATTGCCGAGGGCCGGCTGCACGAGTTGCAAGCCCAGGGCCCGGCACTGGAAGACCAGCGCCGCGCCCAGCAGCAAACGGCCAATGCCGAGAGCGCCCAGCAGGCCGGGCTGGCGGCGCGCCTGTCGGCCCTGCGTGCCCTGCAAGAACGGGTGCAGACCGAGGGCAAGCTCAAGCCCTGGCTGGCGCGCCACGGGCTGGACTCGCTCAGCGGCCTGTGGACCCGCCTCCACATCGAGCCGGGTTGGGAGACCGCGCTCGAGGCCGTGTTGCGTGAGCGCCTGGGCGCGCTGGCGGTGGGCCGCATCGACACGGTGCGCGCCTTTGCCGCCGACGCCCCGCCGGCCCGGCTGGCGTTTTACACCTTGCCGGCGGGCGATGCGGTGCCGGCGGCCACATCGGCAGCCCCGCCGGCACCGGCAACCGCCGGCCCCAGCCTGCCGCGCCTGGCCGATCAACTGCGGCTGGGCCAGAACTTTGGCCACCACCTCAGCCAGCAAATCCAGCATGGCAACCACCCCGCTTTTGACGACCCGTCCGGCCTCAAAACCCTGCTCGCTGATTGGCTGGAAGGCGTGTACACGGCGGCCAGCCTGGACGAAGCACTGGCCCAGCGCGGCCGGTTGACCCACGGCGAGGTGCTGATGACCCGCGACGGCCATGCCGTCAGCCACTTCGCGGTGGCTTTCTACGCACCCGATTCCGAGCAGGCCGGCCTGTTGGCCCGGGCCCAGGAGATCGAGAACCTGGACCGCCAGCAACGCGCCCAGGCCCTCATCAGCGACGAGGCGCGCAGCGCGCTGGTGCGCATCGAGGCCGCCTGCACCGACATCACCCAGCGCCTGGTGGGCGCCCGCCGCGACGCCGCCGAGGCCCAGACCCGGGCCCACCAGTTGCAAGTCGAAGCCCTGCGGCTGGGCCAGCAAGCCGAGGCCAGCCAGGCGCGCAGCGGCCAACTCGATGCCGAGCTGGCCGAGGCCGATGGCCAGCTTGAGGGCCTGGACGAGCGGCGTGCCATCGGCGAAGCGCGGTTTGACGAGCTGGACATGCAATTGGCCACCACGCAGCAGCGCCATGCCGAGCTGGACGAAGCCGTGATCACCGCCGAGCGCGCGCTGGCCGAGGCCCGCGAGCAGGGCCGGGCATTGGAGCGCCGGGCGCAGGAGGCGCAGTTTCAAGCCCGGCAACTGGGCGCAAGGCGGGCCGAGTTGCAACGCGCCATTGAGACCGCGCAGCAGCAAGCCGCCACCCAGGCCCAGGCCGCTGCGCAAGGGGCAGAAGAACTGGCCGCCCTGAACGACACGGCGGCCCAAGCCGGCCTGCAAACCGCGCTGGCGCTCAAACTTGATCGCGAAACCGCACTCGGCGCGCAGCGCAGCCTGTACGACGATTTGTCCGCCCAACTGCGCAGCGCCGACGAGCAGCGCATGCAATTCGAGCGCAGCCTGCAACCGCTGCGCGACCAGATCACCAAGCTGCAACTCGAAGCCCAGGCCGCGCATCTGGGCGGCGCGCAATACCTGGATCAGCTCACGGCCGCGCAAGTGGACATGGCCGCGCTGGCCGCCAACATCGAGGCCGACAACGTCAAACTTTGGGGCTTGCAGGGTGAGATCGACCGCATCGGCAAAGAGATCACCGGGCTCGGTGCCGTCAACCTGGCCGCGCTGGACGAGTTGACGGCATCGGTTGAGCGCAAAACCTTTCTCGACGCGCAAAACGCCGACCTGAACGACGCCATGCACACGCTGGAAGACGCGATCCGCAAGATCGACCTGGAAACCCGCGATTTGCTCAGCGCCACCTTCAACCAGGTGAATGAGCACTTTGGCCGCTTGTTCCCCAGCCTGTTTGGCGGCGGCACGGCCCGGCTGCAAATGACGGGTGACGAGATTCTGGACGCCGGCGTGATGGTGATGGCCCAGCCGCCGGGCAAGAAAAACGCCACCATCCACCTGCTGTCGGGCGGTGAAAAAGCGCTCACCGCGATCGCGCTGGTGTTTGCGATCTTTTTGCTCAACCCGGCGCCGTTTTGCCTGCTCGACGAGGTGGACGCGCCGCTGGACGATGCCAATACCGAGCGCTATGCCCGGCTCGTGCAGGAGATGAGCCACAAGGGCACGCAGTTTTTGTTCATCAGCCACAACAAGATCGCGATGGAAATGGCCGAGCAATTGATCGGGGTGACGATGCAAGAGCAGGGCGTGTCGCGCATCGTGGCGGTGGACATGGATGCGGCGGCCGGTTTGTCGGACGGTTTGACGGTCGGTTTGACGGCCGGTCTCGCAAACAGGCAGGCCGCATGATCGGCCTCGACATCAGCCTGACGGAGGGCCTGGCGGCGGTGGGCGCGGTGGTGCTGCTGGGCGTGCTGGTGCAGGGCGTGTGGAATGCCCGCAAAGCCAGCCCGCGCCAGGCCGTCAACCCCGACCGCAGCCGGGTGGAACCGTCGATGACGGCTGTCGGTGCTGCGGCGACAGGGGCGGGCGCTGCGGCGGGTGGCTTGTCTGACGCTGGCCCTGGCGCAGCGGCTGGCGCAGGCGCTGACCCGGACCATCCCGGCGCGCAGCCGGCCGATCCACGCCCGGCCGCAGCGCGCAAGGCCGCCCGGCTTGATCCGCTGATCGACGCCATCGCCAGCCTGCGGCTGGACGCGCCTGTCGCCGGTGAACTGGCGCTGCTGCACCTGCCGCCGTCACGCCGCGCCGGCACCAAGCCGTTTTTGATCGAGGGGTTGAATGCCCGCAGCGGCGACTGGGAATTGCCCGCCGCCGGCCAGCATTACGGTGAATTTCAGGCCGGCGTGCAGATGGCCAACCGCAGCGGCGCGATCAACGAGATCGAATACTCCGAATTCGTGCAAAAGCTGCAAGGTTTTGCCGACGGTGTGGGCGCGATGGCTGAGCTGCCCGACATGCTGGACGTGGTGGCCCGCGCCCGAGAACTCGACGGCTTTGCCGGCGACCACGACGCCCAGTTGTCGCTCACCCTGCGTGCCAACGGCGCCGCCTGGAGCTTGGGCTACATCCAGCAAAGCGCCGGCCGCCACGGCTTTGTGCCCGGCGCCTTGCCCGGCCGGCTGGTGCTGCCCAGCGCGGACGACGGCGCACCGCCGATGCTGGTGCTGGCCTTCGACAGCCAAGCCGCGCTGGCTGAAGACCCGGGCGCGGCCGCCGTGCGCGAGGTCCAGCTTTGGCTGGACGTGCCGCAAACCCCCGAGGCGGCCGAGCCTTTCCCGGCCTGGCACCAGGCCGCCCGCCTGCTGGCCGCCGACATGGACGCCGCAATGATCGACGACACCGGCCGGCCGATCACGCTGCATGCGTTTGCGGCGATTGGCGAGGATCTGGCGAAGCTGTATTTGGCGCTGGCCGGCCGGGATCTGGCAGCCGGGTCAGCGGCGGCGCGGCGCTTGTTTGCTTGAGGGGGCGGGTGCGGTTACCGCGTTGCCGCCCGCCACGCCGCGCACAGCCGCACCGACTCCAGGGTTTGCGCCAGCACCCGCGCAGCGCCTTGAAATTGTTTGGCAAACGGCGCAAACACCGCGTCGATGCGGCGGGCGTCGTCTTCGCCGCAAGCCTGGTCCAGATGCTCGGGCAGCCAGGCCGGCTCGTCCCGGCCCAGGCGGCGCACCAGATCGGCATGGTGTTGCTGCATGAAGCGCAGCAGGCCGTCGAATTGCGCCGGGTCAGCGCTTTGCGGCCGCAGCAGCGGCCACTGCGCTTCGCGGATGTCGATGGCCTCGTCCAGCAGCAGTGCCCGGGCCCGCTCGGCCAGTGCCGGGGTCTTGAAGTGGCCCAGTGCGGATATCAGATCGCGGCGCTCTGACCGGTCGCTGCTGCCAGCCAGCGCGGCGCGCAGCGCGTCAAACAGCGCTGCATCGCCGCGCAGCGCGGCACTGGCCAGCACGGCAGCGCGCAGCGCCGCGTCCAGGCTGCTGGGCTCGGTCAGCCAGCGCTCGGTCAGGGCCCGGGCCTCGGTTTGCAGTGCACTGTCGTCGCCCAGCTCGGCCAGCGCGGGCAGCAGCGTGCTGCGCAACAGGCGGTCGTCGTCGCTGTCGGTGGGCAACGGCCGCCAGCCCAACGCACGGGCCCGGCTGCCCACGGCGCGCTGCCATTGGGCGCTGTAGGCCGCGCTGGCGGTTTGCGCGGCGGGCGTGGTTTGGCCGGATGGGTCGCCGGGGGTGATCAGCCGCCGTGCGGCGCTCAGCACCTGCATCGCTTGCTCAACCACCCGCCGGTCGGGGTGCTGGGCTTGCACTTCGGCCAGCGCCAGCATGTCGGCCAGCGGCAGATCGCCGGCCTCGCTCAAACCCAGACCATCGTCCAGGCCGGCCAGGCGCTCGGCCACCGGCAGGTCGGCTTGCGCCAGCAACGCCGCCAGCGCTTGCGCTGTGGTGGCCACGCGGTAGTAGCCCACGCCACCGGCGTTGGCCTGCACCCACGGCGGGCAGGTGGCATCGGGCAGCGCCAGCGTGGCCTCGGGCGTGGTCAGCAGCAACCGGCTCAGCCCGGCCGGGGTGCGGATCAACATCGGCACCTGCCACAGGCTGGCCATGCCAGCGCTTGCAGGGTCGCTGGCCACCGGCGCTTTTGCGGGGCCGCTGGCGGCGCCAGCCTGTGCCGGGCCGCTGGCCGTGCCAGCCGCCGCCGCCGAGCCCAGCGCCAGCAGCCGCGATTGGCGCAGCCGCAGCCGGGGCGGGCCGTCGCTGCACAGCAGATCGGCCTGGATGCGCGGGATGCCGGGCTGCTGGCTGAAGCTGCGCAGCGCCTCGGGCAAGGTGGGGTCTTCGACTGCCAGCGCGGCCAGAAAGTCATGGCCGGTGGCGTGTCCCCAGGCATGGCGGGTGATGTAGCGCTGCACCCCGGCCTGAAACCGCGCCGGGCCCAGCCACTGCTCAAACATCGCCAACACCACCTGGCCCTTTTGGTAAGTGATGCTGTCCCAGACGGCGGCCAGCTCATCGGGGTTGCGCACCGGCTCGGCAATGCGGCGCGCCGATAGCAGCCGGTCGGCGCGCATCGCCTGCTGGCGCGCTTGCTGCACGGCGGTGTCCCAGCCCCAGGTAGGTTGCAGCTCGGCGGTGATGCGGTCGCCCAGCCACGAGGCAAAGGATTCATTCAGCCAGATGTCGTCCCACCAGGCCGGTGTCACCAGGTTGCCAAACCACTGGTGGGCCAGCTCATGCGCGGCGGTGGCCACGTAATTGCGCTGGAACTGCGGCGTCTGGGCGGCCGGGCTGGCCAGCAGCCGGGTGGACCGGTAGGTGATCAGGCCGGCGTTTTCCATCGCGCCAAAGTTGACGGTGAGCGGAATGGCCAGGCTGTCGAGCTTGGGATACGGGTGCGGCAGGCCGAAATAAGCCTCCAGCCGCTCGACGATGGGGCGGGTGACGCTGGCGGCGTAGGCCGCGTCGGCGCTGCGGCCGCGCGGCGTGATGATGCGCATCGGCGTCTGGCTGGCCTGCGGCGCCGGACCGCCGGTGGTGCCGGCGTCAACCGCCTCAAAATCGCCCACCGCAAAGGCCAGCAGGTAGCTGGGCAGCGGTGGCGTGGGCGCAAAGCGCACGGTTTTCCAGCCGGGCTGGGCCGGCTCTTCGCTGGCAATCGGCATGTTGGCCACCGCCAGCAGCGGCTGCGGCACGGTGAGGGCCAGCGTCCACGGCACTTTCCAGCCCGGCTCGTCAAACAGCGGAAAGGCCAGCCGGGCGCCGGTGGACTCAAATTGCGTGAACGCCGCCCACTGGCCAGCCTCTTGCTGGCGGAACAGGCCGTACACCTCCTTGTCTTGCAGCCTGCCGGTGAAGCCGATCGTCAGCCGCGCCGGGCCGGCCGGCACGGTTTGGCCAAATTGCAGCGCGATGTTGTCGGCGTCCAGCCGCCGCACCTGGCCGGCCAGTCGGCGCGCGCCCACGTCCAGCGCCACTTGCTGGATTTGCAGGTCTTTGGCATGCAGGCGCAGGCGGCGCGTGGGCTGGCGCAATTGCAGGTCGATCTGCACCGTGCCGCTGTGCTGGGGCTGGGCCGGGTCGATCGTCAGTGCCAGGCTGTAGGCCAGTGGCTGCACATCGGCTGAAAGCCGCATCGGCGGTGCGGGCTCGGCGCTGGCGGTGGCCGGCGGGGTGCCGGCTGTCGGTTTGCGGGCCGGTTTGGCCTTTTTGGCGACGGGGCTGGCTGGCACCCTGGCCGATGTGTTGGCGGGCCTGCCGGTTGGCCCTGTGGCCAGGGCGTTGGCGGCAGGTGCGGCCGCCCACAGCGGGCCGGTCAGCAACATGGCCAGCCCGAGCATCCCTAAAAGCATCAACGACGCTGCCGAGGGTCGCGCCACCGAGGGCGCCCGAGAAAACAGACGTGGGGTCATCAAAACAAGCGCCAGACCGAGACCCGCGCACTCTACCTACACTCGCCCGATGCCTGCCGCTGACGCCCCAGAACCCACCCAGCGCGCCGCCGATTTGCGCGCGCTGCTGGCCCATCATGCCCAGCGCTATTACGTGCTGGACGCGCCCGAGTTGCCCGATGCCGAGTACGACCGGCTGTTCCAGGAGTTGCAGGCCATCGAGGCCGCCCACCCGCAGTTGTTGACGCCCGACTCGCCCACCCAGCGAGTGATCGGCCAGGTGCTGGACGGCTTTAGCGCCGTGCGCCACGCCGTGGCCATGCTCAGCATCCGCACCGAGACCGATACCGAGGCCACCGGCGCCCAGGCCTTTGATGCCCGGGTGCGGCGTGAGTTGGCGCTGGCTGACGACGCGCCGCCGCTGGACTACAGCGCCGAGTTGAAATTCGACGGCCTGGCCATCAACCTGCGCTACGAGTTGGGCCTGCTGGCGCAGGCCGCCACCCGGGGCGACGGCCAGACCGGCGAGGACGTGACGCAGAACATCCGCACCGTGCGTGGCCGGGCGGGGGCGGGCGGTGGCATCCCGCTGCGGCTGGCCGGCTGCACTGCGCCGGTGCTGGAGGTGCGCGGTGAGGTGTATCTGCGGCGCGACGACTTTGGGCAGATGAACGAGCGCCAGCGCGAGCGTGGCGACAAGACATTCGTCAATCCGCGCAATGCCGCTGCAGGCGCGGTGCGCCAGCTCGATCCGGCCATTGCCGCCCAGCGCCCGCTCAGCTTTTTTGCTTATGGGCTTGGCGACGTGCAGGGCTGGGCCCAGCCGCCCACGCACAGCGCCACGCTGGACGCGCTGGCGGCAATGGGCCTGCCGGTGTGCGCGGACAGGGCGGTGGCGCAGGGCGCGGCCGGGCTGGTGGCATTTCACCAGGCGATGGGCGCGCGCCGCGACAGCCTGCCGTTTGACATCGACGGCGTGGTCTACAAAGTCAACTCGATGGCCTTGCAGCGGCGGCTGGGTTTTGTCACCCGTGAGCCGCGCTGGGCGGTGGCGCACAAATACCCGGCGCAAGAGCAAGTCACCCAATTGCAGCGCATCGACATCCAGGTGGGCCGCACCGGCAAGCTCACCCCGGTGGCCAAACTGGCGCCGGTGTTTGTCGGCGGCACCACCGTGAGCAATGCCACGCTGCACAACCTGTTTGAGTTGCGCCGCAAGGGCGTGCGGGTGGGCGACGCGGTGATCGTGCGGCGCGCCGGCGATGTGATCCCGGAGGTGGTGGGGCGGGTGGTGGCTTCATCCGGCGCGGCCGAGGCAAGCGCTGCACCCGGCGTAGCCGGTTCAACCGGTTCAATCGCGCCGCGCCAGCCCTACGTGGTCAACTTCCGCATGCCGCGCGCCTGCCCGGTGTGTGGCAGCGCGGTGCTGCGCGAGAAAGGCGGCATCCACCACGCCTGCTCGGGCGGGCTGTACTGCCCGGCCCAGCGCAAGCAGGCAATGCTGCACTTTGCCGGCCGGCGGGCGATGGATGTGGAGGGCCTGGGCGACAAGTTGGTCGATCAACTGGTGGACAGCGGCCTGGTCCGCAGCCTGCCCGAGCTGTACACGCTGGGCCTGGCCAAGCTGACGGCACTCGACCGCATGGGCGACAAAAGCGCGGTCAACCTGTTGGCCGGGCTGGACAAAAGCAAGCACACCAGTTTGCCGCGCTTTTTGTTCGCGCTGGGCATCCGCCAGGTGGGCGAGGCCACCGCCAAAGACCTGGCCAAACACTTTGGCGCGCTCGACCGGGTGATGCACGCCACGCTGGACGAGTTGCTGCAAGTGAGGGATGTGGGCCCGGTGGTGGCGCAAAGCCTGCGCACGTTTTTTGACCAGCCGCACAACCGCGAGGTGGTGGACCAACTGCGCGCCGCCGGCATCCAGTGGCCAGAAGGCGAGGGCGCCGCCGCCAGCCTGGCGCCCCAAGTGCTGGCCGGCAAAACCCTGGTGCTGACCGGCACCCTGCCCACGCTGGGCCGGGACGAAGCCCGTGCGCTGATCGAGGCCGCCGGTGGCAAGGTGGCGGGCTCGGTGTCGAAGAAGACCCACTTGGTGGTGGCCGGGGATGACGCCGGCAGCAAGCTGGACAAGGCCCGTGAGTTGGGGCTGGTGGTGTTGGATGAGGCGGGGTTGCTGGCCATGCTGGCGGGCGGCGCTGTGGGCGGCGGCGCTGGAGCAGGTGCGGGTGCTGATGCTGGCGCTGGCGCTGGCGCTGGCATTGAACTCCCATAATTCCGGCTCTTTCACCCGTCAACTTCTTTAACCGTCAACCGCCGAAGGAGTGCCCTCATGACGCTGCGACTGTCCGCGCTGATCGCCCCCATGCTGGCCGCCACCTTGCCGCTGGCCGCCAGCGCTGCCTGCCTGGACGACGGCCAAGTGGCGGCGCTGTACGCCAGCCACCAGGCGCGCCAGCCGGCCATCAACCCGGCGGGATTGACAGCGGCCGATGGTGAATGCAGCCGCGCCAAGTTCAACGCGCTGCTGGCGCGCGACATGGGCGCGCCGGTGGGCTACAAGGCCGGCCTGACCAACCCGGCGGTGCAAGAACGCTTTGGCGCCGACGCGCCGGTCTGGGGCATCTTGTACGGCCCGATGCTGCTGGCCAACGGCGCTACGGTGGACACCGCCTTCGGTGCCCGCGCGCTGTTTGAGGCCGATCTGCTGTTGCGCGTGAGCAGTGACGGGATCAACCGCGCCACCTCGCCCGAGATGGTGCTGGCCGCCGTCGACCAGGTGATCCCCTGCATCGAGCATGGCGCGCGCCGGCCAGGCGATGAAAGTGGCTGACGTGATAAGACGGCCTCGTTTTCCAAGCCGATGCCACCCCAGCCCGGGCTGGTGATGCAGGTGGTGTACGAGGGCCTGCCGGGCACGCCGTGGGTGATGGTCAAATTCAAGTGATGAAGGAGTGATGTTGCAATGACGGTTCGAGAGATTTTGAAAATGGGCGACGCCCGCCTGCTGCGCGTGGCCCAGCCGGTGCAGCAGTTCAACACCCCCGAGCTGGCCAGCCTGGTGGCCGACCTGCAGGACACGATGGCCGCAGCCAACGGCGCCGGCCTGGCCGCGCCGCAGATTGGGGTGGATCTGCAACTGGTGATCTTTGGCTTTGCCCAAAATGAGCGCTACCCCGACGCCCCGCCGGTGCCGATGACGGTGCTGATCAACCCGCAGATCAGCCCGCTGGGCATAGAGCAGGAGGACGGCTGGGAGGGCTGCTTGTCGGTGCCCGGCCTGCGCGGCAAGGTGCCGCGCTGGGCCCGCATCCGCTACACCGGGGTTGACCTGCAAGGCCAGCCCATTGAGCGCGAGGTGGACGGTTTCCATGCCCGCGTGGTGCAGCATGAATGCGACCATTTGATCGGCAGGCTCTACCCCACCCGAATGACGGATTTGACCCAACTGGGCTTCACCCGCGTGCTGTTCCCCGAGTTGGGCGATGACGTGGGGGATGATTGACGGCGGCTGGCCGCGCGGCAGTCTCAATAAATCAGCCGGTCAGGCCGGATGTCGCGCAGGATGGTGGTGGCAATCTCTTCAATCGATTTGTGGGTGGAGCTGAGCCAGGCCACGCCGCTGCGCCGCATCATCGATTCAGCCTCTTTCACCTCGTAGCGGCAGTTCTCCAGCGCGGCGTATTTGCTGCCGGGCCGGCGCTCATGGCGGATTTGCGCCAGCCGCTCGGCGTCGATGGTCAGGCCAAAGCACTTGCCCAAATGCGGCGCCAGCGCCGCCGGCAGCTTGTGGCGCTCAAAATCCTCCGGGATCAGCGGGTAGTTGGCGGCCTTGATGCCGTGCTGCATCGCCAGGTACAGCGACGTGGGCGTCTTGCCGCTGCGGCTGACGCCCAGCAGGATCACATCGGCGTTGGCCAGATTGCGCGACGATTGGCCGTCGTCATGCGCCAGCGAGAAATTGATCGCCTCGATGCGATCATGGTATTCGCTGCTCTTGGCGGCGTCCGAGAAGCGGCCGACACGGTGATTGCTCTTGACACCAAACTCGACTTCCAGCGGCTCAACAAACGCCCGCAGGATGTCAAGCACCAGGCCGCGGCAATCGTCGCTGGTGATGATCTGGCGCACCGCGTCGTCCACCAGCGTGACAAAGACGATGGGCTTGCGGCCCTCGGCCTCGGCCACCTGGTTGATCTCGGCCAGCACCACCTGCGCTTTGTCCACGGTATCGATGAAGGGCCGGCGCACATGGCGCGGTTTGGCGGTGAACTGCGCCAGGATCGAGTTGCCAAAGGTCTCGGCGGTGATGCCGGTGCCGTCCGAGACAAAAAACACGCTGCGATTGGGCATGGGATTCGGCCTTCGGCGGGGTCAAAAGATGTGCCGGGATGATATGAGGCTGTCGGGGGGGGGGGGGGGGGGGGGCCGCCCCCCACCCCCCCCCCCCCACCCGGGGGGGGGGGGGGAAGAGCCCCCACCCACCCCACCGAACCCC
>JANLOP010000271.1:0-19746 GCA_031366635.1 Betaproteobacteria bacterium | reverse complement strand
GGCCGTGCCGTCGCCAAAAAACTCGACAAACTGGCCCACCACTTTTTCTTGGCGCAGCCGCTCGGTGACGGTGAGCACCAGGTCCGTGGCGGTGACGCCCTCGCGCAGCCGGCCGGTCATCTCGAAGCCCACCACATCGGGTGTCAGCAGGTACACCGGCTGGCCCAGCATCGCCGCCTCGGCCTCGATGCCGCCCACGCCCCAGCCCACCACGCCGATGCCGTTGATCATCGTGGTGTGGCTATCGGTGCCCACCAGGGTGTCGGGGTAGTACAGCTTGCCGGCGGCCTTGTCGCCATCCGGTGGCGGCGCCTTGTGCACGCCGCGTGCCAGGTATTCGAGGTTGACCTGGTGCACGATGCCGAATCCTGGCGGCACCACGCCAAAGGTGTCAAACGCCTGCATGCCCCATTTCATGAATTCATAGCGCTCGCGGTTGCGCTGGAATTCAAGCTTCATGTTCAGGTCGAGCGCCTTGGCGCTGCCAAAGTGGTCGACCATCACCGAGTGGTCCACCACCAGATCCACCGGCACCAGCGGCTCGATCAATTTGGGCGATTTGCCGAGCTGCAGCGCCACATTGCGCATCGCCGCCAGGTCGGCCAGCAGCGGCACGCCGGTGAAGTCTTGCAGCACCACGCGGGCCACGACAAACGGAATCTCGGCGCTGCGCGGCGCCACCGGCTGCCAGTGGGCCAACTGGTGCACCTGCTCGGCCAGCACGCGCTGGCCGTCGCAGTGGCGCAGCACGCTCTCCAACACGATGCGGATGGCCACCGGCAGGCGCGACAGGTCGTGCCCGATCAACTGGCCGAGTGCGGGCAGTGAGTAGAAGCGGCCGGTTTTACCGGGTGCCGGCTCAAACGGCAGGCAGGTGGCGGCAAAAGGGTGGAGGGCAGAAGGCTGGGGGGCAGAAGGCGTGGTTGCGGTTGGCATCGAGGGCTTTCAATGTTCAAGTGGCGGCCGGCAGCGCCGATTGGCGCAGTGTGCGCTGCCCCGGGGCGGCCTGCCAGCCGAACCGGGCGCCGCGTCGGCGCTCACCGGCCTCAAGAATCGCCGCGTGCCACGTCGAGCGCCTGCACCACGGCCTTGAATTCATCGCGGCCCAGGTCGGAGATCACCCAGTGGGCCAGGCCGCTGCGCGTCCAGTGGGCGATCTGGAAGCCCCGGTCGACCGAGAACAGCGCCGCGCTGTCGGCCGCAGCGCTGGGCCAGACGAAGGCGTTGACGACGTGCTGGCCGTGCCGGTAGACCAGCGCGGCCACCGGCCGGCCGCCGAGGTAATCGACGCGCCCGCCGAGCAACACCGACCCTGGCGACAGCGCCAGTTGCACCGGCGGTGAGAAGTCGAGCCGGGCCGACAACCACGGTTTGACGGTGTGGTGGTCTGACGACGCCACATCCACCAGATGCTGGCCGAGGGTGGAGCGGACGTGGCTGGCCACCACCTCCTGCGCCAACCGGTCATCCGGGCGCGGCCGCCACACGGTGAGGTTCAGCATCAGCACCAGCAGCGCCAGCGTGCCCAACGACAGCAGCAGCGGGCGCCAGTCAAACCACGCTTGCCACCCGCCTGGGGCCAGCGCCAGGCGCGCCGGCAGGGCGGCTGGCGGCTGCACCATCGATGCGACGCGCTGCCGGAAAGCCGCTGGCGCCATGTGGTAATCGGCCAGGCTGCGCACGGTCTGGCTCATTTGCCGCAGCGCGGCCACCTCAGTGCGCAGTGCGTCGTCATGCGCCAGGCGCTGCTCGATCTGGCGCTGGCTGAGGGCATCCAGTTCGCCGTCGACAAAGGCGCTCAGGGTTTCAGGGTCGATCTCGGGGTTCATGGTGTCAATCCACGCTGTGCTGGCTTCGGAATTTCGGCGTCGGCGGGCCGCTCAACGGGCCGCTGACCGGGCTGCAATGCGAGTTGAAGCAGGCGGCGGGCGCGCGCCAGGCGCGACATCACCGTGCCGATGGGGATGCCGGCGATGCGGGCGATGTCCTGGTAGGAGAAGTCGTCCAGTTCGCGCAGCACCAGCACCTCGCGGTAGGCGACCGGCAGCGCGCTGATCGCCCGGTTGATGCGCAAGCGCTCGGCGCTGCGCATCGCCAGCGCCGGTGGCTCATCGGCGGCCGGTGCGGCTATCTGGTGCATCACGCCGTCGGCGTCGTCAAGCACGGCCAGCTCGGCAGGGCGGTTCTCCTTCAGCCACGAAAAACAGGTATTTCGCACAATTTGCAACCACCACGCCCTGGCATCGGCGCCGCGCAGGCCGTCCATGAAGCGGATCGCGCGCAGCACGGCCTCTTGCACCACATCCTGGGCATCCTGGTCGTTGTGCGTCAACCACCGCGCCAGGTTCAAGCCCGCGTCCAAATGCGGCAGCACCAGCCCCTCGAAGCGCTGTCGCCGCTCGTCATCCCCGCTTGTCATCCCTGCTCTTCATCCCTGCACTTCATCCCTGCACTTCATCCCCGCTCGTCACCCATCAACCCAGGCCCTCTTCTTCAGACTGGACTCAGCCCAGCCAAACTTTATTCCCAATCCCGAGCGATTCAGTGGGATGTTGCAGGGCGTCGGGAATATCCAGCGCCGCTGGCCGGTCTTGCAGTCTGAGGGCCACGGGGCGTAGGCCACCGGCACACACCGGGCCGCTCAAACAGGAGTCACCATGAACCGTTTTGACCGCAGACAGTTTCTGCAATTTTCCGGCGTCGGTGGCGTGGTGTTTGCGTCCGGCCTGGGCGGCGTGGCGAATGCAGCCAACACGAATGCAGCCGACACGAATGCCGCCGGCATGCCAGCCGGTGCGCCGTATGACGACTTCTACTTCGTCCAGTTGTCCGATCTGCATTGGGGCTTCGAGGGTGCGCCCAACCCCGATGCCAAAGGCACATTGCCCAAAGCCATCGCGTCGGTCAATGCGCTCACCCAGGTGCCTGACTTCGTCATCTTCACCGGCGACCTGACGCACACCACCGATGACCCGAAAGAGCGCCGCAAACGCATGGCCGAGGTGCGCGACCTGATCGGCGCGCTGAAGGTCAAGACAGTGCGCTTCATCCCGGGCGAGCATGACGCCTCGCTCGACAACGGCAAGGCCTACAAAGAATTCTTCGGCGCCACGAACTACACGTTTGAGCACAAGGGCGTGCATTTCATCGTGCTCGACAACGTCAGCGACCCGGGCGCCAGGCTGGGCGACGAGCAACTGGCCTGGCTGGCCGATGACCTGAACAAGCAGGCCAAAGACGCGCGCATCGTCGTCTTTGCGCACCGCCCGCTGTTCGACCTGTACCCGCAATGGGACTGGGCCACGCGCGACGGCGCCAAAGCGGTGGCCTTGCTGATGCCGTATGCCAATGTCACGGTGTTCTACGGCCACATCCACCAGGAACACCACCACATGACCGGGCACATCGCCCACCACTCGGCCAAGTCGCTGATTTTTGCGCTGCCGGTGGCCGGCTCGCAGCCCAAACGCACGCCGCTGGCGTGGGACGCCGCCCAGCCCTATCTGGGGTTGGGGTTCCGCCAGGTCGAGGCGGAAACAAAGCCGACGGCCTACGTCATCACTGAACTTCCGGTGCAGAAAGCCTGATGCCATGAACCTCAATATTGATCGACGGCATCTGCTGAGCACGGCCGCCGCGCTGGCACTGGGCTCGGTGGCGGTGCGCAGCAGCGCGAAACCGAAAGAGCGCGTCATCAAGATCATTGCGAAGAAGTTTGTCTTCGTGCCGAGCGAGATTCACGTCAAGCAGGGCGAAACCGTGCTGCTTCAGTTCACCGCACCCGAGGTGCCGATGGGCTTCAGCTTGCCCGATTTCGCGCTGCGCACCGACATCCTGCCCGGCAAGGTGGCGACGCTGCGGCTGACGCCGGACAAGACCGGCAGCTTCGATTTCTTGTGCGACCTGTTCTGCGGCAGCGGCCACGAGGAGATGAACGGCAAGCTGATCGTGTCGTGAGGCGGGGCGGCGGCGTGACAACCGCCGGTTGCGGCTGCGGCCACTTCAGGCTGCCATCCGCCAGCGCTCGGCCCAGCGTCCGATGCGCTCAAACACCCCATCCACCACCAGCGCCAGCAGCCCCAGCAGCAGCGCGCCCTGGATCACGTAGGCGGTGTTGAAGCCGCTCAGGCCGACGATGATCGGCGAGCCGAGTGTCTTGGCGCCGACGGTGGACGCAATCGCCGCCGTGCCGATGTTGATGGCCACCGAGGTGCGCACGCCGGCCAGCAGCACCGGCGCGGCCAGCGGCAGTTCGATTTTCAGCAACTGCTGCCAGGCCGTCATGCCGCAGCCGGCGGCGGCGTCCAGCACCGCAGCCGGCACCGCTTCGATGCCGGCAATCGCACTGCGCAGCACCGGCAGCACGCCGTACAGCGCCAGCGCGATCAGCGCCGGTGCGCTGCCAAAACCGATCAGTGGCGCGGCGATGGCCAGCACCGCCACCGGCGGCACGGTCTGGCCGACGGCCACCAGCGCCTCGACCAGCGGCCGGAACTCGCGCCCGGCCGGGCGGGTGACCCCGATGCCAGCCGCCAGGCCGACCGCCACCGCCACCGCGCTGGACAGCGCCACCAGGCCCAGGTGCGCGCCCAGCAGCGCGGCAAAGCTGTCTTGCGCGTACAGCGGCCGGTCGAGTGCCGGAAAGGCGGCGGCAAACACCGGCTTGAGCAGCGGCATGCCCCAGGCCAGCGCCAGCAGCGCGGCGCCGGCCCAGGGCAGCGGGTCGCGCAGCCAGGCCCGGCAGGCCGCTGCGGCGGCGGCGCGGCGCGGCGCGCGCGGTTGCGGGCTGTTCATCGGCATGTCTCGGGCTGCGTTGCGGGCGGCATCACAAACCAGCGCCTGGCGCGCGCCGCAGCAAATCGGCAAACCGCACCGCGCCCAGCGGCCGGCCCTGGTCATCGGCCACCGGCAGCCGGTCCACCTGGCGCGCCAGGCACAGCGCCAGTGCGTCACGCTGGCTGGCTGTGGCGCTGATCGGCGCCCCGCTGGCCGGCTCACCCGGGCGCAGGATTTGCGCCACGCTTTGCAGCGCCAACTGGCGCAAGCCGATCTCGCTGCCGCCCAAAAATTGCGCCACCCACGGCGTGGCCGGCTGGGCCAGCAGATCGGCCGGCGGGCCGTGTTGCTGGATGCGGCCACCGTCCAGCAGCAGCACGCGGCTGGCCAGGCGCAGCGCCTCGTCGATGTCGTGCGTCACCAGCACGATGGTTTTGCCGGATGCCCGGTGGATGCGCGCCATCTCTTGCTGCAGGGCCGCCCGGCTGACCGGGTCGAGCGCGCCAAACGGCTCGTCCATCAGCAGCATGTCCGGATCAGCCGCCAGCGCGCGCGCCACGCCAACGCGCTGCTGCTGGCCGCCCGACAACTGGTGCGGGTAGCGGCCACTGTAGGTGGCGGCGTCCAGCCCCAGCAGGGCCAGCAACTCGTCCACCCGGGCCTGCGTGCGCGCAGCCGGCCAACCCAGCAAGGCGGGCACGGTGCCGATGTTGCGCGCCACCGTCCAGTGCGGAAACAGCCCGCCGGCCTGGATCACATAGCCCATGCGCCGACGCAGTGCGTCGACTTGCGTCAGGCGGATGTCCTGGCCGTGCAACAAGATCTGCCCCCGGTCGGGCTCAACCAGCCGGTTCATCAGCCGCAGCAGCGTGGATTTGCCCGATCCCGACGGGCCGATCAACGCGATGAACTCACCGGGGTTGATGGTCAGCGACACGCCTTGCAAGGCGGGCGCAGCACCGAAGGCTTTGTGCACCGCGCGCAGCTCGATCATCGGCCGGGCCCCGGCGATTCATCCGGCAGCCCTGCGCCCAACCGTCCAGCGCCCGGCAGCACCGCGCCCAGCAGCTTGAAGCCCGCATCCACCAGCAGCGCCAGCGCCACCACCGGCAGCACGCCCAGCAGCACCAGGTCCAGCGCGCTGCTGAGCAGGCCCTGGAACACCAGCGCACCGTAACCCCCGGCGCCGATCAGCGCGGCCACCACCGCCATCCCCACCATTTGCACCGTGCTCAGGCGCACGGCCGACAGCAGCAGCGGCAGCGCCAGCGGCACCTGCACCTGCCAGAAGCGCTGGCGCGGCGTCAAGCCCATGCCGGTGGCGGCGTCGATCACGCTGGCCGGCACCTGTTGCAAGCCGGCCAGCGTGCCGTGCACGATGGGCAGCAGCGCGTACAGCGCCAGCGCGATCACCGCTGGCAGCAAGCCGATGCCGGCAATGCCCGATGCCGGCCATGCCGCGCCCAGCCAGGCCAGCGGCGCGATCAGCAGGCCAAACAGCGCGATCGACGGCACGGTCTGGATCAACGTCAGCCCCGCCAGCAGGCGGCGCGACAACTGGGCGTGCCGGGCGGCGGCGATGCCCAGCGGCAGGCCGATGAACAGCGCGGTGAGCAGCGCGCTGGCCACGATCTGCAGATGACGCCAGCCGGCGGCCTGGAACACATCCTGCCGGTTGGCGTGTTCTTGCAGCAGCGACAAGCTGTCCAGCGCCCCGCTGTACAGCAGCACGGCCACCGGCAGCCAGATGGCGGCCTGGGCCAGCGCCTGCGCCGCGCGGCCCAGGTGCAGCCGCTGCAAGGCATCACTGGCGGCCAGCCAGGTGAGGGTGGCCAGCACCCAGAAGCTGCTGCCCAACGACACCCGGGCCAGCGGCGCTGCGGCGGGTGCGGCGCCCGCCAGCAGGCGCGTGGCCTCGGTGCCGGCCAGCGCCACCCACCCGGCCAGCAGCGTGCTGGCGGCCAGGGCCACGGCGGCCTGGGTGCGGTGCTGCGCCGGCAAAAAAACCGCCAGCACCAGCAGCGCGGCGGGGGCCAGCAGCCAGCGCCAGCCACCCACCAGCAGACCGGCCAACGCCAGGCCCTGGCCGGTGACCAGCCGGTTTGGCGCCAGCGTCAAAAACGCGCCACCCAGCGCCGCCGCCAGCCCGCTGGCCAGCAGCAGCGCCAGCACCCGGTTGTGCAGCCACCGGCCGGGCCGGGCGCCTGCGGCCAGCGCCAGTGCGGGCGCCGGTGCCGCGCTCACCGTGCCAGGCCCAGGCTTTTGAGGTAGGCCTGGGCCACTTTTTTGGCGTCCTGGCCTTCGAGTGCGATCTGCGCGTTCAGCCGCTGCAGGGTGGCGCTGTCCAGCGTCTTGAACACCGCGTCCAGCAGCGGCGCGATCTGCGGCAGCCGGGCCAGCACGTCAGCGCGCAGCACTGGGGCCGGGGCGTAAACCGGCTGCACGCCTTTCGGGTCGTCCAGGATCACCAGGCCCAGCGCGGCCAGCGGGCCGTCGGTGCCGTAGGCCATCGCGGCATTCACGCCCGAGGTTTTTTCGGCCGCGGCCTTGATGGTCAGCGCGGTGTCACCGCCGGCCAATGTGAGCAACTGGTCTTGCTTGAGCTTGAAGCCGTAGGCCGACTGGAAGGCCGGCAGCGCGTCGGCCCGCTCGACAAACTCGGCCGATGCCGCCAGTTTGACCTGGCCGCCGGCTGCCACCCAGCGGCCAAAATCGGTCAGCGTCTTGAGTTTCTGGTTGCTCGCCAGGTCTTGGCGCAGCGCAATGGCCCAGGTGTTGTTGGCCGGTGCCGGCGGCAGCCAGACCAATTTGTGGCGCGCCAGGTCGAGTGCCTTGACGCGCTCATAGCCGGCCTGGCGGCTCTTCCAGGCCGGGTTTTTGTCGTCGGCAAAAAAGAACGCGCCGTTGCCGGTGTATTCCGGGTACAGGTCGATCTCACCGGCGATGAGCGCCCCGCGCACGATCTGCGTGCCGCCCAACTGCAGCCGGTTCTCGGTCTTGATGCCGCCGGCCTGCAGCGCCTGGATCATCAACTGGCCCAGCAGCGCGCCTTCGGTGTCGATTTTCGAGCCGACGCGCAGCGGGCGTTCGGGCTGGGTCTGGGCCCCGCCTGGCAGCAGCAAAGCCGCGCAGACGGCGAGCAGGCTGTGCCGGCGAGAGAGGGGCGGGCGCATGGCAATGTCCAGTCGGTGGGGGCGCAGCGGCAGGGCCGGTACGTGATCGGTCGAATGGTAGTCGCAGCGGGCCTGCGGCTGCGGCGGTGGAGCAGGCCCGGGCGAGGTGCGGCGTGGGTGCGGCGTGGGTGCGGCGGTGGGTGCGGCGGCGGGCACGATCTGCTGGCCGTTGGAACCAGCCGCCCAACCGCACCATCTCGCCAAAGCGGGCCAGGTCGCGCGGGGCGGTGTTCAGGCCACCGCCGGCAAATTCGGTGGCCGTGCTGTCGAGGGTGAAGCCGGCGTCTTGCTCGACGCCCAGCTTTTGCCAGATCAAGCTCGGGCACGTAGCGCCGCAGCGGGGCGTTTTCATCCAGCCGGCCCTCGGCCAGCAGCGTGGCGCCGATCAGCCCGACCACGCCGTTGGCCACGCTCATCGGGATGTGCGCCGTCTCGGCATGCAGCACGCCAAAGTAGCGCTCGTAGACGATCTGGCCGGGGTGCAGCACCCCGATGCCGTCGGTGTAGTTGGAGTTGGACTGACAGCGTCGGGTGTCACCGCGCCGCCGGCATCGGCGGTGATGGCGCTGGCCGCAGGCTCAACAGCCGGTGGTGAAGGGGTGGGTGGATGCGGTCATGGCAAGGGTGGGGCGGCGCGGGCTCGGGACGGGGGCGCGCTGTGGCAGTAGCCAGTCGTGCTTATAGGCTGCGGCATGGCCTGGATTGAGAGAAATGCCGCTGCCTTGAACCTGTCGGTCAAAAAACCGAGCAAAACCCGGGCCCGCTGTCGATCAACCACGGCCCACCGGGCCAAACGCGCGCCCAGTGACGGGTCGCGCGACGCCGTTGTGCATTGCAATTTGATTGTTCGACGATCAAAATGCAATGATGATTTCTCGCCAACTGCAAGCCGTGGTGGCGCGCCGGCTGGCCCAGGTGCCGGCGGTGGCTCTGCTCGGGCCACGCCAGGTGGGCAAGACGACGCTGGCGCTGGCGCTGGCGGCCAGCCACCCGGGCGCGCTGGTGCTGGACATGGAGCGTGAATCCGACCGGGCAGCGGTGTCGCAGTCCGAGCTGTTTTTTCCGCTTCACCGCGATCGCCTGGTGGTGCTGGACGAGGTGCAGCACGCGCCGCAAATCTTTGCCGCGCTGCGCCCCGAGATCGATGCCGACCGGCGTGCCGGCCGCTTCTTGCTGCTGGGCTCGGCGTCGGGCGAGCTGCTGCGCCAGACGGTCGAATCTCTGGCCGGGCGGGTGTCCTACCTGGAGTTGACGCCGCTGCAGGTGTCTGAGCTGTTGCCCGATCCGCAGCCCGACCCGCAGCCCGACGCGCAAGCCGGTCTGGCCAGCGTGCAAAACCTCTGGCTGCGTGGCGGCTTCCCCGACAGCCTGCTGGCGCCAGACGACGCCGCCTCGTTCCAGTGGCGGCAAGACTTTGCCAGCACCTTTTTGCAGCGTGATTTGCCGGCGCTGGGCGTGCGGGTGCCGGCCGAAACCCTGCGCCGGTTCTGGACGATGCTGGCCCACTTGCAAGGCCAGATGTTCAATGCCTCGCAGTTGGGCCAGGCGCTGGGTGGCGCGTCGCACAGCACGGCGGCGCGCTACCTCGATGCGCTGGTGGACACGCTGATGGTGCGCAGGCTGCCGCCGCACCTCGGTGATGTTGGCAAACGCCTCGGCAAGCGCCTGGTCAAATCGCCGAAGATTTATGTGCGCGACAGCGGCCTGCTGCACGCGCTGCTGGGGCTGGCCAGCGTGCGTGATTTGCAGGGCCACCCGGTGGCTGGTGCGTCGTGGGAGGGGTTTGTCATCGAGCAGGTGGCCGCTGCGCTGCCGCCCGAGGCCCAGCTCGGCTTTTACCGCACGGCGGCCGGCACGGAGCTGGATTTGGTGGTGCAGCACTGCGGCCGCCAGCTCGGCATCGAGATCAAGTTCTCCGCCGCGCCCAAGCCGCTGAAGGGCTTTTGGCAGGCGCTGCAGGATTTGCAGATAACGCAGGCGGTGGTGGTGGCGCCGGTGCAGCGGCGCTACCCGCTGGCCGCCGGGGTGGACGTGCTGCCGGTGTGGGACCTGGCCGGCTTGCTGACCGACTGGGCCGGTGGGGCGGGTGGGGCGGGTGGGGCAGGTGGGGCCGGCCAGGCCGGTCTGGCCGGTCTGGCCGGTCCGGCCGGTTGACAACACTGGCCGCAGCGCCGCCCGCTGGCGACAATCGCGCCATGACGCTGCCCAACCAACCCGACTCGCGCCAAGCCTGGCTGCGCCTGGCCGCCACCTTGCTGCTGATGACCATCGGCTCGGCCGGCATGTATGTGGTGTCGGTCACCTTGCCGGTGGTGCAGGCCGAGTTTGGCGTCAGCCGGGCCGAGGCCTCATTGCCGTACACCCTGCTGATGATCGGTTTTGGCTTTGGCTGTGTGCTGATGGGCAAATTGGCCGACCGCTTCGGCATCGTGCCGGTGATCCTGATCGGTGCGGTCAGCCTGGGGATCGGCTTTGCCGCCTGCGGCTGGGTCGGCAGCATCACCGGTTTTGCGCTGGTGCACGGCTTGCTGATCGGCCTGTTTGGCAGCAGCGCCACTTTTGTGCCGCTGGTGGCGGATACCTCGCTGTGGTTTGTCAAGCGGCGCGGCATTGCGGTGGCGGTGTGCGCCAGCGGCAACTACCTGGCCGGCGCCCTCTGGCCGCCCGTTGTGCAGCACTTTGTCGCCAGCGTGGGCTGGCGGCCCACCTACGTCGGTCTGGGCATCTTCACTTTCGTCACCCTGTTGCTGCTGGCGCTGGCGATGCGCGCCAAGCCACCGCCCGCGCAAACCGCACCGGCCAAGGCCGGTGGGCCGGTGCCGTCCAGCCGGCCGTTTGGACTGAGCCTGGGCCAGGCCCAGGGTTTGTTGTGCGTGGCCGGCACCGCCTGCTGCGTGGCGATGGCGATGCCGCAGGTGCACATCGTGGCCTACTGCGGTGACCTGGGTTTTGGCGCGGCGCGCGGCGCCGAGATGCTGAGCCTGATGCTGGCCTGCGGCATCGTCAGCCGGCTGGTCTCAGGCGCCATCTGTGACCGCATCGGCGGTGTGCGCACCCTGCTGCTGGGCTCGTTTTTGCAGGGCCTGGCGCTGCTGCTGTTCATCCCGTTTGACGGCCTGCTGTCGCTGTACGTGGTGTCGGCAATGTTCGGCCTGTTCCAGGGCGGCATCGTGCCCAGCTACGCCATCATCGTGCGCGAGCACTTTCCGCCGGCCGAGGCCGGCGCCCGGGTCGGCACGGTGATCATGTGCACGCTGTTTGGCATGGCGATTGGCGGCTGGATGTCGGGCAAGGTGTTTGATTTGACCGGCAGCTATCACGCGGCCTTTGTCAACGGCGCGCTGTGGAATGCGCTGAACCTGAGCATCGCGCTGTTTTTGCTGTCGCGGGTGCGCAGCCGGGCCGGCCCGCCGTCCGCCGGGCAAGCGGGCCCGGCCCCGCAGCCGGTTCTGCGCTGACCTGCCAGCACGCCAGCGCATGATGGAGCCCCCGCAAAGCCGTCCAGGTGCTGCATCGCAGACATCTTTTTAAGCTACAACGAAAAAGACCGCGACACCGTGCGCCGCCTGGCCACGCTGCTGGTGCAGGTGGGCTGGTCGGTGTGGTGGGACCGTCGCATCCCGGCCGGCCAGACCTGGCGCCGCGTGCTGGAGCAAGAGCTGCAAAGCATGCGTTGCATGGTGGTGCTGTGGTCGGCCACATCGGTGCACAGCGAGTGGGTCTGCGAAGAGGCCGCCGAGGGCCGGGCGCTGGACAAACTGGTGCCGGTGGTCATCGACGCGGTGCGCCCGCCGGCCTGATTTCGAGAAATCCAGGCGGCCGATCTGGTGGGCTGGGACGGCAGCCGCGATTTTGTCGGCTTGCAGCGCTTGCTGGAGGACATCGAGCGGCTGATCGGGCCACCGCAGCGCAGCGCTGCCGCCCCGGCGGCCGGGGCCTTGGCCGATGGCCCGCCGCCCGCCGCGCTGCCGGTAGGGCCGGTCAACACGGGGCAATCCGCGCCGGCGAGCGCAGCGCAGAACGCAACGCCAACCGCAACGCCAACCGCAGCGCCAACCGCAGCGCCGGCCGCAGCGCCAGTCGCAACGCCAGCCGCAGGCGCGGTCGAAGCGCCGCCGCGTGCGCCGACGGCCGCGTGGCGGCCGGCGCGGCGGGTGTGGGCGGCTGCGGCGCTGATCGTGTTGGCGGCCGGCGGGGCCTACTTTCGCCCGGCCTTGCTGCCGCACCGGCCGCTGCCGCAGCCGGACGCTGCACTGCCCGCCCAGGATGGGCTGGCGATCACCCCGCGCCCGCTGGCGCCGACCGTGCCGTCTACCGCCGCCGCTGCCGACACAACGCCCGCAGCCGCCACCGACATGACCAGCGTTGCTGCCGCCGCTGCCCACGGCCCTGCCGCGTCCGGCGCCGCGCTGGCTCTTGCGCCGCGTGCCGGCAAGCCCCGGCCAGCGGCGCTGGCCGCAACCCGCGCCCGCTGCGCCAGCCTGGCCGAGCGCCAGGCGCTGGGCGAGATGCTGTCGGGCGCCGCGCAACGGTTTGTTGAAAAGGAATGCCGACCATGACCTCGACAGCGCCGCCGATTTCGATTTCAACCGTCCGCCTGCTGGCAGCACTCACCGCCGTGCTGGTCAGCGCCTGCACCGGCCTGACGCCGACCACCGGCAACCCGGCCGCAAGCACGGCGGCCAGCGCCGCGCCACCCGCAGCCGGCACCGCCGCCGGCACGTCCGCCGGCGTGCTGGCCGGCCAGCCCGGGCCGAATGGCGCAGCGCCGGCAGCGCCGGGCGCCCCAGCCACCGGCGCCGGCGCCGTGCCCCCGGTGGCCGCCGCGCCGCCGCCGGCGCAGCCGTATGACCAGGCGGTGCTGGCCGCCGCCCAAACGTTGCTGGGCAACGCGCCCCGCCCGCCGGCTGACGCCGCGCCCCGGCCGCCGCAGGCGCTGGTGATCGATCCGCTGATCGACGGCCTGACCGGCGCGCAATCGGTGGCCACCCGGGCGATGGGCGCACAAATCGCCGCGCTGATCCGGGCCAAATTCCCGCAGTTCGAGGTGCAGCCGTTTTCGGCCGCCAACGTGGCGCGCAGCCCGCTGGTGCTGGTCGGCACCTTCACGGGGGTCAATGCCCAGCGCCAGACCAGCGGCCCGCGCGAGGCCTTCCGCATCTGCCTGGCGCTGGCCGATCTGAAGACCGGCAAGCTCGTCAGCAAAGGGCTGGCCTTTGCCCAGCCGGCCGGGGTGGACAGCACGCCGCTGGCCTTTTTTCGCGACGCGCCGGCCTTCACCGACGACCCGGCCACGCAGGGCTACATCCGCACCTGCCAGGGCACCAAGGCCGGGGACGCGATCAACCCGCTGTACGCCGACCGCATCCTGGCCGCCACGCGGGTGGCCGAGGCCACCGACGCCTACGACGCCGGCCGCTACCCGCAGGCGCTGGCGCTCTACAGCAGCGCCGAGCGCACGCCGGGCGGCGACCAGTTCCGGGTTTACAACGGCCTGTACCTGGCGCACTGGAAGCTGGGCCACCGCAGCCAGGCGCAGGCGGCGTTTGGCCGCATCGTCGAGCACGGCCTGGGCCAGAAGCGGCTGGCGGTGAAGTTTTTGTTCCAGCCCGGCTCCACCGTCTTCCCCGCCAACAGCCGCTTGAGCGAGGCCTACCCGGCCTGGATCAAGGCCATCGGCGACCGGGCCCTGGCCAGCAGTGCCTGCCTGGAGGTGGTGGGCCACACCAGCGCCACCGGGCCCGAGCCGCTGAACAAGCGCTTGTCTGAGTTGCGCGCGGCGCACATCAAATCGATGCTCGACGCCAGCGCGCCGCCACGGGCCCGGCGCACCCTTGCCAACGGCATGGGCTTAGCGCAGACGATGGTGGGCAACGGGCGCGACGACGCTTCTGACGCGCTGGACCGGCGCGTCGAGTTCAAGGTCATCGACTGCTGAGGGCCGAGGGCCGAGGGCTGAGCCGGGTCGCCAGGCCCCGCCCACCGCACTCACCGCACCCGGCTGCGCAGCGGCGCCGGCATCGCGCACCGGGGCTGGCCACCGCCCGCATCGCCTGGCCTCTGCCAAGCCGGGCCCGGGGTGCTTGCCAGCGGCTGCCGCAGCCGCCGGCCCAGGCAAAATGCCGCGCCCATGACAAACAAAAGATCAACCAGGGGGCGGTCACCGGCCGCTTGCTGGCTGGCAGCCGCGTTTTGCCTGCTGGCACGGGCGGGCCCGGTGACGGCAGAAACTGCCACACCAGCAGCGGCACCAGCAGCGGCACCGGCACCGGCACCGGCACCGGCAGCGGCACCCGCAGTGGCGCCAGCGGCCGCACTGTCGGCCCCAACCTCGGCCCTGCCATCGGCGGACGGCCGTGCCATCGTCGCCGTGCGCCTGCGGCCCGACGAGCGCTTGCCGCTCGACGGCACGCTGGACCATCCGGCCTGGCAGCGCGCGCCCGTGCACCGTGATTTTTTCGAGAAGGCGCCGGCCACTGGCGCCGTGCCGCTGCATGAAACCCGGGTGCGGGTGCTGTTTGATGCGCAGGCGCTGTATGTCGGCATCGACGCGCTCGACCCCGAGCCGGCGCTGATCCGCGCCCCGCTGGTGCGCCATGACGGCGTGAACCGCACGCAAGACTTTGTGGCGGTCTACATCGACGCCATCGGCAGCCGGCAATCGGCGCAGTTCTTCCGCGTCAATGCCGCCGGCAGCACCGGCGACGGCATGCACACCGCCGCCGACGACAACGAAGACTTCGCACCCGATTTTGATTTTGACGCCGCCACCGCGCGCACGGCAGGCGGCTACAGCGCCGTGCTGCGCATCCCGTTTGCGTCGTTGCGCTTTGCCTCCGGCGGTGCCGAGGGCGCGGCCCAGCCCTGGCGCATCATGGTGGCGCGGCGCGTGCCGCGCGAGCAGTTCTACCTGCACAGCTCGGTGCTGGTGCCGCGCGATGCGCCCAGCTTCATCGCCGCGCTGCAGCCGCTGCAGGGCGTGACGTTGCCAGACAACCACCAGTTCCTCACGCTGCGGCCCAGCCTCACCTGGCGCCGCCAGACCGTGCAGCCGGCGGGCGGGCCCGACGGCGCCAGCCGCCACTGGAATGCCACGCTCGACCTCAAATGGCGGCCGCTGGCCGAGTGGGTGATCGACGCCACGCTGAACCCCGATTTCTCGCAGGTGGCGCTGGACGTGCCGCAACTGGCCGGCAACACCCGGTTTGCGCTGGAGTTTCCCGAGAAGCGGCCGTTTTTCTTCGAGTCGAGTGACCTGCTGCGCTCGCCCACCGCCGCGCTGTACTCACGCAGCTTCACCGAGCCGCGCTGGGGCTTGCGCAGCACCTGGCGTGGCGCCCGGCTGGCCGGCAGCGCGTTTGCCATCGATGACCGGGGCGGCGGCTTGGTGCTGCTGCCCGGCCCGTACGGCACCGACGTGGCCGAGCAGCCCGCGTCACGCGCGCTGGTGGCCCGGCTGCGCGGCGATGCCGGTGCGTTGCAGTGGGGCGGCCTGGCCGCCGCCCGGCGCTACACCGGTGACCGGGGCGACAACACCGTGCTGGGCCCGGACGTGGCCTGGCAGATCAGCGGCGCCTGGCGCATGCGCGCCCAGTGGCTGCAATCGGACACCAGCGCCCAGCCGCTGGACGGCAGCCTGGTGCGCGGCGCTGCCACCCGGGGCCAGATGGCGATGGCCCGGCTCTGGTATCAAACAGCGCAGTTGGAGGGCGATACCACGGTCAGCGACAGCAGCGCCGGCTTTCGCAACGACAGCGGCTTTGTGGTGCAGAACGGCGTGCGCCGGGTGGCCGGGCGCATCGCCCGTGGCTGGCAGGCACTGGGCCCGTTCAATGAGTTTTGGCTCAATCTGGAGGGCGAGCGGGTGCAAGACCGCCAGACCGGCCAAGCCGTGTCGCAAGACCTGAGCCCCGGCATCTGGCTGACGGGCGCGCACAACCTCGAAGCCTGGTCGTACTGGCATGGCGCATCGGCGCTGCGCACGGCGGCGGATCGCCCGCTGCTGCATGAGAACTACCTCAAATCCGGCCTCACCGTGACGCCGGCCGGCTGGCTGCCGCTGCTCACCAGTGAGCTGCAGTTGGGCCGGCTGGCCGATGTGACCGCCAACCGCGTGCGCCCGGGCGGCAAGGCCAGCCTGACGCTGACGACCCGGCCGCTGGCCCGGCTGGAGCTGGAACCCAGCCTGGTCTACGCCTGGCTGCGCCAGGACGGCCGGCAGATTTACGGCGAGGCAGCCCACCAGGTGCTGGCGCGCTGGCATTTCAGCCCGCAGCAAACCCTGCGTGCCATCGTGCAGTACACCGCACTCGACCGCCAGGCCGAGTTGGCGCGCGCCGGCCTGCCGGCGCTGGACGCCCAGCGCAGCGCCGGCACCACCGGCTCACTCACCTACGCCTGGCGCCAGTCGGCCGGCACCGTGTTCTACCTCGGCGCGGCGCGCAGCCGCAGCGGCGTGCAGGCCATCTCGCGTGGCAATGAGGTGTTCATCAAGCTGCAAGTGGATGCGGATGAAGTGCGGCGGCTGTTCAATTGACGTCCGCCAAGGCCGCTGCGTTGCGGCGTTCTTGGCGGCGCCCGGATTTGTCAGCCGCGCAGCGCATTGGCGTGGCACATTCGGCTTTTTAACCACCCCGAGGAGACCCTGATGATGAAATCCGGTATCGACCAACAAGCCCTGATCGACCAGTTTGCCCAGGCCAGCGCCCAGCAAACCACGCAATTGCGTGAGACGGTGTTCAAGGCCACGCTGGGTGCGCTGCAAGGCCGTGAACTGAGCTTGAAGAACATCCGCAGCGTGCTGGGCACGGTGGCCCAGGCGGCCAGCGCCGGCGCGGCCAAAAACCCGCTGGGCGGCGTGGACGCCGAGGCCCTGCTGGACAACGCCGTCTCGGGCATGGACGACGCGCTGCTCAAGGCGGTGGACGCCAACCGCGTGGCCTTGCAGCAGTTGGTTGACAAAGGCGTTGACCTGCGCGAAACCCAGCTCAAGAAAGCGCTGGCCGAGATGGACAAGTTCGAAGACGCGCTGCTCGGCACGATCAAGAAATCAGCCGGCGCGGCCGGCGACCCGATGGCCGGCCCGTGGGCCCAGGTGCTGGAAAAGTTCAACCTGAGCGGCACCCAGACCGGCCTGAAAGCCAGCGGCGCCGCCGAGCAACTGGCCGGCCAGGTGGCGCAGATGCACAGCGCCATGCGCGAGACTCGCGCCACCAGCCTGCGCGCCGCGCAAACCCTGGCCGAGAGCTACACCGCGCTCGTCAGCGGCGTGCTGATAGGCATGGCCGATGCCCTGCGCCAGGGCAGCGTGCCGGCCAAAAAAGGCGCGAAGAAGTAGTTTGCCGTGCCCATCCCTTGCCAGGGGCCGGCGTCAACCCCCCACTTTTGGCGGGGTGGCACTGGCCCCTCCGGGGGATCGTCACCCGCCCGCTGGCGGCCTACGCTGTGTGCCTTCACAGCCGGAGCCCGCCATGTTCATCCCCCTCAGCCCGATCAACCCCCAGCGCCGCCGTCTGTGCGCCGCCGCGCTGGCCGCGCTGCTCACCGGCCCGGCGCGGGCCAAACCCGGCCACGCCGGCCCGGCGCTGCTGCTGGCCCGCGAATGGCCGGCCGATGCCGACCCCGCCGGCTACCTGGTGAGCGAGAAATACGACGGCGTGCGGGCGCGCTGGGACGGCCAGGTGCTGCGCTTCCGCAGTGGCCGCAGCATCGCCGCGCCGGCCTGGTTCAGCGCCCGCTTGCCGGCCCAGCCGCTGGACGGTGAGCTGTGGCTGGGCCGGGGCCGGTTTGAGGCGCTGTCGGGCCTGGTGCGCCAACTGCAAGCCGATGACACCGGCTGGCAGGCTGTCCGATACCAGGTGTTTGAGCTGCCTGCCGCCGACGGCGCGTTTGCCGACCGGGCGCTGGCGCTGCAAGCGCTGTGTGCGGCCACCGCCTGGCCGGCACTGCAAGCCGTGGCGCACACGCCGGTGGCCGGCCGCGCCGCGCTGGCCCAGCGGCTGGCCGAGGTGGTGGCCGCTGGCGGCGAGGGCCTGGTGCTGCACCGCGCCGACGCGCCGCAAGCCACCGGCCGCAGCCCCTATCTGTTCAAACACAAACCGCTGCACGATGCCGAGGCCCGGGTGCTGGGCCACCTGCCGGGCCAGGGCCGGTTGGCCGGCCAAATGGGCGCGCTGCAAGTGCGCACCGACAGTGGGGTCGATCTGGCCATCGGCACCGGCTTCAGCGATGTCGAGCGCCAACAGCCGCCGGCCATCGGTGCGCGCATCACCTTCACCCACCGCGGCTTTACAGTCGGCGGCGTGCCTCGATTTGCCAGCTATTTGCGGCTGGCACCGCCACTTTGAGCCCAGCCCGGCGGCTGCCGCCCACCCGTTGATCGCCCACCCGTTGACCGCCCACCCGTTGATCGCCCACCCGGACCGCGCATGACCGATTTCAGCTTTTTCTGGCACGACTACGAGACCTTCGGCCGGGTGCCGCGTCGCGACCGCCCGGCGCAATTTGCCGGTGTGCGCACCGACGCCGCGCTGAACGAGATCGGCAGCCCGGTGATGCTGTACTGCCAGCCCGCGCCCGACAGCCTGCCTGACCCCGAGAGCTGCCTGCTCACCGGCATCACGCCGCAAATCTGCCTTGAGAAAGGCCTGCCCGAGAACCAGTTTGCCGACGCCGTGCTGGCCGCACTCGGTGCGCCCGGCACCGTGGGCGTGGGCTACAACACCATCCGGTTTGACGACGAGGTGACGCGCCACCTGTTCTGGCGCAATTTGATCGATCCGTACGGCCGCGAATGGCAAAACGGCTGTGGCCGCTGGGATTTGCTGGACGTGGTGCGCTGCGCCTACGCGCTACGGCCTGACGGCATCGAGTGGCCGCGCCACGCGGCTGGCGAGGACGGATCGGCCAGCCGCCCTTCCTTCAAGCTGGAACACCTTACCGCTGCCAACGGCTTGCAGCACGGCGCCGCCCACGACGCCCTGAGCGACGTGCGCGCCACGCTGGCGCTGGCCCGCCTGGTGCGCGAGCGCCAGCCCAAGCTGTTCGACTTCTGCCTCAAGCTGCACAAAAAAGATGCGGTGTGGCAAGAGATCGGGACGATGGGCGATGCCCGCCGCCCGCTGCTGCACGTCTCGGGCATGTACCCGGCCGAGCGCGGCTGCATCGGCCTGGTCTGGCCGCTGGCCGGCCACCCGACCAACAAAAACGAGCTGATCGTCTGGGATTTGGCGCACGACCCGGCCGAGCTGCTGGCCCTCGACGTGACCACGCTGCGCCAGCGCCTGTTCAGCAAGACCGAAGACCTGCCCGAGGGCGTCACGCGGCTGCCGGTCAAAACCATCCACATCAACAAAAGCCCGGTGGTGATTGCCAACCTCAAAACGCTGTCGCCTGCGATGGCCGAGCGCTGGGGCCTGGACATGGCCGCCGGCCTGGCCGGTGCCGCCTGGGCCCAGCAAAACACCCAGGCATTGGAGGCCGTGCCGTGGCGCCAGGTGTTTGAGCGGCCGGCCGCCAGCAGCCCGCCCGATGTGGATGAAGACCTGTACGGCGGCTTTGTCTCGCAGGCCGACCGCCGCACGCTGGACCGGCTGCGCGCCTTGAGCCCGGACAAGCTGGCCGGCAAACAGCCGGCGTTTGAGGACAGCCGGCTGGCCGAGCTGCTGCTGCGCTACCGGGCGCGCAACTTCCCGGCCACGCTGGGCCATGACGAGCTGGCGCGCTGGCACCAGCATTGCAGTGACCGGCTGCATGCCGGCCAAGACGGCCGGCCCACGCTGGCGCAGTTTTTTGAGCG
>JANLOP010000266.1:0-3578 GCA_031366635.1 Betaproteobacteria bacterium | reverse complement strand
CGGTACAGCCGACGCCGGAAAACTGTTCTACACCGAGAACCTGCCGCCCGAAACCTTGTTGGCCGGCCTGGTGCTGGCCAGCGTGGAACGGCAATCCAAAAAGCACCAGCGCACCCAGCCGCTGGATGCCCAAGCGGTGCTGGCCAGCGTGCTCGGCGGCCACGGCGGCGCAGCCGGGCTGGCCGGCAGCGTGCTGCAAGTGGGCGGTGATGCCACCACCGGGCGTGGGCTGGTCAGCGTGCAGGCGGTGGCGATGACCAACGGGGCCGCGTGATGGCGCAAACCCTGGACCAGCAACGCGCGGCCTACGCCTGGCACGCTGTAAAAGAAGCCCAACGAGTGCTGCCCAAATTCGGCGATTTCAAGAACCTGGCCAAAGGCGCACCGGCGCTGATCATGGGCAACGGCTTGATGCCATCGCTGGCGTTTTATGCCTCGCGCACAGCAGGCAACCAAAAGCCTGCCGAAGCCCTCAACCACGCCATCAACGGCTGGCTGGCCCAGCGCTTCATGACCGAGGCTGCGTTCAAACCCCTGCCTAAAAGTTATGCGGACGTGATGGACCGGCTGCTGAAAGCACCGGCAAGCATCTACATGCAGGCCACCGACGAGGCGCTGGCCATGCTGAAGTGGCTGCGCCAGTTTGCCGCTGCAATCGACCAAGGCGGTGCCTGAAATGAAACCCCCACGCTCACCTTGTTCGCTGCCCGCCAGGGGGGCGCTCAGTCCCTTCGCAACGGCCGGGCGGTACTGAGATGTCACGCGCTGCCGTGCCGGCCTACGTGGGCCAGGATTTTTCCACTTGCCCACCGGGGCACCGGTTCAACCTGTACTTTGCCGCCTGGAACGCGCAGTGGCTGCTCGACAAAGACGAAGCCAAGGCCGCCGCGCTGCGCCAGGTGCTGCGCATGCCGCCCGACGCTGCCGATTTGCTCAAGCAACTCGGCAACCGGCAAGTGCGGCTGGCGCAGGCGCTGCCAGCCGCCCATTGCTGTGTCATCGACGCGCTGTGCAGCGCACCGTTTGCCACCGGCCTGGGGCTTGAACATCCGATCGAAAACGGCTTCTCCTTCCTGTCGCCCTACGGCCTGCCCTACCTGGCCGGCAGCGGTGTCAAAGGGGTGTTGCGGCGTGCGGCCGAAGAACTGCGCGACGAAGGCCAGCCCGGCATCGACAACGCGCTGATCGACGCGCTGTTCGGCCCCGAAAATACGCTGACCGCCAGGCGTGGCGCGCTCACCTGCTGGGATGTGTTGCCCCAATTCGATGCCATGACGCTGGAGATCATGACGCCGCACCAGGGCCACTACCTGCAAGGCAGCGACTCGCCGCACGACGCTGGCCAACCGATCCCGATCACCTTCCTGGCGCTGCCGGTGGGCAGCCGGTTTCGCTTTGTACTGCAGTTTGAGCCCAGCCTGGTGCCGCCGGCCTGCCGCGCCGCAGGGGCCGATTGGCAGCCGTTGCTGAGGCGCATCGTGCAGCAGGCCTTCGACTGGCTGGGCTTTGGCGCCAAGACGGCCGTGGGCTATGGGGCGATGGGTGAAGACCCCGCCGCCCGTGCTCGGCGAGACCGTGAGTTTGCTGCGCAAAGTCAATCGGCGCGAGAGGCAGCCCATCTCGCACGGCTAGCACTGATGACGCCCGATGAAGCCGAGTGGGACCGGGCCAAGCCGCTGATCGACCAGTTCACCGCTGACCTCGCAGCCGAGCGACAACGCAACAACTACGAAGCGGGCCAAGGCGGTTTTGACGACAAGCGCAGCGCATTCATGAAACTGGCCCTTGGACTGCACAGCAAAGAGGCCCGCCTGGCTGCAGCACGAGTTTTGCATGAGGCTTACAAGTTCACCGGCTGGCCGGGCAAGAAAGAGCGCAAACAGCAGGTGAAACAATGGCTGTTCCAACTCGACGGGCTGGCACCGTGATCTCTGAAGACACCATCAAGCAGGCCGTCGCCACCCTGGTCGCAGCGGCCAACCCGCAGCGCATCGTGCTGTTTGGCTCTTACGCCCGCAGCGATGCCGATGAGGGGTCGGACCTGGACTTGATGGTGGTCAAAAGCCAGGTCACCAACCGGGCGCAGGAAATGGTGCGCTTGGCGCGCGCATTGCGGCCCCTGCGGGTGCCGGTAGATGTGCTGGTGGTCTCCGAGGACGAATTGGCGCGCTTGGGGCGTGAGCCCGGCTCGGTGTACTGGTGGGCGCTGCACGAAGGGCGGGTGCTGCATGGCGCCGGATCGCCATGACCACCCTCATCAGCTTTCTCGGCAAAAACCGGCGCGACCCCGCCACTGGCTACCAGCGCGCCACCTACCGGTTTGACAACGGGCAAACCGTGCAGACGGCTTTTTTCGGCTCGGCCTTGATGCAGCAGTTGCGCCCGGTCCGCACGCTGCTGCTGGGCACGGCTGGCAGCATGTGGGATGCGCTGGACATCGACACCGATGCGCCCGAGTGGCCGGCGCTGATCGAAGCCACCGAGCGGTCAGATGTCGATCAGGCATTGCTCGACCGGGTGTCGGTACGCACACGCGCCTCGATGGCCGGTGCTGAACTGGTGCTGATGCCGTATGCCCGCAGCGAGGCCGAGCAGATGGCCTTGCTGGCCGATCTGGCCGCTCGCGTGGTGGAAGGTGAACAAGTGGTGCTCGACATCACGCACGGTTTTCGCCATCTGCCGCTGCTGGCGCTGGTGGCGGCCCGCTACCTGGGCCATGTGCGCGGCGCGGTGGTCAGCGGTATTTATTACGGAGCGCTGGAAATGACTGCGGCCGACGGCATCACACCAGTGCTCAAGCTCGACGGCCTGCTGCGCATGCTGGACTGGATTGAAGCCTTTGCGGCCCACGACGCCAGCGGCAACTACGCTGTGTTCGCGCCGCTGCTGGTGCATGACGGCCTGAAACCAGCGTCAGCCGACAGGCTGCAACGGGCGGCGCATCTGGAGCGCGTCACCAATGCCAGTGAGGCACGCGAAATCATCACGCCGATGCGGGGTGAGATCGGCCAACTCGGCGGCGCCACCGGCCTGTTTGCGCACCAGTTGATGCAGCGCCTGGAATGGGCCCGCAAACCCAGCCGAGAAACCCGTGAACTGGCACTGCATGAGGCTTACCTGGCACGCAGCGACTTTCTGCGTGCCACGATCTACCTGCAAGAGTCAGTGATCAGCGCCGAGTGCTATCGACTCAAGCTTGACAGCAACGCGCATGCACAACGTGAACAAGCGCGCGCAGCGCTCAAGCGCATCGCGGCCTTCAACAGCCTGTCGGACATCCGCAACTTGCTGGCCCACGGCACCGGCGGCGCTGACACCACCCGCGCTGCGGCGGCCAAAACCGCGACCGCCACGGCGCCAGATCTGGCCCACCGGCTTGGGCAACTGGGCAGAGACTTGCGCCGCTAACGCCGCGCCTCAAACCCGTGCGCTACCTACTCAACGCCCCCGTCCTCACCGGCTACGGCGACTACCGCTTTGACGGCCCGCTGGCGCTGCAAGCCGCCCGCACCTTTGCCGCCCAGCCGATGCAAAGCGCCATCGGCCACGCCGCCACCGCGCAGTTCTTGTCGTCCTGC
>JANLOP010000240.1:0-4337 GCA_031366635.1 Betaproteobacteria bacterium | reverse complement strand
ATTAGCGTAAGTTATTTACGTCAAAGATTCAACTTTATCTAGGCTTTTGGTAATATTATTTGTATAATATTGGACCTAGATTAATTGGACTTCCATGGGCCAACGAGTAACGCTTTCCCTTGACGCAGAAGATCGTGAGGCTCTTGAGCAAGTTATTAGTCGCGGAGACAATTGGCGGCAGAGGGAAAGAGCTCAAACTCTGATTCTCCTTGATGATGGCCTGACTACTGATGAAGTTGCAGCGGTAGTCAAGGTGCATGCTCGAACCGTGGGTTCGACCCGTATTGCCTGGTTGGTCGATGGTATCAATTCACTAGCCGACCTGGCCCGATCCGGCGCTCCAAGAAAACTAAGCCCAGAAGCGCTCGAAAGATTGGTTGCGATGGCAGCTGAGGAGCCGCTGACTGCCAATGCGCTTTTGGCACGGCATACAGAGAATGGCGGTACGCTTGTCCATGTCAGTACATTGACGTTGGCACTGAAATCGGCTGGTTTGGTCTGGAAGCGCACACGGCATTCGCTCAAAAAAAAGAGATGAGGCGGCGTTCAGGGCATCCTACGCGGAGATTGGCGTCTTGCGTGCCCAGGCTGCCGCAGGGGAAATCCTTCTGGCGTACGCCGATGAGGCTGGCTTTGCGCAAGTTCATCCCAATCGCAGTGCATGGACACCAAAAGGAGAGCGCCACTTGATTGAGGCAACCCGAGGCAAGAGGCTCAACGTACTTGCAGCCATGCTCTCCACGGGTGGGATCGTTGCAGCGAAGCTTTGGCAAGCCACGACCTCTGAAGCGTTTGGTGGCTTTCTTGCTCTGCTCATGAAAACCGTAGGAAAGCCTGTCACACTCATTCTGGACAACGCTTCGATTCACAAAGCGAAAGAAATACAGCCGTTGATCAGATTTCTGGAAAAACAAGGATTAACTTTATATTTCCTGCCACCCTACAGCCCGGAACTAAATCGAATTGAAGGGCTGTGGCACAATGTTAAACATGTCTGGATGGCCGCTAAGTGCCGAAATTCTGCGACGCTTGAGGCTGACATCGAGGAAATCTTCTCGAACTACGGCACAAAGTATCAATATGACTTCTGAGGAATACAACTTATCCTGAAGAGCTTACTACGATGCGGAGCGATGATGCTAGCGCTCGCTCTTCCTTCAAGCATCGGTTTTGTTGTGTCGCTGCTTATCGTGCTGTCACTTGCCGGCGTGTTCCATCCCGTGCCTGTGCCGCCAGAATACAAGGCAACTTATGGCTGGATCCCCTGACGCTTTTAAGCCGCCAAACCGTACCCACCACAAAATTCCGGATACCTCGAAAGTTCGTCAGCCGACCGCAAAGGACTGAATCGATATGGACCCCTTGATCCTGGCGCGCATGCAGTTTGGCGCCAACATCACCTTCCACATCCTGTTTCCCACCATCAGCATTGCGCTGGCCTGGGTGCTTTTGTTTTTTCGCCTGCGCTGGCTCAAGACGCACGACGCACCCTGGTTGTCGGCCTACCGCTTCTGGACCAAGGTGTTTGCGCTCACCTTCGCGCTGGGCGTGGTCAGCGGCATCACGATGAGTTTCCAGTTCGGCACCAACTGGCCCGGTTTCATGGAGCGGGTGGGCAATATCGCCGGGCCGCTGCTGGGCTACGAGGTGCTGACGGCGTTTTTTCTGGAGGCCGGGTTTCTCGGCGTGATGCTGTTTGGCCACGGCCGGGTGAGTGAGCGGGTGCACTTGATGGCCACCGTGCTGGTGGCGTTTGGCACCACGCTAAGCGCGTTCTGGATCCTGGCGCTCAACTCCTGGATGCAGACGCCCGCCGGCCATGAAATCGTCAACGGCAGCTTCCACGTGCGCAGTTGGGCCGAGGTGATCTTCAACCCGTCGTTCCCGTACCGATTCACCCACATGCTGCTGGCGTCGGCACTCACCTGTGCCTTTTTGCTGGCCGGCCTGTCGGCCTGGCAGTTGCTGAAAAGCGCCGCTCTGGCTACCCAACACAGCGCCGCGCCCCGGGTGCTGCGGGTCGGTTTGACGCTGGCGGCACTGGCCATCCCGGTGCAGATTTTTGTCGGTGATCTGCACGGCCTGAACACCTTGCACCACCAGCCGCAAAAAATCGCCGCGATGGAGGGCGTCTGGCAGACCGAGCGCGGTGCGCCGCTGCTGCTGTTTGCGCTGCCCGACGGTGCGCAGCGGCGCAACCACTTCGAGATCGCCATCCCCAAGCTGGCCAGCCTCATCCTCACCCACGACGCCGACGGTGAGATCAAGGGCCTGAATGAGTTTGCCGGTGCCCATCCCCCGGTGCTGATGGTGTTCTGGGCCTTCCGGGTGATGGTCGGCATGGGCCTGCTGATGCTGGCCAGCAGTTGGGCGGGGCTGTGGCTGTACCGGAGCGCCGGCTGGCGGGCCGACAAGCTGCCGCGCCCGCTGCTGTGGTGGCTGGCCGGCATGACGTTTTCGGGCTGGCTGGCCACGGTGGCCGGCTGGTGGGTGACCGAGATCGGCCGCCAACCCTTTATCGTCTACGGTCTGATCCGCACCGCCGATGTGGCCTCAGCCACCGCCGCGCCGCTGATCGCCGTCTCGCTCTCGCTGTTTCTCACGCTCTACCTGGGGCTGATCGTGGCCTATGTGATGGTGCTGAAGTACATGGCCGGCAAGCCCGAATTTGGTGAGCCGGCGCCACCCGGCGCCCAGGCGGCCGGCCTGCCCGGCGCGACCCTCGACGGCGGCCCGTTGCCGCAAGGGGGCCGGTCTTGAACCTCATGTCGTTCGACCAGGCGCTGCCGGTCATCTTCATGGCGCTGATGGGCGTGGCGATGCTGATTTATGTCATCAGCGACGGCTACGACCTGGGCGTGGGCATGCTGATGCACCGCGCCACTGCGGCCGAGAAAGACGTGATGATCGCGTCCATCGGCCCGTTCTGGGACGCCAACGAGACCTGGCTGGTGCTGGGCATCGGCATCCTGCTGATCGCCTTCCCCAAAGCGCACGGCCTGGTGCTGGGTGAGCTGTACCTGCCGGTCACGCTGATGCTGATCGGGCTGACGCTGCGCGGCGTGGCGTTCGACTTCCGCGTCAAAGCCTGGGACAGCCACAAAACCACCTGGGACCGGCTGTTTTTTGCCGGCTCGGCGCTGGCCTCGGCGTCGCAGGGCTGGATGCTGGGCCGCTACGTCAGCGGTTTTGGCCAGGGCTGGAACCACCCGGTCTTTGCCGCAGCCATCGCCGTGGCGCTGCCGATGGCCTATGTGCTGCTGGGCGCCTGCTGGCTGGTCATGAAGACCGACGGCGCGCTGCAGCAGCGCGCCATCGAATGGGCCCGCACCGCCTGGGCGCCGATGGTCGGCGGCATGGTGTTGATCTCGATGGCCACACCGTGGATCAGCGCCACGGTGCGCGTCCGCTGGTTTGTGCTGCCGGAGTTTTTGGCGCTGTCGGCCATCCCGCTGATGACCGGCCTGGCCTTGCTGGCGGTGCGCGCCCTGCTCAACACCGGCATTGTGCGCGGGCCGGTGGCCTGGCTGCCGTTTGTGCTGCTGATCTTGGTATTTGTGCTGGGCTTTCTGGGCCTGGCTTACAGCATCTACCCGTTTGTCGTGATCGACCGGCTGACGATCTGGCAGGCCGCCAGCAGCCCCGAGGCACTGAAGGTCATCCTGATCGGCGTGGCCATCTCGGTGCCGGCGATTGCCGGCTACACGGTGTTTTCGTACCGCGTGTTCAGCGGCAAGGCGGGCGAGTTGCGCTACGCCTGACCACCTGACTGCTGAGGCGTGGGCGACGGCGCAATGCCCGGCGGGTTCGGGTGGATGCGGGCCATCGAAAGCGAATCGACGTACACGCCGTCGCGCAGCGCATAGCCGCGGTGCCTGCCCTCGACCTCGAAGCCGAACTTTCGGTACAGCCGAATCGCCACCTCGTTGTCGACGAACACCGTCAGCTCCAGGCGCAGCGCGCCGACCCAGCCATCGGCGTAATCGCACATCGCGGCCATCAGCGCCGTGCCCACGCCCTTGCCCTGTGACGCACGCGCCACTGAGATTCCCAACATCATCGCGTGGCGTCGCCGCACCGCCGGCCCCACCGGCTGCAGCCCGCACGAGCCGACCACCTCGCCGTGCAACTCGGCCACCAGCGGCAGGTCGATGCGGCCCGGCAGGTTGTGCTCGGCCAGGCGCGCCGCCCACAACTCCTCGCTGGTGAACGGGAGCTGCATCAGATTGCCCAGCACGCCGGGCTCACCCATGATGCGGGCCAACACGGCGGCGTCATGCGTGGTGCTGCGGCGCACCGTGATCGGCGAGGGTTGCAAGGTCAGGAGTGTGGACATG
>JANLOP010000196.1:0-11641 GCA_031366635.1 Betaproteobacteria bacterium | reverse complement strand
CGCAGCGCTTTGATGCAGCCTGCGGATTGCGCGCGGCCGCGAGCGTCGAAAAAGCCGAAATGACCGCAAGCCGCCTGGGCAAGAGACGAACGACTGGCGTGCGAGCCGTCGGCCAACAATCGTCGGATCGAGTCAATCGATTCCGGCCGAGACAGTGTTCGCTTGATCTGGCTTTGTGCTTCCATTCGAGAAGATAAGCCGTGCGGGAAAATTTGTCCAGCACTTATTGCGGGCCATGAGCAGGCCTAGCCTGCACCCCATTGCAGGCCCAACGCGGGCCCGACCCAAAGCCCGACAGCCTCCTAGACTCACCGCATGAACCTGCTTGAAGCCCTGCGCTACCTGGCCGCGCTGGCCCAGCACCGGCATTTCGGCCGGGCTGCGCTGGCCTGCCACATCACCCAGCCGGCGCTGTCCAATGCCATCCGGGCGCTGGAGGCGCAAATGGGCGTCACCCTGGTGCGGCGCAGCCGGCAGTACGAAGGGCTGACGCCCGAAGGCGAGCTGGCGCTGGCGCACGGCCACCGCCTGTTGCACGAGGCCGAGGCCCTGCGCCAGGCGCTGGCGGGCCGGGCGGGCGCGCCGCAAGGCCGGCTGCATTTGGGCGCGGTGCCCACGGCGATGCCGATTGCGGCGCGCTTTGCGGCCCGGCTGCGCAGTGCGCACCCGGGGCTGGTGCCGGTGCTGCGCTCGCTCAGCTCACCCGAGCTGGACGCCGGGCTGGACAACCTGTCGCTCGATCTGGCGCTGGGCTACAGCGACCGGCCCGAGGTGCGCGGCCGCGGCCTGGTGCTGTGGCCGCAGTACGAGGAGCGCTATTTTGTCGTGCAGTGCGCCGCTGTGGCGTCGCGCGCCCTGCCCGGCATGGCGCTGCATGGGCTGTCGGCGGCGCGGCCGTCGTCATTTGGCGCGCCGATCACCTGGCTTGAGGCCGCTGCGCTGCCGCTGGTGATGCTGACGCCCGAGATGCACAACCGCCAGTTGCTGGACCAGGCCTTCCTGGCCGCCGGCTGCCGGCCCGACCCGGCGTTGGAGACGAACTCGGTGTTGGCGCTGCTGGTGGCCTTGCAGGCACCCACGCTGGCGGGCGTGCTGCCCGGCGCGCTGGTGGCGCTGGCGCTGGCCCAGCCGGGCTTGTGCGCCCGGCCGCTGCAAGCGCCCGAGGTGCTGACGCCGATTGCCTTTCTCACTGCCGCCAACGGCCGGCCCACGCTGGCCCTGCAGGCCGCGCTGGCGCTGGCGCAGCAGGCCGATTGGCAGGCCGAGGTGGCAGCGCACAGCGGCGCGCTGGGCGCGGGGCAGGGCGCTGGGCGGGGGGATCACGCCCGGTGACCTGACCGCAGTACCGGCTGCGCGCCGCCGGGCCTGGCCGGGCCCGCAGGGCGGTCTGCGCGCTGCCGGCCATTCAGCGGCTGAATCGCCCGGTTTGCGGCTTCCATTGGACAGCCGCCCTGCGGCCGATGATGATGCCGGATTGTTCACAGCCGGCCACCGCCATGACTCCGACCCTGACCGAAGTGGCCCGCATCAGCCCTGACGCGCTGCGCCAGCAACTGCGGGACGGACGAGCGCAGGGCCCCGGCCAGGGCCCGGGGAAAAAAGCCCGCACCGGCCAGCTCAAGGGCCGCCAGCCCGACGACGCCGCGCTGGCCGAATTGCGCGCGCTGCTGGGCCCCGGGCCGCACCGCCGTGACCGGCTGATTGAGTTGCTGCACCAGCTCAATGACCATCACGGCGCGCTGTTCCAGCGCCATCTGGTGGCGCTGGCCTTCGAGATGAAGCTGGGCCTGGCCGAGGTGGCCGAGGTGGCCAGCTTCTACCACCACTTTGACACCGTGGCCGACGACGCCGTGCCGCCGGCACTCACCGTGCGGGTGTGCAACAGCCTGTCCTGCGCGATGGCCGGTGCCGACACGCTGCACCAGCGCCTGGCCGCCGCGCTGGCCGATCAACCCGGCCCCAGTCCCAGCCCGAGCCCCGGCTCCGGCCCGCGCAGTGGCGTGCGGGTGGTGGCCGTGCCCTGCGTCGGCCGCTGCGAGCAGGCCCCGGTGGTGGTGGTGGGCCAGGCGCCGGTGCCGCTGGCCAGCGTGGCAGCGGTGCTGGCCTGTGTGCAGGCGGGCACGGTGCAGCACCCCCGGCCGGCCGACAACGCCCGCTTCAACCCCGCCGCGCTGGCGCCGGCCGCCATCACCGGGCCCGAGCTGGGCGATCCGGCCGATCCGGCCGGGTTTGCCGGGTTTGCAGCCACCGCGCCGCCCTACGTCGGCTACGCCGCCTACTGCGCGGCGGGGGGCTACCGGCTGGCCGCAGCGGTGGTCAACGCTGAGCACGATGCCGAGGTTTTGCTGCAGACGATGGAAAGCTCGGGCCTGCGCGGCCTGGGCGGGGCCGGCTTCCCGGCCGGCAAGAAGTGGCGCATCGTGCGCGACTTTGACGGCCCGCGTTTGATGGCCGTCAACATCGACGAGGGCGAGCCCGGCACCTTCAAAGACCGCAGCTACCTTGAGCGTGATCCGCACCGTTTTTTGGAAGGCGTGCTGATCGCGGCCCAGGTGGTGGGCACCGAGGCCGTCTACCTCTACCTGCGCGATGAATACGCCGGCTGCCGCGCCATCCTCGAACACGAGCTGGCGCTGCTGCGGGCCAGCCCACCGTGCCCGCTGCCTGCCATCGAGCTGCGGCGCGGTGCCGGCGCCTACATCTGCGGTGAAGAGTCGGCCATGATCGAAAGCATCGAGGGCAAGCGCGGTGAGCCCCGGCTGCGGCCACCGTACATCGCCCAGACAGGGCTGTTTGGCCGGCCCACGCTGGAGCAGAACCTGGAGACGCTGTACTGGGTGCGCGACATCATTGAGCGCGGCCCGGCCTGGTTCACCGCCTTCGGCCGGCATGGCCGCAACGGGCTGCGCAGCTTCTCCGTCAGCGGCCGGGTGCGTTGGCCGGGCGTCAAGCTGGCGCCGGCCGGCATCACGCTGCGCGAGCTGGTGCATGAGTTTTGCGGCGGCATGGCCGACGGCCACACGCTGTACGGTTACCTGCCGGGCGGCGCGTCGGGCGGCATTCTGCCCGCGCGGCTGGCTGACGTGCCGCTGGACTTCGACACCTTGCAGCCGCATGGTTGCTTCATCGGCTCAGCCGCCGTGGTGGTGCTGGGCCAGCATGACCGGGCGCGTGACGCCGCCCTCAACGCGATGCGGTTTTTTGCCGACGAGAGCTGCGGCCAGTGCACGCCGTGCCGGGTGGGCACCGACAAGGCTGCAACCCTGATGGCCGCGCCGGTGTGGGACCAGGACACGCTGGACGACCTGGCGCAGGTGATGGGTGATGCGTCGATCTGCGGCCTGGGCCAGGCCGCGCCGAACCCGATCCGCTGCGTGCAGCGCTACTTTGCCGACGAGTTGACGGTGGCCGACGTTCCGAAGGAATCAGCATGATCACCGACGCCCCCTTCCGCGCCGCCTTCCAGATCACCCTGGACGGCCAGACGCTGGACGCGCTGCCAGGCGAGACCATCCTGCAAGTGGCCGACCGGCACGGCATCAACATCCCGCGCCTGTGTTACGCCGATGGCCTGCGCGCTGACGGCAACTGCCGCGCTTGCGTGGTCGAGGTGGCGGGTGAGCGCACGCTGGCGCCGAGTTGCTGCCGCACGGTGCAGGCCGGCATGGTGGTGCAAGCCAGCAGTGAGCGCGCCCTCAAGAGCCAGCAAATGGTGCTGGAATTGCTGCTGGCCGACCTGCCGGTTGACGCCGACGGCAGCGGCAAAACCGGCAGCCGCTGGGTGGACGGTGACCCCGCCCGCCCGCACGGTGAGTTGAGCGATTGGGCGGCGCGGCTGGGCGTGCGCGCGCGCCCGGCGCTGCTGGCGCTGCAACGCCAGCAGCCGGCCGCCGATCTGAGCCACCCGGCGATGGCCGTCAACCTGGACGCCTGCATCCAGTGCACGCGCTGTGTTCGCGCCTGCCGCGAGACGCAGATGAACGATGTCATCGGCCTGCTGCACCGGGGCGCGCACACCCAGATCATGTTCGACCTGGGCGATGCGATGGGCGACAGCTCGTGCGTCGGCTGCGGTGAGTGCATCCAGGCCTGCCCCACCGGCGCGCTGAGCGCCAAGACGCTGATCGGCGACCAGCGGGTGGACAAATCGGTCGAATCCGTCTGCCCGTATTGCGGCGTGGGCTGCTTGCTGACCTACAAAGTGCGCGACAACCAGATTGTGGCGGTGGAGGGCCGCGACGGCCCGGCCAACGCCAGCCGCCTGTGCGTCAAAGGCCGCTTCGGTTTTGATTACGTGCACCACCGCCAGCGCCTGCTGCGCCCGCTGATCCGCCGCGCCGGGGTGGCCAAAGACGCCACGTCCACGCCCCGGGCCGGGGATTGGCAAGACGTGTTCCGCGAAGCGTCCTGGGACGAAGCGCTGGCGCTGGCCGCCGGTGGCTTGACGGCTTTGCGCAACCAGCACGGCCCGCGCACCCTGGCCGGCTTCGGCTCGGCCAAAGGCAGCAACGAAGAGGCCTATTTGTTCCAGAAGCTGGTGCGCACCGGCTTTGGCAGCAACAACGTCGATCACTGCACCCGGCTCTGCCATGCCAGCAGCGTGGCCGCGTTGCTCGAAGGCGTGGGCTCGGGCGCGGTCAGCAACCCGGTGAACGATGTGCAACACGCCGGGCTGATCCTGGTGATCGGCGCCAACCCCACGGCCAACCACCCGGTAGCGGCCACCTGGATGAAAAACGCCGCTGCTCGGGGCACCAAAATCGTCATGGCCGACCCGCGGCGCACCGACCTGGCCCGCCACGCCTGGCGCACACTGCAGTTCAAGGCCGACAGCGATGTGGCGTTGCTCAACGCGATGATCCACACGGTGATCGAGGAAGGCTTGACCGACCCGGTGTTCCTGCGTGATCGGGCCAGCAACTTTGAGGCCCTCAAAGCCAATGTGGCCGGCTACAGCCCCGAGACGATGGCACCGATCTGCGGCATCCCGGCCGAGACCATCCGCGAGGTGGCGCGGGCTTTTGCCACCAGCAAAGCGTCGATGGTGCTGTGGGGCATGGGCGTCAGCCAGCATGTGCACGGCACCGACAACGCGCGCTGCCTGATCGCGCTGGTCTGCGTCACCGGCCAGATCGGCAAACCGGGCAGCGGCCTGCACCCGCTGCGCGGCCAGAACAATGTGCAAGGCGCCAGTGACGCCGGGCTGATCCCGATGATGCTGCCCAACTACCAGCGGGTGGACAACCCCGAGGTGCTGGCCTGGTTCGAGGCCTTTTGGGGTTGTGCGCTGGATCCCGAGCCCGGCCTGACGGTGGTGGAAATCCTGCACAAGGCGCAGGCGCCCGAGAGCGACCCGCTGAAGGTTCGCGGCATGTATGTGATGGGCGAAAACCCGGCCATGAGCGACCCGGATTTGAATCACGCCCGCGCCGGCCTGGCTGGCCTGCAACACCTGGTGGTGCAAGACCTGTTCATGACCGAGACGGCGTGGCTGGCCGATGTGGTGCTGCCGGCCTCGGGCTGGCCCGAAAAAACAGGCACCGTGACCAACACCGACCGCATGCTGCAAATGGGCCGGCGTGCGCTGGACGCACCCGGTGAGGCCAAACAAGACCTGTGGATCGTGCAGCAGATCGCCCAGCGCATGGGGCTGGACTGGCGCTACCCCGGTGAAGAAAGCGGCGTGGCGGCGGTCTACGAGGAGATGCGCCAGGCGCTGCACGGCGTGATCGCCGGCATCAGTTGGCAGCGGCTGGAGCGCCAGCACAGCGTGACCTACCCCTGTTTGAGTGAGGACGACCCGGGCCAGCCGATTGTCTTCACCGACAGCTTCCCCACGCCCGACGGCCGCATGCGGCTGGTGCCGGCCGACATCATCCCGGCGGCCGAGCGGCCAGATGCTGATTTCCCATTCGTGCTGATCACCGGCCGCCAACTGGAGCACTGGCACACCGGCAGCATGACGCGCCGGGCCCAGGTGCTGGACGCGCTGGAGCCGCTGCCCACCGCCAGCCTGCACGGCCAGGATTTGCAGCGCCTGGGCCTGCAACCGGGCGACGGCCTGACAGTGGCCAGCCGGCGCGGCAGCATCACGCTGGCGGCACGGCGCGACGACGGCACGCCCACCGGCACCGTGTTCATCCCGTTTGCCTACGCCGAGGCGGCGGCCAACCTGCTGACGAACCCGGCGCTTGACCCGACCGCCAAGATCCCCGAATTCAAATATTGCGCGGTGCGGGTGAGCGCTGCCTGAGTTGGCGGCTGCGCACGCAAAAGCCTGGGCCGGCCCGCGTCAGCGTCGGGCAAGCCCGGCACTGCGTGGGGTGCGTCTCTATTTTCGGGCGGCACGCCGCGTATTAAGCTGCCGCGTGCCTAACCCACATTCAACGCATCGAACGCTGACGATGACCGCCAGCCTGGGCTGGTCCGAACTGTTCAAGCAAATCTATTCCGCCACGCCGTGGCCGACCTTGATGTTCGGCGAGGACGGCAGGGTTCTCGGCGCCAGCGACGAGCCCGGCAACGGCTCGACCCCGAGTGCATCGCCCGCCGACGCGTCAACCGCCGACGCATCAACCGCAGACACTTCGCTGCGACAACGCGCTGGGCATTACCTCGGTCTGCTGCGTGGCGACGCGCCCTGGTTGACGCCGCAAGAAGCGCACAGCCTGCGCACGCTGCCATCGGGCGCGGTGCGGTGTGAGCGCCTGCACCTGCGTCGCACCGACTGGGGGGCTTGTCTGGTCATCGTCGCCCAGCCCGATCTGCCGCCGTCGCCGGCCGCCGATCTCCAGACTGCGCGCCTGGCGTCGCTCGGCTTCATGGTGGCTGGCGTCTGCCACGAGGTGACGAACCCGCTCACGTCGCTGCACTCGATCGTGCAGATTCTGCGTGCCGAGAAGCAGCCAAGCCAGGCACTGCTGGACAAAGGCCTGGCCAATATCGCCGTCAACGTCAAGCGCATCCTGGACATTTCGCGCCGGCTGGTGCAGTTCTCTCGCGTCGGCGACGAGCCCCGCTTGCGCTTTGCCATCGACGACGCTGTCGAGGAGGCCGCCCATGTGTTGCGTCAGCAAGGCCGGCTGCAGGCCATCGAACTGCAGCATCACCCGGACCCGGCCGCGATGGTGTTTGGCAACATCGGGCAAGTGCGTGAAATCTTCCTGAACCTGTTCGTCAATGCGGCCCAGGCGATGGCCGGCCGGGGCTGGCTGCGTGTCGTGACGCGCAGCGCAGGCCCGGTGGTCGAGGTGCTGGTCAGCGACAGCGGGCCGGGTGTGCCCATCGGCCTGACGTGCCGGGTCTTTGAGCCGTTCTTCACGACCCGGGCAGCGCAGCTCGGCACCGGGCTGGGCCTGGCCATCTGCACCGAGATTGCGCTGGAGCATGGCGGCCGCATCGAGCTGCGCAACCGCGCGCCCGACGGCGCCCTGTTCTGCGTCACCTTGCCCAGGGCGCCGGCGTGACGCAACGCAAACCCGCCGACGCCTCACTGCCGCGCTCGGCCGCGCAGGTTCTGGTGGTCGACGATGACCGGGGCATTTGCCAGTGCGTGGAGATGCTGCTGGACCGGGCCGGCCACGCCAGCGTGATCACGCATCTGGGCGTTGACGGGCTGGCCCAACTCAAGAGCCGCGAGTTCGATCTGGTGATCACCGACCTGCGGCTGCCCGACGCGAGCGGCCTGGACATCGTCGCGGCGGTGAAGGCGGTGCATCCCGAGACGCAAGTCATCCTGATGACCAGCTTTTCGTCGGTCGAAAGCGCCATCGAAGCGCTGCGCCGCGGCGCCAACGATTACGTCATCAAGCCCTTCGATAACGACGATTTTGTGTTTTCGGTCGAGCGTGCCCTGGGTGAGCGCCGCACCCGCCACGAGAACGCCGCGCTCAGGCGCAACTTGAAGAAGGTGTTCACCCAGCACACCATCATCGGCGAGAGTGACGGCGTGAAACGCCTGCTGGCGATGATCCAGCGCGTCGCGGCCACCGAGGCGAATGTGCTGATCCAGGGCGAGAGCGGATGCGGCAAAGAGCTGGTGGCGCAGGCCATCCATTTCGGCGGCAGCCGCGCGCAGCGCCCTTTCGTTGCGGTCAATTGCGGCGCGATTCCGGCCGATCTGATCGAGTCGGAATTGTTCGGCCACGAAAAGGGCGCCTACACCGGCGCCACCAGCGCGAGCGAAGGCCTGATCCGCGAGGCCAGCGGCGGCACACTGTTTCTGGATGAGATATCGGAGATGCCACTGAACGCGCAGGTCAAGCTGCTGCGCGTGCTGCAAGAGCGCCAGGTGCGCCCGCTCGGCTCAAACCAAAGCTACCTCACCGACACACGCTTTCTCGCGGCGAGCAACCGCAACCTCAAGGACAGCGCGGAGCGCGGCAGCTTCCGGGCCGACCTCTACTACCGCCTGAATGTCATCGCGATCCATGTGCCACCACTGCGCGAGCGCGGTGCCGACATCGAGTTGCTGGCGCGCCATTTCATGCACCAGTTCTGCCAGAAATTTGGCAGCCGCGTGACCCGCATGCACAAGGAGTTTGTGGCGTTCTTGCACCACCACCCTTGGCCGGGCAATGTGCGCGAGCTGCAAAACGTCATTGAGCGGGCCGTCATCCTGGCGGACTCGGATGTGCTGACCCTGAGCGATCTGGAAGAGATGATCACCACACCCGCCAGGGATGCCAGGGCAGTGGCGGTGCCGGAGGGCAGCGGCTTGCCGCTGTCGATCGAGGACTACACCAAAGAGATCATCACGCAGTACCAGGACCGCTACGGTGAGGCCGAGCTGGCCGCTCTGCTGGGCATCGGCCGCAAGGCGCTGTGGGTGCGCCGCCACCACTGGCATCTGTACCGGCCGACCGAGCGCGGCGCGGCGGACATGGTTGGCACTGCAGCAGCACACGCCAACCCAGGCCCGCCCGCGAACAAAATGCCGTGAACGCCCTCAGGAGCCCACCGATGCCGAACGAGACGACCGAGACGACCGAGCAGACGACGCCGTCCCGGATCCTGTCGTTGACGAATTTCTTTGGCCAATTGACGCCGCGCCAGCTCGAATGCGTGGCCGCCCTCGGCACCCTGCAGGATTGCGCTACCGGCGAGCAGGTCTACCGCGTCGGCGACCCGGCCACCCAGGTCTATGTGCTGGTGCACGGCTCGGTCCGGCACGCGATCGGCTTCGGCGGGCGCAATGCCAGCGTCGGCGACATCCTGCGCCGCGGCGAGTTGTTCGGTTGGGCCGCGCTGACGCCGCCGCGCAATGTGCGCATCGCCACCGCTTGCTGCCTGGCGCCCTGCCGCTTCCTGGTCATTGACGGCGCTGGCCTGATCGCGCTGATGGAAGGCGACCACACGCTGGGCTACCGCCTGATGACGCAACTGAACCGCCTGATCACAGGCACGCTAACCTCGTTTGCCGGCGGTTAGCAGGTTGTCGGGCTTTGCGTCGGGCCCGACCCAAAGCCCGACCGCCTGCTAAACGAGGCTCACCAGCAAGCCCGTGCCCACCGCGACACACAACAGCCCGACGCCCCGGCGCAGCCAGCGGGCATCGATGGCATGCGCCAGGCGCACGCCGACGGCCACGCCGAGCACCTCAAACACAGTGAGCAGCGCAGCCAGCCGCAAATCGACGCTGCCGTGCGCCAGATGCGCGGCGCTGCCCGAGACAGCGGCGACGATCTGAATCACCTGGCTCGCGCCGATGGCGCTCAGTGCGGGAAAGCCGAACAGCACCAGCATCGGCACCGCCAGCGCCGGGCCGCCGACGCCGGTCAGACCCGAGCCAAAACCGGTCAACGCGCCGATCGCAAACAGCAGCGCCCGCTGCCGGGCCGGCTTGTCCTGCAAGCAGGGGGCGCGTTGCGCGCTGCCGGTGAGCAAGGTGTACGCGCCGGCGGCCGCGATCAGCAGCGCAAGCATCAATGCAAGCACCTTCGCATCGAGCCGCGCGTTGGCCCATGCGCCCACCACGCCAAACAGCGCAGCGCCCACACACAAGGGCGTGGTCAGCGCCCAATCGACGCTGCCGCGGCGCTGGAACAGCACCGTGCCAACGATGCCGGTGAAGATGAAGGTGAAAAGCGCTGTGGCCATCGCCGCCTGGATCGGCAGCGGCGCGAGCATCTGAAGTGCAGGGATCAGCAGAATGCCGCCGATGCCGACGCTGCCGATCAGCATGCCCACCAGCAGCGCCACCGCAACGAGTGTAATCATCAGCGTTGGGCAGTTCCGGACTGGCTGCAGTGGCCACTGTGGCCAAAGTGGCCGCAGAAGGTGGCTATGAAATCGCCTGGTAGTAGAGGTTCTGCGGATGGTTCGCCTGCGCGAAGAAGAACCATCGCTCCGCGATCAGCCCGGTGTACTGCACCACAAAGGCCAGACCCAGCGCCACAGCAGACCCGCTGCGCCAGCCGACAGCCAGCAGCAGCAGCGGCACCGCGAAGGCCAGCACGAGGAACAGCCACTTGACGCTGCGCAGCAGCGCCTTGCTGCGGCCGTGGAAAAACTCGCGCGTGTTGTACGAGCCGCCCATGAACCCTTGCGATGTCTGTTTGATGCGCGGATGGTGGATGCCGGTGGCCGACTGCAAGCTCGACTTGCGCTTGATGCGGCTGTTGCGCAGCAGCGACGCGGACCGTGTCGCCAGCCCCAGCACGGTGAGGGCCATTGCGGACACCGCATAGGCCGGCACCAGGCTGTCGGCAGTGAAAGCGGCGAAGGCGCTGGCCAGGGTGAAGCCAGAGGCACAGCCGAGCACCGCGTAGTTGGCCACCGTCAGCGGGCTGGCCCATTCCTGCAAAAACTTGATGCAGGCGTAGATCATGCCGGTGCAGATGAACAAGGTCAGGCACAGCAGCGCCGCGACTGCGCCGATCACCGGGGTGGCGCGCCAGCCCAAGTAGTGCCCGAGCCCGTAGCCGAACACCGCCGCCATGAATGCCGGCAGCGCGATGCCCTCGCGTGACAGCCACGAGGTGCGCCACATCGCCAGCGCACGCCAGGCGCGTTCCGGGTGGCCGAGGTGGAACAGCGACGCGACGGCGCCCAAGCCCGTGAAGACGAGGGCCAGCGCACTGCCCCAGACGAAGAAGCCGCTGCCATGCTGGGGCTCGGCTATACGCAGCAGCGCTGCGATCTCAGCCGCATAGAGACCGAGAAAGAGGCCTTGACCGGCGCCGATCAGCGTCGTCAGGAAGATCACAGAAAACCCGGGGTGCATGGCAACTCCGTTGCAAAAGGGTCGGACGCGTTGGCGCTTCCGATAGGGCTGCTGGCGAGCCGTCAACCCGAAAAATTGCTGGCATCGTCGAGCGTCGAGCGCGGCTTCGCGCCCGGCACCGGCGGCGCGATGTCGATCTTCTTCGGGCTGTCAGCACGCACCAGTTCATCGTCGCGGATGTTGATGACGGTCTTGCGGCGCGGCAGGTAGTGGTTGGACGGCTGCGTGCCCCATTCCGGCATCAACTGGTAGCCGCCGCGCTCACGGATCGCGGTCGAGACTTCAGACGCCGGGTCGTGCACATCGCCGAACAGCCGGGCATTGGTGGGACAGGCCATCACGCAGGCCGGGCGCCGGTCGGCCACCGGCAAGGCGTCGCTGTAGATGCGGTCCACGCACAGCGTGCACTTGGTCATC
>JANLOP010000153.1:0-14971 GCA_031366635.1 Betaproteobacteria bacterium | reverse complement strand
CCGGTGACGACCGCCGGGCTGAGCATCAACCGCTTCTGCTCGTCCGGCCTGCAGAGCATCGCGCTGGCCGCCCAGCGGGTGATGACCGAGGGCTGCCCGGCCATCGTCGCCGGCGGGGTGGAGAGCATCAGCTGCGTGCAGAACGAGGCCAACCGGCATATGCGCATCGACCCCTGGCTGGCCGAGCACAAGCCCGAGCTGTACTGGAACATGCTGCAAACCGCCGAGCAGGTGATCAAGCGCTACAACATCCCCAAGCTGGCGCAAGATGAATACGGCGTGCGCAGCCAGCAGCGTGCCTTTGCCGCCCAGGCGGCCGGCAAGTTCAATGACGAGATCGTGCCGATGACCACCATCATGGGTGTGGTCGACAAAGCGAGCGGCCGGCTGACCCGCAAGGAGGTCACGATTTCGACGGATGAGGGCATCCGCGGCGACACCACGCTGGAGGCGGTGAGCGCGCTGCGCTCGGCGCTGCCGGGCGGCATCGTCACGGCCGGCAACGCCAGCCAGTTCTCGGACGGCGCCTCGGCCTGCGTGCTGATGAACGGCAAGCTGGCCGAGCAGCGCGGCATCCAGCCGCTGGGCATTTTTCGCGGCTTTGCCATCGCCGGCTGTGAGCCGGACGAGATGGGCATCGGCCCGGTGTTTGCGGTGCCGCGCCTGCTGCAACGCGCCGGCTTGAAGGTGCAGGACATCGGCCTGTGGGAGCTGAACGAGGCTTTTGCCTGCCAGGTGATTTACAGCCGCGACACCCTCGGCATCCCCGATGAACTGCTGAATGTCAACGGCGGCGCGATTGCCGTCGGCCATCCGTACGGCGTCAGCGGCGCCCGGCTCACCGGCCATGCGCTGATCGAAGGCAAGCGGCGCGGCGCCAAATACGTGGTGGTGACGATGTGCATCGGCGGCGGCCAGGGCGCGGCCGGGCTGTTTGAGGTGTGCTGATGGGCGCCGTGGCTGCAACGGCGGTCAGCGCCAGCGTGGCGCCGTGGCCGTTGGCGTCGGTCGTGCCGCTGGTGGGCTTGCGCCCGGCCGAGGCCCGGGGGGTGGAGGCCGGCTCGTGGTTTGCCGGCTTGTCAGCGGGTTTGCGCCAGGCCATTCTGGCGCGCTCGCGGGTGCAGCGGGTGCGGCGCGGCGCCACCTTGATGCAGCGCGGCAGCGTGGCCACTGACTGGGTGGGCGTGGCCGGCGGCGCGCTGGGCCTGGGCACGCGGGGCCGCGACGGCCGCCGCTTCACACTCGATTTTCTGGGCCCGGGCGACTGGTATGGCGACATCGCGCTGATCGACGGCAGCCCGGTCGATCTCGACATCGTCGCCCAGGCCGACAGCACCGTGCTGCTGGTGGGCCAGCGCGATTTGCAGCAATTGATGCTGGCCCAGCCCGAGCTGAGCGCCGCCCTGCTGCGGCTCGATTGCCGGCGCCTGCGCCACATGTTCCGCCGGCTCGAAGAGGTGCAGACGCTGACGCTGTCGGCGCGCGTGGCCTTGCAACTGCAGCGCCTGCTGCGCCAGTTTGGCCAGCCGGCGCGGCCCGGCCTGCCGGCCGGCCCGGTGGCCGCGCTCGCCACACGGCAGACGGCCGGCGCAGCCGCCGCGACATCCGCCACCCCGTCCGCCACCCCGTCCGCCACCCCACCCGCCGTGCCGCAGCAGATCCGCCTGACGCTGACCCAGGGTGATCTGGCCAGCCTGCTCGGCGCCAGCCGCCAGCGCATCAACCACGCGCTGCGGCAAATGCAGGCGCTCGGCATCCTGGGCGCGGTGCACGGCTTGATTGACGTGCTGCAACCGGGCCGGCTGGCCGATGTGGCACAGGGCCGGCTGGTGCTGGACCGGCAGGGTGCAGCGCCGCGCGCAGGCATCAATGTTGGCATCAAATGATGATACATTCAATGCTCGACACGGATACCCCATCATGCGCACCACCCTGAGCCTCGACGACGACTTGCTGCAACGCGCCGCCCAACTGGCCGGCGGGATGGACCGGTCAGCCCTGCTGCGCGAGGCGTTGAAGGCGCTGATCGAGCGCGAAAGCGCCAAACGGCTGGCCTTGCTGGGCGGCAGCCAACCGGCGCTGGTGGCCGCGCCCAGGCTGCGGCCGGAGCCGGCGGCTTGATCCTGGTCGATACGTCCGTCTGGGTCGATCACCTGCGGCTGGGCGACGCCCGATTGGCCGGCTTGCTGGCCCAGGCAGCGGTGCTGATGCACCCGTTTGTGATCGGTGAAATCGCCTGCGGCAGCCTGGCCGACCGGGCAGCGCTGCTCAGCCTGCTGCACGGCCTGCCGGCCGCCGTGGTGGCCGAGCCTGCCGAGGTATTGGGCGTCATCGAGCGCCACCGCCTGCACGGCCTGGGCATCGGCTACGTGGACGTGCACCTGCTGGCCGCCGTGGCGCTGACCAGCGGTGCCCGGCTCTGGACCCGCGACGGACGGCTGGGCCGCGCCGCCTCGGCACTCGGCCTGGCCTACCTCGAAAGCGCCGCCGGCCACTGAACAGGCCGGCCAGCGTGCGACATCCGCAACCGCCGCAACAGCCGCAACCGCCGCAGCCAGCGCGCCGCCCGGCCCGCCTCACAGCACCGACACCTGCCCCCGGCCGGCGCCTTTGGCGGCGTACATCGCCAGATCAGCCCGGTGCATCACCTGCGCCGCCGTCTCGCCGGCACCGTCAAAATGCGCCACGCCCACGCTGGCCGATACCCGCACCGTCTGGCCGGCGTGCGCACAGCCTTGGGCCAGCGCGGCCAGCAGCTTGGCGCCCACCGCCAGCGCGTCGTCGGCATGGGCCACCGCCGGCAGCAGCACGACAAACTCGTCGCCGCCCATGCGCGCTGCGGTGTCGCTGGCGCGCAGCGCCGCGCGCAGGCGATCAGCCACCTGGCGCAGCACCGCGTCACCACCGGCATGGCCGTGCAGGTCATTGACTTGCTTGAAATGGTCGAGATCGACATACAGCAGTGCGCCGGCGCTGTGGTCTCGTGCGCAGCGCTTCAGCGCTTCTTGCAGGCGGTCGATCAGCAGCGCACGGCGCGGCAGGCCGGTGAGATCGTCTTGCAATGAGCGTTGCAGCATGGCCAGCTCCATACGCTTGCGCTGGCCGGCAAAGCCGATGCAGCGGCGCAGCAGCGCGGCATCAAAACTGCCTTTGACCAGAAAATCCTGCGCGCCGGCCGCCACCGCCGCCAGGCCCACAGCCTCGGTGTCGTCGCCGGTGAGCACGACGACGGGGCATTGCGCAACATGGGGCTTGACGGCCAGCAAGGCGTCCAGCCCCTGGCTGTCGGGCAGGCCCAGATCGAGCAGCACCGCCGTGCAGCCCGGCATGGTCTCGAGCGCCTTGATCGCAGCCCCGATGCTCTGCACCCAGCGCAGCGCTGGCAAGGCCGGCAGGCCGGGCTCGGCCAACAGCATCTGCGTCAGCCGGGCGTCACCCGGGTTGTCTTCAACCAGCAGCAGGTAGGGGGCAGGCAGCATTGGGGTTGACGGCAAGGGCTTGGGGCGCGCCGGGCGCCCGGTCAACCGGCGCTCACCGGCAGGCTGCCGAAAGAACAACAGCCGCTGGCGCCAATGCCCGGCTGGCCCTGCGCCCAGACCCGGTCGCCAGACCTTCGATCATGCCGAAATGGATGGGCGCCACGGCGTTGCGGGCGCTGTACCGCCCTGCGTTGTGCAACAAATTGCCCACTAAGTCACTGATCGGCACCGGGTCAGCGACGGCGCTCATGCCCAGGTTGTCCTCGATCAGCAGCCTGTGGCGCAGCGCGTTCATCGGGAGTCGGCTTGGGCCTGTCAAGCCACCCGGCTGGGCAGCAGCACCGACGCCAGCCAGTAGGCGCGCAGGTTGCCGACCAGCGCCAGAAACTGGGTGTAGTCGTCGGGCTTGACCATGTAGGCGTTGGCATGGCCGGCGTAGGCGTTGAGCACGTCCTGGCGCGCCGACGACGAGGTGAGCACCACCACCGGGATGGCCAGCAAGGCCGGGTCGTGCTTGATCTCGGCCAACACCTCATGGCCGCCCAGGCCGGGCAGGTTCAGGTCGAGCAGCACCAGGTCGGGCGGCGGCGCGGCGGCCTGGTCGCCGCTGCGGCGCAAAAAGCGCAATGCCATCTCGCCGCTGGGCGCCCAGTGCAGCGTGGCCGGCACCTCGCCTTCGATCAGCGCCTCACGCACCAGGCGCATGTCGGCCGCGTTGTCTTCGACCAGCAGGATGTGCAGGCCCATCAGGTCACCGGTGCGTCGGCCGCCGTGTCGGCCTGCAGTTGGCACGGTTGGCACGGTTGCGGCGGCGGTTGCAGATTGACTTGCAGATTGACTTGCGGATTGGCCTGCGGATTGGCCTGCGGGTCTGCCAGGGTCTGCATCGGCACGGCGCCGGCGCCATCCGGCAGCACAAACCAGAAGGTGGAGCCCTGGCCCGGCGTGGACTCAACGCCGATGCGCCCGCCGTGGCGCTCAACCACCCGTTTGCAGATGGCCAGGCCGATGCCGGTGCCCTCATGCTCAGAGCGCAGGTGCAGGCGCTGGAACATCAGAAAAATCCTGTCAAAAAATTTGGCCTCGATGCCCAGGCCATTGTCGCGCACGCTGATGCGCCAGCCGGCCGTCTCGCGCCTGGCCGACAGGTGGATGGCCGGTGCGCTGGCAGCGCGAAACTTGAGTGCGTTGCCGATCAGGTTGGTCAGCAACTGGCCCATCTGCCGCTGGTCGGCCAGCACCGTGGGCAGGGCGTCGTGGCTGATGGTGGCGCCGCTGTCCTGCACCTGCAGGCGCAACTGGTGCAAGGCGTCGGCCAGCACCGACGCCAGCGGCACGGCCTGCCAGGCCCGCGCCTGGCTGTCGATGCGGGCCAGGCTGAGCAGGTCACGGATCAGGGCCTGGGCGCGCTGGCCGCCGTCCACCATGAACTGCAAAAACTCCTGCGCCTCGGCCGGCAGCGCCGCCAAATGGCGCCGCACCAGCAACTGGCCGTAGCTGGTGACCATGCGCAGCGGCTCTTGCAAATCATGCGAGGCGACGTAGGCAAAGCGCTCCAGGTCCTGGTTCGAGCGCACCAGCTCGGCGGATTTGTCGGCCAGCGTCTGGTCGAGCAGCCGCTTCTGGGTGATGTCCTCGACCGTGCCCACCACGCCGCCGCTGTAGCCCTTGCTGACACCATTGCCGTCATTGCTGTCACCGCCGTCGCGGCCGATCGGCGCCATGTGCACCCACACCCACACCACCGTGCCGTCGGGCCGCTGGTAGCGGTGCTCATTGGCCACCGGCTGGCCGCTGGCGATGGCGCGCTGCCAATCGACCACGGTCTGCGCCCGGTCTTGCGGATGGGTGGCCATGTGCCAGCCAAAGCCCAGACAGGCCGTGCCGTCCATGCCGGCGATGCGCTGCCAGGCGGCGTTGGTGAACAGGCAGCGCCCGCTGGCCCTGGCCACAAACATGCCCAGCGGTGAGGCCTCCATCACCTGGCTCAAATAGCGCTCGTTGTCGGTCAGCCGGCGCTCCAGTTGCTTGCGCGCGGTGATGTCTTGAAACGCGCCCACCAGCCGCACCGGCCGACCGTCGGCAAATTCAACCGCGCCCACCGCACGCACCCAGAGGCGGCGGCCGTCGGCGGGGATGAAAGGCAACTCCAGGTCCCAGGGCTCACCGCTGGCCATCGCGCGCTCAACCGCAGCCTGGACCACCGGGCGCGCCTCGGGGGCGTAAAACTCGATGGCGCCGGCCAGCACCGGCCGGTAGTCGGCCGCCACGCCGTGGATGCGGCGGGTCTCGGCCGACCAGGTGATCTGGCCGCTGGCGATGTCCATCTCCCAGCCACCGACCCCGGCCAGGCGGCCGGTGCGGTGCACAAAGCCCTCACTCTCGCGCAGCGCCTGCTCTTGCTGCTTGCGCGCGCTGATGTCTTGCACCGTGCCAAACATCCACTCGGGCTGGCCGTCGGCGGTCCAGCGCATCACCCGGCCGCGCGACAGCAGCCACACCCAGTGGCCGTCGCGGTGGCGCATGCGGGGCTCAAACTCGTATTGCGCGCTGCGGCCGGCAAAGTGCTCGGCCATCCGGTGGTTGATCGGCGCCACGTCGTCGGGGTGCAGGCGGCTGGTGCGGGTCTCGATCGACAGCGGCCCCAGTTCAGCCAGCGTGTAGCCCAACATCGCGGCCCAACGCGCATTGCAGCGCATCGCGCCGCTCGGCACATGCCACTCCCAGGTGCCGGCGCTGGTGCCCTCGATCAGGTTGTGCAGGCGTTGCCGCTCTTCGTCCAGCGCGCGCTCGGCGCGGCGCCGCAAGGTCACATCCTGCAGGCCGGCCAGCATGCGCAGCGGCTGGCCGTCAGCGCCGCGCTCGACGATGGCCGACAGCAGCACGTCGATCACCTCGCCGCTGCGCGTCACCATCTGAAACGCCATGTCGTCCTGCCGGCCTGACGCCAGCAGCGCAGGCGTGCCAACGGTGCGCGCCATTTCACGCGAAGCGGGGGTGAAAAACTCGACCGCGCGGCGCCCCAGCACCTCGGCCCGGGCGTAGCCCAGCCGGGCCAACCAGGCGTCGCTGACCATCGTCAGCCGGCGCTCTGCGTCAACCGCATACAGCATGGCCGGTGTGGTTTCATACAGGCGGCGCAGGCGGTCTTCACTGCGCGCGATGGCGTCGGCGCTGTCCTTGTGCAGCAATGCGGCCCGGGCCGAGTCGGCCACCGCCTGCCGGGCTTGTTGCATCGCGCGCCGGCCCTCCAGCGCATGCCCGGCCACTTTGGCCAGGCAACGCAGGGCCTCGCGCTGCACGCTGCTGAGCTGGCGCGGCTGGTGGTCGATCAGGCACAAGGTGCCCACCCGGTGGCCGTCACGCAACTGGATCGGCGCGCCGGCATAAAACCGGATGCCGAGCGGGCCGGCGACCAGCGGGTTGTCGGCAAAACGCGGGTCTTGGGCCGCATTGGCCACCTCGAACACCGCATCACCCAGCACCGCATGGGCGCAAAAAGCCAGGTCGCGCGGGGTTTCGGTGACGCCGGGCAGACCAACGGCGGCCTTGAACCACTGGCGCTCGGCATCGACCAGGCTGAGCAGCGCGATCGGCACCCCGCACAGCAGCGACGCCGCCCGCACCAGCGCGTCGAACTCGGCCTCGGGCGGGCTGTCAAGCACCTGCAAGGCCGCCAGCGCCTGCAGGCTGCCGGCTTCATCGGTGCGGAGGGGGGCCGGCTGCATCGCAGTGGTCTTTCAGCCTGGGCACAGGCGGCAGTGGGGGTGCAGGCGCAACGCCGCCGCGCCAACATAATCGCACAGCAGCACAGGCGCCTGGGCGCCACCGTGCTGCACGCCGTGCCCGCAGTGGCGGCGTATGCCACGCTGCACGCCGCTGCGCAGGCTGATCAACCAGCGCGGCAGGCAGACTCAACCCAGCCCACCGGGCGGGGCCGGCCAGACCGGGGCATGGCTGCCGGGCGGCATCGACGGCCGCCGCCAGCGCGCCGGCGTGACCGAGAACTGTGCGGGGTGGCGCAGCGCCTGCAAAACACCACTGCCGCCGGGGCCGCTGCCAAAGCCGCACGGGCTGTCCTCCAGCCACGGCGCCAACGACGGGGCCTGGGCGGCCAGGCCGTCGGCTTGCCGGCCCAGGCTGCGCAGCCACATGCCGACGCCGGCCAGGCAGACCCGCACCCGCCAACTGCCGCCCTCGGTGGCTTGGCGCCACAGCGCAGCCTGGATGCCGAATGCCAGCAGGTGGCCGGTGGAATAGTCCAGGATTTGCAGCGGCAAGGCCCGCAGCGGCGCTGGGCTGATCGCTGTGCCGGCCGGTGGCTGAACTAACGGGTTGGCTGACGGGTTGGCTGACGGGTTGGCCGATGGTTGGGTGCGCAGGCCAGCCGCCTGCGCCTCGGCCAGGTTGAAGCCGGTCGCCGTCTGCACCAGCGAGTCAAAACCGCGGCGGCCGGCCCACGGCCCGGTCCAGCCGTAGGCCGACAGCTCGGCCACGACGATGCCGGGGCGGCGCCGGGCCAGCGCCTCGGCGCCGTAGCCCCGGCCCGCCAGCGCGCCGGGGCGGTAGCCCTGCAACAGCACCTGGGCCGCGTCGATCAGCGCATCGAGCTGGGCCCGGCCGCTGGCCTCACGCAGGTCGATCTGGCAGGACAGCTTGCCCCGGCTGGTGTCGGCGATGGACGCGATGTTGGGCAGGTGCGGCGCGTTCACCAGCAGCACATCAGCGCCGTAGGCCGCCAGGCCGCGCCCGGCCACCGGGCCGGCCAGGATGCGGGTGAGATCAAGCACGCGCAGGCCGCGCAGCGGCGGCGCGTCGGCGGCTTGATCTTCAGCCCATTGATCGCCAGGCGCCGGGCCGGGCCAGGCCAGCGGCGCGGCGTCGCCCAGCCGGTCGATGGCCAGCAGCGGTTGGCCGGCCAGTGCCCGGCCTTGGGGGTGGGCGTCCCAGTCGGCAAACGATCGGGCAGCGGCCACCACCAGCCCGGCGTCGGCGGCGGCCTGCTCAAAATCCAGCGCCCGCCAGCCGCGCAAGGCCAGGCTCACCGCGTCGCGCCCGGTGTCGGGGCCGGGCGGCAGGCCCAGCAGGCGCAGCACGCCGTCCCGGTGGTGGGCAAAGTTGGCGTGGATGCGCACCCAGCCGGGCGAACTGTCGGGCACGGTATTTGGCAGGTCAGCGCCGCAGCGGTACGGGCCCGACAGCTTGTCCCAGGCCTCGGGCGTGTGGCCGTCGAGCGCAAAAAAACCCCGGCAGTCGAGCGTGGCGTGGCTGCGGTCCACCGCCACCCGCTGCCGGGGCTGCTGCGGGTGGTGCAAGTGCCACAGTTCGGCAGCGGCCAGCGCCGCAGCGGCCAGGCTGGCCTGGGCGGCGCTGGCCACACAAAACGACGACGGCAGCACCGGCGCGGTGGTCTGGCCCAGATCCATCTGGGCCAGCGCGGCGCCGGGCAGGCCGGCCAATTGCCACAGCGCGGCCAGCACGTCGGCGCAGGGTTGCGGTGGGGGCAGCGCGGTGGTTGACATGGCGGGGTGGGGCGTCAGGTGGGGGGCGACGGTGGGCAGTGGCGGGCGAGACAGCGTGCGGCGGGGCGGGACCGGTCGGCGCGTCAGTCAACCCGCAGTGTCGGGCCAGCCGGCGCCGGCATCAAGCAAACACCGGACGCAGCGCCTGGTACAGCGCCTGGAACCGCGCGTGCCGGGGCAACAGCCGCGCACGCTCGGCTGGGTCGGGCTCAAAGCGGTCGGCCACCGGGGGCGCCGGGCAGACCTGGGCCAGCGCGTCGGTCTCGGCCGTGCCGCGCTGGCCCAGGTCGGCCAGCCAGGCCAGCCGCGCTGCGCCCAGCGCGCCGCCCGACTCGCTGCCCCGGTGGCGCACCAGCGGCAGGCCCAATGTGCTGGCCAGCATTTGCGCCCACAGCGCGCTGCGCGCCCCGCCGCCCACCAGCGACAGTTGGGCCACGCTGCCGGGCACGGCGCCCAGCGCCTGCCAGCCGTCGAGCAGGCCGAAGGCCACGCCCTCGATCACCGCATGGCCCAGCGCGGCGGCGTCGTGGCGGGGGTCGAGGCCAAAGAACACGCCCTGCGCTTGCGGGTGGTTGTGCGGCGTGCGCTCACCGCTCAAATAGGGCAGGAACAGCGGCGCGCTGTCGCGCTGCGCGTCGCTGAGCGTGGCCACCCGGGCCAGCAGCGTGGCCTCATCGGGCTGGCCCAGCAATTGGGCCGCCCAGCGCAGGCTGCTGGCCGCGCTCAACATCACCGACATCTGGTGCCAGCGCCCGGGCAAGGCGTGGCAGAAGGCATGCACCGCCTGCGCCGGGTTGGGCCGGAACCGGTCACTGGCCAAAAAAATCACGCCCGACGTGCCGAGCGACAAAAAGCCCTGGCCGGGCTGCACCACGCCCATGCCCACCGCGCTGGCGGCGTTGTCGCCGGCACCGCCGGCCAGCAGCACGTCATCCGGCAAACCCCAGCGGCGCGCCAGCGCCGGCAGCAGCACGCCGGCGGCCGCGCTGCCTTCCACCAGCCGGGGCATGTGCGACGCCTGCAGGCCACAGGCGGCCAGCAGCTCGGGGCTCCAGCGGCGCGCCGCCACGTCCAGCCACAGCGTGCCGGCGGCGTCACTCATCTCACTGATGCGCTGGCCAGTGAGTTGCAGGCGCAGCCAGTCTTTGGGCAGCAGCACGCCGTCGATGCGGGCAAACAGCGCCGGCTCGTGTTGCGCCACCCACAGCAGCTTGGGCGCCGTGAAGCCGGGCATCGCCAGGTTGCCGGTGATCTGTTGCAGCCGGGGCACGCGGCGCGCCAGTTCAAGGCACTGCGCGGCGCTGCGGCCGTCGTTCCACAAGATGGCCGGGCGCAGCACGGCATTTTGGTGGTCGATCAACACCGCGCCGTGCATCTGGCCCGACAGGCCGATGGCCCGCACACCGGCCATCGCGGCGGGCTGGCTGGCGGCCAGGCGTTGCAGCGCGCGATCACAAGCCGCCCACCAGTCGGCGGGGTGCTGCTCACTCCACAGCGGCTGCGGGCGTTGCAGGGTCAGCGGCTCACCGACGCTGGCAATGACCTGGTGCTGGTCGTCGAGCAGCAGGGCTTTGAGTTCAGACGTGCCGAGGTCGATGCCGAGGTACATGCCGAGGTACATGCCGATGTCCATGCCGACGCAGGTGCCGACGCAAGTGCCGAGGAGGGCGGGGCCTGCCTGCCGGTCAAGCCGCCGCGCCGCTGAACCGGCGCTCGGCCTGGCGGCGGAACTCGGTCGGCGTCAGCCCCTTGATCGCCAGAAAGCGCCGATTGAAGTTGGCCAGGTTGTTGAAGCCGACATCAAAGCAGACATGGCCCACCGGCCGGCCGCCTTCCATCAGCAACTGGCAGGCGCGCTGGATGCGCACCCGGTTGACAAAATCGGTGAAATTGTTGCCGGTGGCACGCTTGAAGAAGCGCGAGAACCGGCTCTCGCTCATGCCCAGGCCGGCCGCCACCTCGGCCGCCACCAGCGGCTGGGCCACGTCGGCCATCAGGCGGTTGACGATAGCGTTGATCTGATCGAGCTCAGCGTCGTCGGCGCCGGCCTGCATCTGCACCGCCGACAGCAGCCGGTAGTCGGTGCAGCGCGCCAGATCGGCCAAAAAATCACAGAACACCGCCAGCCGGCGCAGGCCCCGGCTGGCCTTGACCTGCTGCCAGTGCGCTTGCGCCGGCTCGGCCTGGCCAAAAAACTCGATGCCGTGGCGCGCCCGCTCAAACAGCGGTGCCAGCTCGGCCAGCTCCGGCAGGTGCTGGGCGGCAGCCGCCAGCGGGCCGGGCGCAAACTGGATCACCAGATCACGCAGCGCCACGCTGCCGCCGTCCATATCCATCGACACCCAGTTGTGCGGCAAGCGCGGGCCCACCAGCACCAGGTGGCCGGGGCTGAACGGGCCGATCCAGTCGCCGATAAAGGCCTTGCCCGAGGTGGCCACGATCAGGTGCAGCTCAAACTCGTCATGGTGGTGCCAGCGCGCCAGCGGGGTGGGGAAGCCGTGCGCCAGGCAGCGGATGACGCCGGTGTCCTCAGGCGACTCGTAGCCCAGCGCCGGGCTGCGGCTGATGTCGCGCTCAAGTTCGGGCGGGCGCTGGCGTTGGGCGGGGCGGGCGGACATGGGGTGATTTTGCGGTAGCGCGGTGGGCGCGGGGATGGGCGCGGTGGCGGCGTGTTTGCGGCGGCCTTGCCGCGCGCAGGCGCTCAGCTCATCACCGCGCCGCCGTCGACGTTCAGCGTTTGCGCGGTGATGTAGGCCGCCTCATCGCTGGCCAGAAACACCGCCGCGCCGGCGATGTCGCCCGGCCGGCCCATCGCGCCGAGTGGCACGGCCAGGCCGACCTGCTTTTTCTTCTCGCCCAGCGGCAGGTTCTCGTATTTGGCAAACAGCGCATCCACCTGGGCCCACATCGGCGTGTCGATGACGCCCGGCGAGATGGCATTGACGCGGATTTGGTGCGGCGCCATCGCCAGCGCCGCGCTCTGGGTGTAGCTGATCACTGCGGCCTTGGTGGCGCAGTAATGCGACACCAGCGCCTCACCGCGCCGGCCGGCCTGGCTGCTCATATTGATCACCGCACCCCGCGTGCCCTGGGCCACCATGCGGGCCAGCACTTTTTGCAGCACAAAGAACATGGCTTTGACGTTGACGGCAAACAGCCGGTCGTACATCGCCTCGTCGCTTTGCAGGAATGGCGCCATGTCAAAGATCGCGGCGTTGTTGAACAACACATGCAGCGCGCCGAAGCGGGCCTCGGCGGCCGCGATCATCGCGTCAATCTGCGGCAGTTGGGTGATGTCGGCGCAGAGGTACTGCACCCGGTCTTCAAAACCGGCCGTGGCCTCTGAAAACACGCTGGACGGCGCCGGGCCCAGATCGACCACGGTGCAGCAAGCGCCTTGCTGCAAATAGGCGCGTGCCACGGCCAGGCCAATGCCGCCGCCGGCACCGGTGAGCAGGGCGTGCTTTCCAGCAAGTCGGCCGGCGAGGCGGCCGGCATGTTGATCGGTTGAGGGTGGGTTGACAGGCGGGGCGGTCATGCGTGGTCCTTGACAAATTGATCGACCCGCAGCGCCGCAACGCGCACGGCGGCCACCAGCCGGGCGTCACCGGCCAGCGGGCCCCACAGCGCGGCGTCGGTGCAGAAGGCGGCCACCGGATCAGCGGCATCGCAAATCGAGTGCGCCTGTGCCGCATCCATCGCCTGGTCTTGGTAGACGTAGCCGATCTGGCCCCGGTGCCAGCGCTGCAAATAGGCCAGAAACAACGCCGGCAGCATGGCCACGCTGTTGATCGGCTCGGCCCGCGCCAGCCGCTCGGCCATCGTCGGCCGGATGAAGCCGGGGATTTTGGAGAAGCCGTCCATCGCCACCCGCTGGTTGGTGTCGGCGATGGCCCCATTGCCAAAGCGCGCCAGCACCACGTCGCGGTAGGCCGCCAGGTCGATCGGGCTGGGATGCTCGGGGGTATCAAGCACCGGGATCACGTCGTCGGTGACGTAATCGAACGCGATCTGGCGGATGGCCGCATCGTGTGTGCCCTGGTGGATGAAGGCGTAACCCAGCAGCGTGCCGGCCCAGGCAATCGCGCTGTGGGTGGCATTGAGCAGGCGCATCTTGGCCTCTTCAAACGCATCGACGGAGGCGACCATCTGCACGCCCACCGCGTCCCAGGCCGGCCGGCCGGCGGCAAAGCGGTCTTCGATCACCCACTGGATAAAGCTTTCGGCCATCAGCGCAGCGGGGTCGTCGATGCCGGTGGCTGCCAGCACCCGGGCCCGCACCTCGGGCAGCGGGCGTGGGGTGATGCGGTCCACCATCGCGTTCGGGCTGGTGGTGTGGGCCTGCACCCAGGCCAGCAGGTCGGCGTCGCCGGTGAGGGCGATGAATTGCAGCAGGCCGCTGCGCGAGCGGTCGCCGTTGTGGCGCAGGTTGTCGCAGTTGAGCAGCGTCACCGGCCCGGCGCCGGCCGCCCGGCGGGCGCGCAGGATGGCGCTGAGGGCGCCGTAAATCGTCGGGGTTTGCGGGTGCGGTGCGCCCGCCCGCGACGCGGCCAGGTCGGCCGCCAGATCAGCAAAGCCCAGGTCAAGCTGGTCGTGGGCATCGAGGTAATAACCGGCCTCGGTGACGGTGAACGAGACGATGCGGGTGGCCGCCTCAGCGCCCACCTGGATCAACCCGGCCAGCGCCGCGTCGTGCGGGATGACGCGGCGGATGGCCGTGATGCGCTGGTAGGCGCGTCTGCCGTCGGGGCTGGCCGTCTCCAGCGTGTAGGCGCCGCCGCTGGCTTGCAGCGCGGCCAGGGTGTCGGCCATGTCGGCGCGGATGTTGCCGCCGGCCAGCACCCAGCGCGCATCGCCTGAATCATGCAGCGCTTGCAAGTAGACGGCCTGGTGGGCGCGGTGAAACGAGCCCAGGCCGAGGTGCAGCATCACCAGCGGGGGCATGGCGGGCGCCGGGGTGGGCATATCAGCGCTCATACCGCCGCCGCCCCCACCCGCGCCACCCGGCCCTGGGCATCGAACAAATGCGCCGCAGCCGCGTCGATCTGCAAACCCACCGCATTGCCGGCGTGCAGCGCCGTGCGGGTGTTCTGCCGGGCGACGATTTGCGCGCCGCTGGTGGTGGCCACGTAAACCAGTGTTTCGGCCCCCAAAGCCTCGACCAATTCCACCGTGCCCTGCACCTGGCCCTGGCCGGCGGGTTGCAATTGCACGTTCTCTGGCCGCAGGCCGACAAAGCCGCCGGCCGCCAGCGGCTGGCCGGCCGCGTCCAGCCACAGCCCGGCCAGTTGCGGCAGCTTCTCGGTGGCCAGCATGTTCATCTGCGGTGTGCCGATGAACTGGGCGACAAACTGGTTGGCCGGTCGGTCATAGAGTTCGAGCGGCGAGCCCACCTGCTCGATCTGGCCGTCGCGCAGCACCACCACCCGGTCGGCCAGGGTCATCGCCTCCACCTGGTCATGCGTCACATAAATCGTCGTCGCGCCCAACTCCCGGTGCAGCTTGGCAATCTCCACCCGGGTCTGGCCGCGCAGCGCGGCGTCCAGGTTGCTCAGCGGTTCGTCAAACAAAAACACCTTGGGCGCGCGCACGATGGCCCGGCCAATCGCCACCCGTTGCCGCTGGCCACCCGACAGCTCTTTGGGCGTGCGCTTGAGGTAGGCGGTGAGATCGAGCACTTTGGCGGCGTGCGCCACCTTCTCGCGGATGATCTCGGGCGCCACATGGGCCAGCTTGAGCGCAAAGCTCATGTTCTCGAACACGCTCATGTGCGGATACAGCGCGTAGCTCTGGAAGACCATCGCCAGATCCCGTTTGCTGGACGCCAGATCGGTGATGTCGCGGCCGTCCAGGTGCAGTGAGCCGCCGTCAATCGGCTCCAGCCCGGCAATCAGCCGCAGCAGGGTGGATTTGCCGCAGCCCGACGGGCCGACAAACACCACAAACTCACCCTGCTCGATGGTCAGGTCA
>JANLOP010000137.1:0-34029 GCA_031366635.1 Betaproteobacteria bacterium | reverse complement strand
CCGGCTGACGCGCCCGAGTTCACGCTCGCCGGCGCGGCCGGGCCGAACGCGGCGCAGGTCTTTGAGCGCGCCAGCCGCGAGCCGCTGACCCGGGGCGTCCCGGGCCTGTACACCCGGCAAGGCTATGAGCGGCTGGTCAAGACGGCGGTGCAAAAAACCACTGCCCAACTGGCGCGCGAAGAATCGTGGGTGCTGGGCGTCAAGGCCGACCCGGCGCGCCTGAAAGACGTGGCGCTGGGCACCGGCGTGATCGACAAGGTGCGGCGGCTTTATTTTGAGGATTACATCTTGACCTGGGACGCCTTCCTGGCCGATGTGCGGCTGGTCAAGCTGGGCGGGCTGGACCGCAGCATTGCGGTGGCGCGCACGCTGTCGGCGGTCGATTCACCGCTGGCGGCCTATCTGCGCGGCGTCAGCGCCGAGACCCGGCTGGTGCCTGATCCGGCGGCCGCCAACGCCCTCGACAAGCTGGCCGCCAAGGCCAAAGAAGACGCCGCCCGGCTGGCCGGTGCGGCACCAGTCGATGCCGCTGCGGGCGGTGGCAGCGGCGGGCCGCTGGAGAGGATGGTGGACGACCACTTTGCCGCCATCCACCGCCAGGTGACCGGCACACCGGCGCCGATTGACGACACGCTGAAGATGTTTGGTGAGATTTACAGCCAGCTCAGCGCGGTGGATGCAGCCCAAAAAAGCAAATCGCCGCCACCGCCCGGCGGCGGCGCCGACAAGATCAAGGCGGCGGCCGGCCAGCAGCCCGCACCGATCCGCGCGATGCTGGAGCAACTGGCCGATGCCGGTGCCAGCCAGGGCCGCAGCGCTGAGATCGCCGGCCTGGCCACCGAGCTCAAACCGATTGCCGAGTTCTGCAACCGCGCCATCACCGGCCGCTACCCGTTTGCCAGCGCGTCGCGCAACGATGTGCTGCCCGAGGACCTCGGCCAGTTGTTTGGCGGCGGCGGCCTGATGGACGAGTTCTTCCAAAAGCGCCTGGCCACGCTGGTGGACACCGGCGCGGCCACCTGGGGCTACAAGCCGCTGGGCGACGGCAGCAAGCCGGTGCAGGCCGCCGCGCTGGCCGAGTTTCAACGCGCGGCACGCATCAAGGATGTGTTCTTCCGCAGCGGCGGCAAGGCCCCGGCAATGAAGATCGAGATGCGCCTGGCCGAGATCGACCCGGCGCTCAAAGAGCTGGTGATCGACATCGACGGCCAGGTGAGCAAGCTGCTGCCCGGCGGCCCGTCCATCGCCATCAGTTGGCCCAGCCAGCGGGTGGCGGTGCAGATCAAGCTCAGCACCGGGCTGGGCGAGGCCGGGCCCAAAGCCCTTTTCGAGGGCCCGTGGGCGCTGTTCCGGCTGTTTGACCAGTACCAGATGCAGGCCTCGGCGGTGCCTGAGAAGTTTGGCCTGCTGATGACGCTGGACGGCAAGAAGGCCCGGGTAGACGTGATCGCCGCCAGCGTCTTCAACCCGTTCCAGATGAAAGAGATCAAGCAATTCCGCTGCCCGGTGGCGCTGTGAGCGCCGCGCCCACGGTACCGGGCTGGCACGGCAAGCTGCCGTCGCTGGGCGACTTTGCCTCGCGCCGGCTGACGCCGGATTTTCTGGCGGTCTGGGACACCTGGCTGGCCCAGGGCATGCTGCATTTGCGGCAGCGCGATGCGGCCGGCTGGCTGGACGCCTACCTGGCCAGCCCGACACGGCGCTTCTTGTTGATGCCCGGCGTGCTGCCCGGTGCATTGGCCGACGATTCGCCCGGTGCGTCCGATGATCCGGCTGAGCCCGGCGCGCCCGCCTGGGCCGGCGTGTTGATGCCGTCGGTGGACCGGGTGGGGCGCTATTTTCCGTTCAGCATCGTGCAGCCGGTGCACCGCTTGCCGGCAGCGCCCGGGCAGATGCAGGGCCTCTGGCGCTGGCTGGGCCAGCTTGATGAACTGGCCGCCGACGCGCTGCACGATGATTGGTCGGTCGACCGCTTGGAGTCCGAGCTGGCCCGGCTCGCCGGGGCGGGTGATCCGGCGCTGGCCGAGACTTTCAACCCGGTCAACCTGGCCAGCGCCGCTGCCGCGTTGCCGCCGACCGCCGGCGCCTTGGTGACGCTGGCGCTGGCCCCGGGCGTGGACATCGCGCAGCACATCGACACCCAGGCCCAGGCGCTGTGGCAGCAGCAGGCACGTGGCCTGGCCTACTGGTATGCCAGCACTGATCGGCTGGCCCCCTCGTTGTGGGTGTCGCGGGGTTTGCCGGCATCGGCGGCAGCCCTGCTGGGCGCCACAATCTGAGGGTCATCGCGCTGCCGCCTTGCCCGGCGCCAGCCCTTCCTGCCCGCCAGCCCCGCCCATCCACCACTTTGCCGATCCGTCCCCTGCCGCTTTGCCATGACCGCTGACGCCCCCGACGACGACCGCACCGTGATTCGACCGCTCGGCCCCGCTGCGCGGCCTGCCGCTGGGTCTGCCGTGGTGACGGGCCTGGCGGGCGCCGCAGCCGGCGCGTCGGCGGGCGGGTCGGCTGTCACGCCAGCCAGCGCCAGCCCGGACGCCGATGACCGCACCCAGATGCCGGGCCAGGCGGCGCCGCTGTTGCTTCCGGCCGCATCCGACATGGGCAATGGCCTGCCGGTGGGCACGATGCTGGCGGAGTTCGAGCTCACCGCACTGCTCGGTGAGGGCGGCTTCGGCATCGTCTACCTGGCGCGTGACCACTCGCTGCACCGCCGGGTGGCGCTGAAGGAGTACATGCCGTCGGTGCTGGCGGCGCGCGCCGGGGCCAGCCAGGTACAGGTGAAATCCGAGCGCCACCGCGAGACTTTCGAGGCCGGCCGCAAGAGCTTTGTCAATGAGGCCCGGCTGCTGGCGCAGTTTGACCACCCGTCGCTGGTCAAGGTCTACCGCTTCTGGGAGGCCAACGGCACGGCTTACATGGTGATGCCGTTCTACGAGGGCAAGACGCTCAAAGACCTGTTGCGCGAGATGGCCGCACCGCCCACCGAGGCCTGGCTGCGCACCCTGCTGGGCCCGCTCACCGAGGCCCTGGCGGTGATCCACCGGGAGCAGTGCTACCACCGCGACATCGCGCCCGACAACGTGATGATGCTGGCCGACAGCCAGCGCCCGCTGCTGCTGGATTTTGGCGCCGCGCGCCGCGTCATCGGCGACATGACGCAGGCGCTGACGGTAATCCTCAAGCCCGGTTATGCCCCGGTTGAGCAGTACGCCGAGATACCCGGCATGAAGCAAGGGCCGTGGACCGATGTCTACGCGCTGGCGGCGGTGGTGCACTACGCCATCGTCGGCAAAACCCCACCGCCGTCGGTGGGCCGGCTGCTGGGCGACAGCTATGTGCCGCTGGCGCAAGCCGCAGCGGGCCGCTACAGCCCGGGCTTTCTGGCCGCCATCGACCACGCACTGGCCGTCAAGCCCGACGACCGCACTGCGTCCATCGACCAGTTGCGCGCCGAGTTGGGGCTGGGCAGCGACGTGCCGGGCCGTGACGCGGGCTCGGCGCGCCCGCCCGCGTCGGCGCAGCGCACCAGCACCGGTGCCACCGCGCTGGCCGGCAGCGCAGTGGCGCCGCGCAAGCCCGGCGCGGCCATTGCCGTGGCGGGCGGGGCCGTGCTGCTGGCCGTGCTGGCTTTTGGCGCCTACACCTGGCTCAGCCCGGCGGCGCGGCCCGCAGCACCGCCGGTGGGGGGCGCCGGTGCGCCGGTGGCAGTGCCGGCCAATGGGCCCGCCACCCCGGCGGCCACCACGGCGGCCACAACACCCACCGCAGCGCCTGCCACGCTGCCCGGCGCAGCGCCCAGCGTGCTGCCCAGCCCCACTGCGGCGCCGCCGCTGGCCGCCGGGCGCAGCAGCTTCGATGTGGCGGCCGAGTTTGACCGTGTCAGCCAAGCCCAGACGCCGGGCTTCAACCTGCAGGCCCAGGCCACCAAGCCGCAACTGCGCATCGGCCGCGATGAGCTGGTCTTCACGGTGCAGTCGGCGCGCGACGGCTTTTTGTACGTGCAGGCCTACGGCTCGGACGGCTCGCTCACCTTGCTCTACCCCAACACCACCTCGGGCGTGCAGAAGATTCGCAAAGGCCAGACCTTGAAGCTGCCGCAACCGCCCATCGTCTTCGAGACCACCGAGCCGGTGGGCCCGACGCTGCTGCTGGTGCAGGTGTCCGCGCGTGAGCGCGACTTCAGCGCGTTGCTGCCGCGCAAGGAGGGGGCCTACCGCATGCTGCCCACCGGCGCAGAAGCCCAGCGCATCGCCGCCGCACTGCCGGCGTCGCCCGTGCCGGCGCAGGCCGGTCGGGTGATCTGCCCCAACGCCAACGCCAGCGCCTGCGACGATGAATTTGGCGCGGCGGTGATCCGGGTCGAGACCATCCGTTGAGCCGGCGCCCGCCGCGCTGCGCTTTGTCAGAAGGCTTTTCTCGTGATGGCCCGGCTGCTGGTGACGCCCGACACCGTGTAGCTCAACGTGCCGTTGTTGGCGTCAGTGAAGCTCAGCGTGGCGCTGCCGACCACACTGTTGATCGCCTGCCCCGGCAGGTAGGCGCTGGCGAAGTAAGAGCCGGTGCTCTGGCGCAACACACCCGTGTAGCTCTGCCCACTGGTCCAACTGCCGCCTGACACGGTGAACCAGGTCGGCGCCGTGCTGGCGTTGAAGGTGTTCCAGGTGGCCACCACCGCGTCGCTGCCGGTGCCGCCGACCACCAGCACCTTGTGGTGCACGATGTTCAGGCTCCAGGCCGGCTCGGCCGGGTTCCACCACAGGTCGGTGATGTAAACCGTGCTTGCCACCGGGGCCGGCGGCGGCGGCGGCGCGACCACGCCGTTGCCGGCCAGCGGGACCGCCACGGTCGGGCGAGCCGGGTCGTTGGTGGCCAGCGTGAGCACGGCACTGCGTGCACCCAGCGCGGACGGCCGGAAGGCCATGCCGATCTGGCAGCCGACGCCAGGAGGCGGCGACCAACCGAGCAGATCGACCGTCGTGCAGGCGACGGCGTTGCCTTTGGCAATGACGGGCGTGATGGCAAAGTCTGCGGCGTGCGGGCCGCTGATCGTGAAACTGCTGATGCCCAGACCTTGCGCCCCGGGGTTGGACACATAAGCGGCCCGGTAGGGCACGCCGGTGGCGCCCACGGCGACGTCGGGCAGCGGATTGGCCAGGGCCTGGACGACCGCCACCGGGACCGGCACCAAAGCCTCGGCACTCAGGCCGATGGACGCCGTGCTGGCGTCGGCGAAGGTCACGGTGGCGGTGGCCGCCTTGATGCCCAGGCTGGTGGGATTGAAGGTCAGGTGGACGGCGCAGAAGTTGCCGGCTGAACCCGACCGGGGAATTGTGCCGCCCACGGCGCAAGGGGCGATGGCGCCACCGCTGATCCTGAATTCACCGGCATTGGCGCCGCTCAACGTGATGGCGCTGATGACCGCAGGCGAGCTGCTGGCATTGGCCAGCATCGGGTCTGGCGTCAGCGCGGCTGATTGACCGACGCCTGTCATCAACCCGACAAAGCCGGTGTTGAAGCTGAGCCCGGGTGCGCCGCCGGCGGCCCAGGCGCCAAAGCCCGTCAGGGCGGCAGCAAGTGCCAGGCCGAGGCGAATCTGTTTGAAAGTGCTTGTGCTCATCCGGTGTCTGCGAGTGGTCAAGAACGTCGGGCCGTGGAGAACAGGATGTGCCGCATGCACCGTCGCCCGTGACAGAGCGGCGAGACAGCGTGCAAGTACGTGTGACGGTAAAAAATGCCTGATGGGCCCTCAAGCGCAGCCAAGGGTCTGCGACCTCGATTCACCCGCACCCGCACCCGCACCCGCACCCGCACCCGCACCGAAGCTGAGCTTGAGGGCTCATCAGGAAAAAGTGAATCACTCGGCCACCACGCCCGCCGCCGCTGGGGGTTGATGCAGGCCGCCGGATTTTTCGGCACGGCGGTATTTCTCGGCCGGCCCGGTGCTCTGTCGGGGTGACAGCGCGCCACTGCACCGTTGCAGTCAGCCCCCAAACCAGGGAGGCTGCCCACCTGTCGCCGCCTGGAGCCCAAGATGAGCCTTTCCGACCTTTGCCCCCGCCCTGAAAACCCCGCGCCCAGGCCCTGGCGGGCGCTGGCCCTGCTGGCCTTGTGCCTGGCCTCGCTGCTGCCCGGTGCCCGGGCGCAGAGCGTCACCGCGCTGGCCTGCGTGCCGGCCGTCATTGGCGGCGGCAGTGGCGGCTCGTCCAACTGCACGGTCACGCTGGGTGCCGTGGCGCCGGCGGGTGGCGCGGCCGTCACGCTGGGCAGCTCACTCACCGCCTTGGCGGCGTCGGTGCCGCAGCTCACGGTGAGCGCCGGCCGGGCCAGCGCCAGCTTCACCGTCACCAGCAACGCGCGCTACCGCCTGCATGCCGGGCTGCCGTTCAACGTCGTGATCTCGGCCACGCGCGGGACTACGGCCAGTGCGGGCTTGAGCGTCACCGCGCCACCCCGCCCGGCTGACTTCAACAGCGGCGTTTCACCGGGCGCGCGATTCCAGTGGCAGGGCAAGATCTGCGGCCAGATCGGGCCGGTTGGCGGCAACGCCGAGGTGTTGTACCAGTGCAGCCCTGCCAGCCGCACCGCCTTCGGCAGTTGCACGTTCTTGCAGGAGTGCAGCATCGGCTGCCGCCGGGTGGCCCCTGCGGGGGCCACCTTCCATGATTTTTGCGCCACCAGCGGGCCCAACCCGGTGGCGCTGAGCCGGCGCCTGGCCATCAGCGGTGACCGCGTGCCGGCCACGCTGCTCACCGAGGCCCCGGTCGGCGCCCGGCTGACACAAGGCCTGCCCAGCCCGATCAGCAACCAGGGCATGGTGGGCGCCATCGGCGGTATCAGCGTCAATGCCGACGCTTTTCCGCACGACGGCGGCATCACCATCCCGACCGGCGCCAGCAGTGCCGCCTTCACCGTGGCCACGTCGTACGTGCCGACGGTGACCTTCATCGACGTGGTCGGCGGCTGGGCCGACGCCGGCTCGGTCACCACCACCAACGGGCGCACCGGCCAAGCCTGGCTCACCCTCGTGCCGCCGCAGCCGGCGCCCACGCTGCCGATGCCCACGCTGGGTGACTTCAAGATCACCGGCGGCAACCCGGTCAGCGGCGGCCAGACGTCGATCGGCCAGATCGATGTCAGCGGTGTATCGTCCGGCGGCGGCCCGACGATCACCCTGACCAGCAGCCACCCCAACATCGCCGCCGTGCCGGCCACCTTGACGATGCCGGCCAGCGGCGTGCTGGGCCAGCAGGTGCCCATCACCACCCAGCCGCCGGCCGTGGACACGGCGGTGACGATCAGCGCCAGCGACGGCCGCTACAGCTTCAGCGCCGTGCTCACGGTGCTGGCGCTGGGCCCGCCGCCGCTGCTGGCCGGCATCTCGGTCAACCCGGCCAGCGTCAGCGGCGGCAGTGCCGCCACCGGCACCGTCACCTTGAGCCGCGCGGCGCCCAGCGGCGGCGCGGTGGTGGCGCTGTCCACCCCGCTGCCCGGCGTGGCGGTGCTGCCGGCCAGCGTCACGGTGCCGGCCGGCGCCAGCAGCGCCAGCTTCTCGATCGCGACGTCGGCCGTGGTCGAGACTTTTTGGGTCAACGTCTTTGCTGACCTGGCCGGCACCGGGCGCCAGGCGCTGTTGCTGGTGACGCCGGGCGCGCCGGGCGCGGCGCTGCTGTCGGCGCTGGCGCTGAATCCGGCCAGCGTGGTCGGCGGTAACGCCGCCACCGGCACGGTGGGCCTGAGCGCGGCGGCGCCCAGCGGTGGCGCCGTGGTGTCACTGGCCAGCAACTCGACGGCCACCAGCCTGCCCGCCACGGTGACCGTGCCGGCCGGCGCCACCGGCGCCAGCTTCACCGTGGCCACCCGCGCCGTCGCGGCACCGGCCTTGGCCACGGTCTCCGCCGCTTACGGCGGCGTCACCCAGACCGCCGTGTTGACACTGAACGCCGCCGCCGCCAGCGCCAGCGTGACCGTGAGCGCCAGCGGGCGTGCCGGCGAGCGGCTCGACAGCAGCCCGGCCGGCATCAACGTCGCTGTCGGCAGCAGCCAGGCCGCCCGTTTTGCCAGCGGTGGCACCGTCACGCTGAACGCCAGCAACGGCCGTGACGCCATCTGGACCGGCGCCTGTGACAGCGCTGGCAAAAAGGCCAGGACCTGCAGTTTCGTGGTCAACGGCGATGCGGCCGTCACCGGCAACGTGCAGTGACACCGCGGCCGGTGGCCTGATCCGGGCCGGGGCTGAAAACGGGCCTTGCCGGGCGGGCATTGCCAGGCCGCAACGGCATGCCACCGGCGGCCACCTGGCCTGTGCTGGCGGCATCCGGCGGCGGCCGTTGGCCGGCCGGTACACTGCGCGGTGGCCTGGACACCCGTGTGCAAACCAGTGTGACAGCCCGGTCGAAACCCGCCGGGCGCCTGTCCAACCTGGCTTGCGGCACGGGCAGCGGGTGCGGCCATCGTCCCGCTTGCACCGCCATACCCGCCCCCGCCACCGCCACCGCCACCGCCAAACAGTGAACCCGGAACAGCGCCATCAGGACGCCGGCCCGCAGGCCGGCGTTTTGCGTTCTGGCCGGTCGATGCCGGGCTGCCGCCATGACGCCTGAGATCACGCCCGGCCTGCTGGTGTTGCACGGCAACCGCGCCGAGTTGCTGGGTGAGGCGGTGTTCGAGTGGCTGCGCCGCCAGCCGCTGGGCCCGCTCGAAGAAGAGATCTTCCTGGTGCAGAGCAACGGCATGGCCGAGTGGCTGAAGATGGCGCTGGCCAGCCAGGCCGGCATTCTGGCCGCCACCCGGGTGGAGCTGCCGGGCCGGTTTTTGTGGCGCGCCTACCGCCAGGTGCTGGGCCGCGCCGCCGTGCCCACCGAGTCGGTGCTGGACAAGCAGCCGCTCACCTGGCGCCTGATGCACAGCCTGCCCGGCCTGCTGGCGCAGCCGGGTTTTGCGCCGCTGGCCGGGTTTCTGCGCGCCGGCGACGCCGACCGCCGCTGGCAACTGGCGCAGCGCTTGGCCGATCTGTTTGACCAGTACCAGGTCTACCGCAGCGATTGGCTGGCGGCCTGGGCCGCCGGCCACGACACCCTGCCGCGCAGCACTGAGCAAGCCGCTGCCGACGCCCCCGCGCTGCCGCCGGACCAGCGCTGGCAGGCCGCGCTGTGGCGCGCGCTGCTGCTGCCGCTCAGCCCAGCCGACCGCGCCGCCACCCGGCCGCAACTGCAGCAGCGCTTTTTGGCCACGCTGGCGGCATTGGCCGCAGCGCCGGCCGGCAGCACCGCGCTGCCGGCGCTGCCCCGGCGCGTGGTGCTGTTTGGCATGGCCCACCTGCCGCTGCAAATCCTGCAGGCGCTGGCCGCGCTGTCAGCGCATTGCCAGGTCTTGCTGGCCGTGCCCAATCCCTGCCGCTACCACTGGGCCGACACCATCGACGGCCGTGAGCTGCTGCGCCAGGCACAGCGCCGCCAACCGCTGCGCGCCGGCCTTGATCTGGCGGCGCTGCCGCTGGACGCGATGCATGCCCACGCCCACCCGCTGCTGGCCGCCTGGGGCCGGCAGGGCCGCGATTTTGTGCGCCAGCTCGACGCCTTTGACGAGGGTCTGCTGGCCCGGCAGCGCTTTGCGCCCAACCAGGTTGATCTGTTTGACGACGGCCCGGGCGCCAACCTGTTGCAGCAAGTGCAGGCCAGCATCCGCGACCTGCTGCCGCTGGCCGAGCACGCCCACCCGGCGCCCGATGCGGCCGACCGGTCGATCGTCTTCCACATCGCCCACAGCGCGCAGCGCGAGGTGGAAGTCCTGCACGACCAACTGCTGACGCTGCTGGCCCAGCCGCCCGGCGGCGCGCCGCTGAACCCGCGCGACATCGTGGTGATGGTGCCCGACATCAGCCGCTTTGCGCCGGCCATCCGCGCGGTGTTTGGCCAGCACCCGCGCAGCGACGCCCGGTTCATTCCGTTTGACATTGCCGACCTGCCCGAGCGCGGCCAGCACCCGCTGCTGCTGGCACTCGACTGGCTGCTGCGCCTGCCGCAACAGCGCTGCCGCCTGAGTGAGCTGCACGACTTGCTGGACGTGCCGGCCATCGCCACCCGCTTTGGCCTGCAAGCCGCCGATCTGCCGCGCCTGGCGCGCTGGACCGAGGGCGCGGGCATCCGCTGGGGCCTGGGCCCGGCGCAGCGCGCCGATCTGGGCCTGGCCGCCTGCGGTGCACAAAACACCTGGCTGTTTGGCCTGCGGCGCTGGCTGTTGGGTTATGCCGTGGGCGCCAGCGACTCGGGCTTTGCCGGTATCCAGCCTTACGCCGAGGTGGCCGGGCTGGAGGCCGCGCTGGCCGGCAGCCTGGCCAGCCTGGTCGATGCACTGCTGGCCTGGTGGGCCGTGGCGCGCACGCCGGCCACGCCGGTGCAGTGGGCCGAGCGCTGCCGGGCCTTGCTCACCGCCTTCATCAGCGCCACCGACGAGCCCGAGCGCGCGCTGCTGGCCGCGCTGCAAACCGCGCTGGCCGCCTGGCTGGCGGCGTGTTCTGCGGCCGGCTTCAACGCGCCGCTGCCGCTGTCGGTGGCCCGCGAGGCCTGGCTGGCCGGGCTGGACGCACCCGGCCTGACGCGCCGCTTCCGCGCTGGCGGCGTGACGTTCTGCACCTTGCTGCCGATGCGCGCCATCCCGTTTGAGGTGGTCTGCCTGCTCGGCATGAACGACGGCGACTACCCGCGCAGCAGCCCGCGCAGTGATTTTGATTTGATGGGCCTGGCCGGCCAGGCCCGGCCCGGCGACCGGTCGCGGCGCGACGATGACCGGCAACTGATGCTCGAGGCCCTGCTGTCGGCGCGGCGCGTGCTGTCGGTCAGTTGGACCGGGCGCAGCGCGCGCGACAACAGCGCGCAGCCGCCGTCGGTGCTGGTCTCGCAGTTGCGCGATTACCTGGCCGCCGGCTGGCCGGGCGGCGGGGTGGATGGCGGGGTGGATAGCGTGACGGGCGGGGTGCTGGCCGGGGTGCTGGCATCCCGCACCACGGTGCATGCGTTGCAGCCGTTCAGCCGGCGCTATTTTGAAGCGCCTGTTGAACCGCCCGTCGCGCCCGCCGACGCGCAGATCGGCCCGGCATCCCACACGGTTGATGCCGCTGGCCAGCCGCTGTTCACCCACGCCCGGGAGTGGCGTGCCGCCCACGCGACGCCGCCGGCCGAGTCGTCGGCCCGGCCGCCCGACAGCCCGGTGGCAGCCTGGGCGCCCGACCCCACCGTGCCGCTGACGCTGCAGGCGCTGGCGGCATTCCTGCGCAACCCGGTGAAGGCATTTTTCCGCACCCGGCTGGATGTGGTTTTTGACGACGACGCCGCCGTGGCCGACGACGACGAGCCGTTTGCGCTGGGCGGCCTGGCCGAATACGGTTTGCTCGACGAGATGCTGCGCGAGACGTTGCGCGCCACAACCGATGCGGCGACAGCCGATGCGGCGGCGGGCGGCGCGCTGGCGGTTGCAGCCGATTTGCACCGCAGCGTCACCGCCCAGGTGGCACGGCTGCTGCGCGCCGGCCGCTTGCCGATGGCCGAGCAGGGCCGGCGCAGCGCCCAGCATCTGGCTGAGACCGCCCTGCCGATGCTGGCGCAGTGGCAGGCCCTGCAGGCGCGCTACCCGCTGGCCGCGCCGCAACAGCCGCTGCGCTTCGCACACGCCGGTGTGCAGGTTGAAGACTGGCTCGACGGCCTGCGCTGCGCCGTCGCCCTGACCGACCGGCCCGCCCAGCCCGCGCAGCCCGACCCGTGCGATCCGCCCGATCTGCCAGCTCCGGCCGCCCGATCCGACCCATCCGACCCGCCCGTCTGGCTGCAACTGCTGCCCAGCGCGCTGTGGGATCCGAAGAAGCGCGTGCTGCGGCCGCACCGGCTGATCGACGCCTGGGTCAAAACCCTGCTGGCCAGCGCCTGCGGCTGCCCGGTGCAGGGCCTGATCGTGGCGCGCGACGCCACTGTCACCGTCAGCCCTTTGCCGCAGCACCAGGCCCAGGCCTTGCTGCAAGACCTGCTGCAAGCCTGGCGCGACGGCATGGCCAGCCCGCTGCCGCTGGCCAGCCGTACCGGGCTGGCGCTGCTGGCCGGCGTCAACGATGTGGCGGCCGTCTACGACGGCGCCGCCTACAGCCGGGACGGCGCGGCTGCCGACCCTGGCGAGGTGCAAGACGCCTGCCTGGCGCGCCTGTACCCGACCTTCGACGCGCTGGCCGCCGACGGCCGCTTTGCCAGGCTGGCCCAGCACCTGCTGGGCCCGCTGTTGCACTGGGCCCAGAGCGCCGCGTCGGTGGCGCTGCATGCCACGCCCAATGCCGCCGCCGCCGACGCCGACACCGCAGCGGCCGACGCCGATGACTGAGCCGCTCGTGTGCAACACCACACTAAACCCGCTGCGCTTGCCGCTGTGGGGCAGCCGGCTGATCGAGGCCAGTGCCGGCACCGGCAAAACCTGGACCATCGCCGCGCTATACCTGCGCCTGGTGCTGGGCCACGGTGGGTCGGCCGGCTTTGTGCGGCCGCTGCTGCCGTCCGAGATTCTGGTGATGACCTTCACCCGCGCCGCCACGCGCGAGCTGTCTGACCGCATCCGCTCACGCCTGCTGCAGGCGGCGCGCTGCTTTCGCGGTGAAACCCCGCCCGGCGCGGCCGACCCTCTTTTGGCCGATCTGCTGGCCGACCACCCCGAGCCCGCCGCCCGCAGCGCCGCCGCCTGGCGGCTGGGCCTGGCCGCCGAGAGCATGGACGACGCGGCGGTGCACACCATCGACGCCTGGTGCCAGCGCATGCTGCGCGAGCACGCCTTCGACAGCGGCTGCCTGTTCGACGAAGAACTCAACGCCAACGAGCGCGCCATGACCGACGAGGCCGCCCGCGACTACTGGCGGGCGCAACTCTACCCGCTGGCGGGCCCGGCCTGGGACACGGCGCTGGCCACCTGGCGCAGCGTCGAGGCACTGGCCGACGACGCCCGCCAACTGCTGACGCAGGCCGTGCCCAGCAGCGCCGGCCAGGGCAGCCTGGCTGAGCTGATCGCCGGCTTGACGGCGCGGCGCGGCGCTGACATCCAGGCCCTCAAAGCCGGCTGGGCGCAGCGCGCGTTGGCCATGCAACGTTGGCTGGACGACACACTGGCCGCCAAATCTTGCCCGTTCGACAAAAAAAAGCTGGCGCCGCGCTACTACAGCGTCTGGCTGGGCGGTCTGGCGGCCTGGGCCGAGACGGACGACGCGCCCTGGCCTGATCTGAAAAAGGGCGCCACCCGCCTCACCCCGGACGGCATGGTGGCGGCATTGAAACCCGGCGCCGGCATCGCGCTGCCGGATGATTTCGAGGCTTTTTCCCAGCTCGTGGCGGCCATCGGCCAGTTGCCGCCGTTGGCCAGCGCGCTGCGCCTGCATGCGGCAGCGCAGATCGCCCAACGCCTGGCCGTGCTCAAGCAGCAGGCCGGCACGTTTGGCTTTGCCGACCTGCTGGCCCGGCTGGACAGCGCGCTGAGCCCCGAGACCAACCCCGGCATCGACGGCCAGACAGCCGACCGGCTGCGCGGGCGCATCCTGGCCCAGTACCCGGTGGCGCTGATCGATGAGTTTCAAGACACCTCGCCGCTGCAAGCGCGCATCTTCGACCGGCTCTACCGCATCGCCGACAACCAGCCCGACACCGCGCTGCTGCTGATCGGCGACCCCAAGCAATCGATTTACGGCTTTCGCGGCGCCGACATCCACAGCTACCTCGGCGTGCGCCAGGCCACCGCCGGCCGGCACTACCTGCTGGCCACCAACCACCGCTCGACGACCGCGCTGGTGGCCGCCGTCAACCATTTGTTTGCGCAGGCCGAGGCGCGGGACGGGCCCGGCGCCTTCCTGTTCCGCAGCGGCGCGGCCAATGCGTCGCCCTTCAATGCGCTGCCATTCGAGCCGGTGGCCGCGCGCGGCCGCCCCGAGCACCTGCGCAGCGCCGCCGGCCCGCTGCCGGCGCTCACGCTCCAGCTCGATGCCCACCTGCAAGACGTGCGCAGCAGCCAGCGCCAGTTTGCCGCCAGTTGCGCCGAGCAGATCGTCACCCTGCTCAACGACCGCGAAGCCGGCTTTGTGCAAGCCGGCATGGCGTTCCGCCGGCTGCGCCCGGCCGACATCGCCGTGCTGGTGCGCACCGGCCGCCAGGCCGCTGCCGTGCGCCAGGCGCTGCGCCAGCGCCTGGTGGCGTCGGTCTATCTGTCTGACCAGGATTCGGTGTTTGCCAGCGCCGAGGCGCAAGACCTGCTGCGCTGGCTGGTGGCGGTGGCCGCGCCGCTGGACATGCGGCGGGTGCGTGCCGCGCTGGCCAGCCGCACCCTCGGCCTGGGCCTGGACGAGCTGGCCCAGCTGGCCACCGACGACGCGGCGTTGGATGCGCGCAGCGAGCAACTGCGCCAAATGCACCAGGTCTGGCTGGCCCAGGGCGTGCTGCCGATGCTGCGCCAGATGCTGCACCGGCTGGATTTGCCGGCGCGCTGGCTGGCGGCCCCGGCAGCCAATGCCGACACCGACACCGACGCCGACGCCGACGTTGACATTGACATTGACATTGACATTGACATTGACATTGACATTGACATTGACATTGACATTGACATTGACATTGACATTGACATTGACATTGACGCCGACGGTGAACGCCGGCTGACCAACGTGCTGCACCTGGCCGAGCTGCTGCAGACGGCCAGCGCCCAGCTCGACGGTGAGCAGGCGCTGATCCGCTGGCTGGCCAGCCAGATCGACGGCGCCACCAGCAGCACCGGCACCGCCGGTGCCAGCGATGAGCAGATCGTGCGGCTGGAGAGCGATGCCGATCTGGTGCAGGTGGTGACGGTGCACAAATCCAAAGGGCTGGAGTACCCGTTGGTATTTCTGCCGTTTGCCAGCAGCTTTCGGCCCGTCGTCAAGGCCCGCACCCGGTTTGTCAGCGCGCTGGACGACACCGGCCAGCGCACGCTGCACCTGCAACCCAGCGCCGCCCAACTGGCCGCCGCCGACCAAGAGCGCCTGCGTGAAGACCTGCGCCTGCTGTACGTGGCGCTCACCCGCGCCCGGCATGCGCTGTGGGTGGGCGTGGCGGCGCTCAAATCAGGCCCCGGCGATGCCAATCTGTCGCATCGCAGCGCCGTTGGCACCTTGCTGTGCGGCGCCGCCCCGGTGCCCGCTGGCGCACTGCCCGGCCTGATCGAGGCGCTGGTCAAGCCCTGTTCGGCCATCGTGCTGCAACGCGCCGCGCCGCTGCCGGCCATCGCCCGCAGCGCGCTGGCGCCACGCGCCGCCTTGCCGCCGCTGCGCGCCAGCCTGCCGTATGCCGGGCAATTTGATAGGCGCTGGACGGTGGGCAGTTACTCGATGCTGGTGCGTGCGCTGCCGGTGCTGGCCGCGTTGCCGGCGCCCACGCTGGGCCCGGCCAGCGCGGCAGCGCAGCGCGACGACGAGGGCCCTGATGAGCCCGGCCCGGCCGACCCGGCGGCGCCCGGCCGTGCGTTGCCGGGATTGACGGGGTGGACGGGGTTGCCGGGGCCCACGGACAGGGCCGGGCTCAGCGCACTGACCGGCCTGCTGCCCGGCGCCCCAGCCGCTGCGCCCTGGCATGCCTTTCCGCGCGGCGCGCTGCCGGGCAATTTTTTGCACGACCAGTTGGAGTGGCTGGCCGGCGAAGGCTTTGCGCTGGATGCCGTGCCCGATCTGCAACAGCAACTGCTGGCGCGCTGCGATCGGCAAGGCTGGGGCCACCAGGCGCCGCAGGTGCTGGCCTGGCTGGCGCTGGCGCTGCGCACGCCGCTGCCGCCGGTGGGCGCGGCGCTGAACGCGCTCGGCAGCTTGCGGCCCGAGCTGGAGTTCTGGCTGCCCAGCAGCGGCCTGGCCACCGGCGAGCTGGACGCGCTGTGCCGCCAGCACCTGCTGGCTGGTTGCCCCCGGCCGGCGCTGCCCGAGCGCACGCTGCACGGCATGTTGATGGGCTTTGCCGACCTGGTGTTTGAGCACGGCGGCCGGTTCTGGGTGCTGGACTACAAATCCAACCACCTCGGTGCCAGCGACGCCGACTACAGCGCCGACGCGCTGCAAGCGGCGATGGCCCAGCACCGCTACGACGTGCAGGCCGCGATCTACCTGCTGGCGCTGCACCGCCTGCTGCGCCACCGGCTGGGTGCGGCCTACGACCCGGCCCGCCAGTTGGGCGGCGCGGTGTATTTTTTCCTGCGCGGTCTGCAGGGCCCGGCCAGCGGCTGCTACGGCGTGGCGCCGCCGCTGGCGCTGCTCGATGCGCTGGACACGCTGCTGGACAGCCCGCTGCCCGCCACGCCATGACGCCGCCACTGCCGCCACTGCCGCCCCTGCCGACACTGGCCACGCCGGCCCTGCTGCAAAGCCTCGAATCCTGGGCCGAGCGCGCCTGGCTGCGCCGGCTCGACCGTGCTTTTGCCGGCTTCCTGGTCGATCTGTGCCCGGGCGTTGCGCCGCCGGTGGTGCTGGCCGCCGCGCTGCTGGCGCACCTGGAGGGGCGCGGCCACAGTTGCCTGGCCATCGACGAGTTGCTGCATGACGCCGACGCCCTGCTCGGCTGGCCCGGCCCGGCGCTGGCCGAGTGGCGTGCCGTGCTGGCCGCCCTGCCGCCGCACAGCGACGATTGGCTGGCGGCGCTGCAAGCCAGCCCGCTGGTGGCGGTGCAGGGCGCTGGGACGCCCCCGCGAATTTTCACCAACCCGGCCACCAACGCGGCCCCGGCCCCGGCCGATGCCGCCACCCCGTTGGTGTTGAGCGGCCGCCGGCTCTACCTGCGGCGCTACTGGGCGCATGAGCGGCAGGTGGCGGCCCAGGTGCTGCGGCGCAGCCGGCAAGCCGATGCCGTGCCCATCGGCACCGCCCGGGCCTGGTTGGACCGGCTGTTTCCGGCCGATGCCAGCGACGGGGCATCGCATGCGGCCTCGGCCGGCAGCGAGACCGCCGCAGCCCCCGCTGCCATCGACTGGCAAAAAGTGGCCTGCGCCGTGGCCTTGCGCGGCCGGTTGACGGTGATCACCGGTGGCCCGGGCACCGGCAAGACCTACACCGCCGCCCGCCTGCTGGCGCTGCTGCTGGCGCTGGACGCCGCGCCGCAGCGGCTGCGTGTGGCGCTGGCCGCGCCCACCGGCAAGGCGGCGGCCCGGCTCAAGCAGTCGATCGACACCGCGCTGGCCGGCTTGCAGCAGCGCCTGGGCGACGGCTTGCCGCTGCTTGAGCTGGCGTCGCATACCGGGCCGGCGCGCACCCTGCATTCGCTGCTCGGCGCGCGGCCCGATACGCGCCAGTTCCGCTTTGATGCCGCCCACCCGCTGCCGCTGGACGTGCTGATCGTCGATGAGGCGTCGATGGTCCACCTGGAGATGATGGCCGCGCTGCTGGCGGCCTTGCCCGCCGCCGCGCGCCTGGTGCTGCTGGGCGACAAAGACCAGTTGGCGTCGGTCGAGGCCGGTGCGGTGCTGGGCGATTTGTGCCGCAGCGCCGAGGCCGGCCACTACCAGCCCGCCACCGCCGCCTACATCCTGGCGGCAACCGGCCAGGCCGTGCCGGCGGCGCTGGTCAGCGGCGGCCGCGCCGGGGCGCTGTCCTTGGCCCAGCAGACGGTGATGCTGCGCCAAAGCAGGCGCTACGGCGGGCCCATCGGCGCGCTGGCGCTGGCCGTCAACGCCGGGCAGGCCCAGCGGGCCCAGGCGCTGCTGGCGGCGCCGCCCGGCGGCCCGCTGGGGTGGCTGGACGCGCCCAGCCCGGCGGCACTGCTGCGGCTGGCGCTGCACGGCCGCGCCGGCGCCGAGGGCGGTTACCGGCACTACCTCGATGCCCTGCAAAGCCGCACTGTGCACCTTGAGCGCGCCGACGACACCGACGACACCGACAGCGCCGACAGCCCGGAAAGCGCCGCCAGCGCCGCCAGCGCTGATGCTGCCGGGCACGCCGCCTGGGTGCGGTCGGTGCTGGCGGCGTTTGACCGCTTCCGCCTGCTGTGCGCGGTGCGCGACGGTGACTGGGGCAGCCTGGCGCTGAACATCGCGGTTGAGCGCGCGCTGGTCGAGCAGGGCGGGCTGGTCAAGCGCGGTGCGTGGTACGAGGGCCGGCCGGTGATGGTGACGCGCAACAACCCGGGCGCCGGCGTCTTCAACGGCGACATCGGCATCGTGCTGCGCGCCGCCGCAGCAGGCGGGCCTGGGGCGGCGCGGGCGGCTGCGGCCGATCCGGCGCTGCGCGTCTGGTTTGCCGACGGCGCGGCGCTGCGCTCGGTGGCCATCAGCCGATTGAGCGACGTCGAGACCGCCTTCGCGATGACGGTGCACAAGGCCCAGGGGTCGGAGTTTTTGCACACCGTGCTGGTCTTGCCGGCCGAGCCCAGCCGGGCGTTGAGCCGCGAGTTGGTCTACACCGGCATCACCCGGGCGCGCGACGCCTTCACGCTGGTCAGCGGCCGGCGCCAGGTCTTTGCCGACGCCCTGGCCCAGCGCACCCGGCGTGCCAGTGGCCTGCTGGACCAGTTGGACCAGTTGGACCAGTTGGACCAATTGGACCGGTTGGACCAATTGGATCGGTTGGACGAAATGGACCGGTCGGAGCAGGCCGATGTCGTCACCGGCGCGGCCAGCGGCCCAGGCGGTCCCGGCGCTGTCGGCGCCTGAAGCGCTGCATTGGCCTACAGCGCGCCGGCGCGGGGGCGGCGACACGGTTGCACCAGCCGCCTGCGCGTGCGCACCGGCTCAGGCCCACAGGACCGACATGGCCAAGACAGCCGGCTTCATCAACAGCGCCTGCCGCCCGTTGCTTTTCAGCCCCAAGGGCGAGATCAAGGGCGCGTTGCTGACCGTCCGCCGTCTGCCACGCCCCGCGCGTGCTGCGCCATGCCGTTGCGGCCGACTGGCCAGTGCATGGGATGGCCGATGGCGGGTTGATCACCGGGCAGAACCCGGCCTCGTCCGGCCAGGTGGCACACGCGCTTTTGCAGCGGCTGGCGTGGTTGGGGTCGCGATGCGCCGGGTCATGCCGATTTCGCCCCGTCCGTCGTTCTTGTCCTCGCTGCCGAGCCTGATCAGCGCCACGGCGCCGCATCAGGCCGCCGTCTGCGCTGGTTTTCAGCGGGGCGGGTTGCGCTGTTCGCGGGGCTGTTGTCCAGGCTGTTGGCCGGGCCCGGCCTGTCCGACGAGTGGCCGTGGTGGGCCTCGCTGTTGTCGATGGGCGCGGGCGCTGCGGCTGGCGCGGCCCTGGGCCAGTGGCGGGTTGGCCGACCGCTGTTGGGCGGTGGCGGCGCACAGCGTGCCGTGGGCCAACCAGGCAGCGGTGGTGACGCACCTGCGCGCCAGCAGCGTCAAGTGGTGCGCCGTTGCACCCCGGCCGGCGCGGATTTGAGCGGGTGTGGCAGTCAACGACAGCGTCGCAGCGCCGGTGGTCATGCACGGCGTTTGACCGTGCAGCCACTACACTCGGGCCGCCTCAGGGGTTTCCGCCATGACACGCCACTTCCTCCGCTTGGTTTGCCGCGCCCTCATCGGGGTTGTGCTGCTGGCGCAAATGGCGATTTCGGCCTACGCCTGTCCGATGCAGGCGGCGCTGGCCCCGGCCGCTGAACTGGGCAGCGACGAGCGCGGCGTCGTCGACAGCCCGGTCGCGTCATCGATGGCGAACTGCGACGATATGGCGGGTGCGATGGACCCGTCGTTCGGCAATCTGTGTGCCGAGCATTGCCACTACGGCCATCAAAGCGACCACGCGGCCACCCTGACCGTGCCCGCAGCGCTGCTGAATGCGCTCTACGTCACCCCGGCGCCAACGGAGCCCGTCGTCCTGCCGCGCGCCGCTGCGGCTGCGCAAAGTGCGTTGGTGTCGGCGTCACCGCCGCACGCCATCCTGCACTGCTGTTTCCGCATCTGATCTGCCAGCCGCCTGGCGCTGACGACCCGTCGGGTCGCGTCAGCGCACGGGGTCGCGTTCGTCTGCTGCTGGGGCGCCAGCCCGAGCCGGCGGCCCGGACCGACACGAAGCCACCGTTTCGTTGTCTGGAGACTGCCATGTGCAGCGCATCACTTCAACCTGCATCGCGCCACGTGCGCCGCCGTCAGCGGCCGTCGGCGTGGATCGCGCTGGTCTCGGCCTGGCTCAGCCTGGGCGCACCGGCGCAAGCGGTGCTGACGCTCGATGAGGCGCTGCGCGTGGCGCAAGCCCGATCCGGCAAGCTGCTGGCGCAGGATGCCGCCGCCACGGCGGCGCGCGAGATGGCGCTGGCCGCCGGCCAGCGGCCCGACCCGACGCTGAAAGTCGGCGTCAACAACCTGCCGATCACCGGCCCCGACCGCTTCAGCCTGACGCGCGACTTCATGACGATGCGATCGGTCGGCGTGATGCAGGAGTTCACCCGCAGCGACAAGCTGGGTGCCCGCTCGGCCCGCTTCGAGCGCGAAGCCGAGGCCGCCGACGCGGCCCGCGCGCTGGCACTGGCCACGCTGCGGCGCGACACTGCCACGGCCTGGCTGGACCGGCACTACCAGGAGCGCATGCGCGACGTGCTGCGCGCGCAGCGCACCGAGGCCGGGTTGCAGACCGATGCGGCCGACGCGGCCTACCGGGGCGGGCGTGGCGCCCAGGCCGACGTCTTCGCCGCGCGCTCGGCGGCAGCGCTGATCGACGACCGCCTGCGCCAGGCCGAGCAGCAGATCGCCAGCGCCAAAACACGGCTCGCGCGGTGGGTCGGCGACGACGCCAACCAGGCGCTGGGCGCAGCGCCGGTCATCGCTGCGGTTCAATTCGATGCGGCGACCATCGAGTCGCAAATGGCGCATCACCCGGAGAACGCGATGATGGCCCGGCAGGAAGCGATGGCGCGCGCCGATGCCGACATCGCGCAGCGCAACCAGCGCGCTGACTGGAGCGTCGAGTTGATGTTCAGCCAGCGTGGGCCGGCCTACTCGAACATGGTGTCGATCAACCTGTCGATCCCGCTGCAACTGGCGCAGCCGGACCGGCAAGACCGTGAGCTGGCGGCCAAGCTGGCGCTCGTCGAGCAGGTGCGTGCGCAGCGTGAGGACGCGACGCAGGCGCATCTGGCCGAGGCCCGCGTCTGGCTGCAGGAGTGGCAGAGCAACCGCGAGCGGCTGTCGCACTACGACAGCACGCTGGCGCCACTCGCCGCGCAGCGAACACAAGCCGCTGTGGCCGGCTATCGCGGCGGCGGCGTGCCGCTCAGCGCCGTGCTGGACGCGCGACGCAGCGAGATCGACACCGCGCTGGACCGCCTGCGCCTGGAACTGGAAACGGCGCTGCGCTGGGCCCAGCTCGAATACCTGATCCCGCCCGCGACCGCCGCGACGTCCGCGACCTCCGCCACCGCCACCGCCGCCACCGCCGCCGCCCGTTCAACCGCCAGCCCGGCGCCATGACCATGAAAACCAGAACGCTTATCACGGCCGCCAGCGCCGCCGCGCTCGTCGCGGCTGGCGGCTACGGCGTCTACCAGCTTGGAATGCAGCATGGCATGGGCCTGCAAGCGGCAGCGCCAAACGCTGCGGCCAGCGGCGTGGCGACCGGCGTGGCGTCCGGCATGGCGTCCGGCAGTGCAGCGCTGCCGCAAAGCATCGCCCAGGGTGAAGACGCGACGCGGCGTCACATCACGTCGGGCATCAAGGCCGGCGATGTCGATCCGATGACGGGCCGCAAAGTGCTTTATTACCACGACCCGATGGTGCCGGGGAACAAGTTCGACAAGCCCGCCAAGTCGCCCTTCATGGACATGATGCTGGTGCCGGTGTATGCCGGCAGCGACGCTGACCGTGACGGCGCAGGCAGCCAGGTCAGCGTCAGCCCGCGCATCCAGCAGAACCTGGGCATGCGCACCGCGCCGGTGACCGAGGGCCTGCTGGCGCCGCAGTTGTCGGCCGTCGGCAGCATCGCCTTCAATGAGCGCGACCAGGCCATCGTGCAGGCGCGGGCCACCGGCTATGTTGAGCGATTGCATGTGCGCGCCACGCTCGACCGGGTGGCAAAAGGCCAGCCCCTGGCCGAGTTGTACCTGCCCGACTGGATCGCGACCCAGGAGGAGTTTCTGGCGCTGCGGCGCATGCAGGGTGCCGAGCTGGCCCCGCTTGTCGATGCGGCCCGGCAACGCATGCGCCAGGCCGGCATGGGCGACGCGCTGGTCGCGCTGGTGGAGAGCAGCGGCCGCACGCAGCCGCTCATCACCCTGCTGGCACCGATCGGCGGCGTGGTGACCGAACTGCTGGCACGCGAAGGCATGACGGTGGCGCCTGGCGCCACGCTGTTCCGCATCAATGGCCTGTCCACCGTGTGGGCCAATGCCGAGGTGCCCGAGAGCCAGGCGGCGCTGCTGCGCCCGGGCGCGAAGGTGCAGGCGCGCAGCCCGGCGGTGCCGGGCACCGTCTTCGTCGGCCGGGTGCAGGCCATCCTGCCCGAGGTCAATCCGACCACGCGCACGCTGAAGGCGCGGCTTGAGCTGGCGAACCCGAAGGGCGCGCTGCTGCCCGGCATGTTTTTGCAGATGCAGTTCACCGACCTGCGCAACGACAAAGCGCTGCTGGTGCCCACCGAGGCCATCATCCAGACCGGCAAGCGCACGCTGGCGATGCTGGCCGAAGAGAACGGGCGCTTCCGGCCGGTCGAGGTCGAGATCGGCGTCGAAAGCGGCGGGATGACCGAGATCAAGCGTGGCCTGCAGGCCGGCCAGCGGGTCGTGGTGTCGTCGCAGTTCCTGATCGACTCCGAAGCCAGCCTGAAAGGCGTCGAGGCGCGGCTCAATGTCGAGCCCCAGACCGCCGCCGCCTCCGGGGGCAGGCCATGATCGCCCGGCTCATCCACTGGTCCATCGCCAACCGCTTGCTGGTGCTGCTGGCCACCTTGCTGCTCAGCGCCTGGGGCGTGGTGTCGTTGCAGCGCACGCCGCTGGACGCGCTGCCCGATTTGTCGGATGTGCAGGTGATCATCCGCACCACCTACCCCGGCCAGGCGCCGCGCATCGTCGAGAACCAGGTGACTTATCCGATGACGACGACGATGTTGTCGGTGCCGGGCGCGAAGACGGTGCGTGGTTATTCCTTCTTCGGCGACTCCTTCGTTTATGTGCTGTTTGACGACGGCACCGACCTGTACTGGGCGCGCTCACGGGTGTTGGAGTACCTGAACCAGGTGCAGGCCAAATTGCCCGCAGGTGCCAAGGCCACGCTCGGCCCCGACGCCACCGGCGTGGGCTGGATTTACCAGTATTCGCTGGTTGACCGCAGCGGCCAACTGGATGCCGGGCAACTGCGTGCGCTGCAAGACTGGTTTTTGAAGTTCGAGCTGAAAACCGTGCCGAACGTGGCCGAGGTGGCGTCGGTGGGCGGCATGGTGCGCCAGTACCAGATCGTGCTCGACCCCGACAAGCTGGCCGCTTACGGCATTGCGCACACCCGGGTGGTCGAGGCGGTGCAGAAGTCGAACCAGGAGGCGGGTGGCTCGGTGCTTGAGCTCGGCGAGGCCGAGTACGTGGTGCGCGCATCGGGCTATCTGCAGTCGCTCGACGACTTCCGCAAGGTGCCGCTGGTCAGCACGGCGGCGGGCGTGTCGGTGCGGCTCGGCGACGTGGCGCGCATCCAGGTGGGGCCGGAGATGCGGCGTGGCATCGGTGAACTGGACGGCCAGGGCGAGGCCGCCGGCGGCGTGATCGTGATGCGCTCGGGCAAGAACGCGCTGGAGACCATCGCGGCGGTGAAGGCCAAGCTGAAGGCGCTCCAGGCCAGCCTGCCGAAAGGCGTCGAGCTCGTGCCGGTCTACGACCGCTCGGGGCTGATCGAGCGCGCGGTGCAAAACCTCAAGCACAAGCTGCTCGAAGAGTTCGCGGTCGTCGCGGTGGTGTGCTTGATCTTCCTGTTCCACCTGCGCTCGGCGTTCGTGGCCATTGTCTCGCTGCCGCTGGGCATTCTGATGGCCTTCATCGTGATGCACGCCCAGGGGGTAAATGCCAACATCATGTCGCTGGGCGGCATCGCCATTGCCATCGGCGCGATGGTCGACGCGGCGGTGGTGATGATCGAGAACGCGCACAAGCACCTGGAGCGCTGGGGCCATGCCCACCCGGGCCAGATACTAGCAGGCGAGGCCCGCTGGGCGCTGATCGGCACATCAGCGGCCGAGGTCGGGCCGGCGTTGTTTTTCTCGCTGCTCATCATCACCCTGAGCTTCATCCCGGTCTTCACACTCGAAGCGCAGGAGGGGCGCTTGTTCGCGCCGCTCGCCTTTACCAAGACCTATTCGATGGCGGCAGCGGCCGGCCTGGCAGTCACGCTGGTGCCGGTGTTGATGGGCTACCTGATCCGGGGCCGGATACCGGACGAGCGCGCCAACCCGTTGAATCGCTGGTTGATCGCCCTCTACCGGCCGCTGCTGAACGCGGTGCTGGGTGCGCCCAAGACGACGCTGGCGGTGGCCGCCGTGCTGTTGCTGCTCAGCCTGTGGCCGCTGCAGCACATCGGGGCCGAGTTCATGCCCAAGCTGGACGAGGGTGACCTGCTGTACATGCCGTCGGCGCTGCCGGGGCTGTCGGCGGGCAAGGCGGCCGAGTTGCTGCAGCAGACCGACCGGCTCATCAAGACCGTGCCCGAGGTGGCCAGCGTCTACGGCAAGGCCGGCCGTGCCGAGACCGCCACCGACCCGGCGCCGATGGAGATGTTCGAAACCACGATCCAGTTCAAGCCAAAGAGCGAGTGGCGGGCCGGCATGACGCCGGACAAGCTGGTCGATGAGCTGGACCGCATCGTCCAGGTGCCCGGCGTGGCCAATATCTGGGTGCCGCCGATCCGCAACCGCATCGACATGCTGGCCACCGGCATCAAAAGCCCGGTCGGCGTCAAAGTGGCGGGCACCGACCTGGCGGTGATCGACCGCTTGACCGGCGAGATCGAAAAAGCGCTGAAGGGCGTGCCGGGCGTCAGCAGCGCACTCGCTGAGCGCCTGACCGGTGGCCGCTACGTGGACGTGACGATCAACCGCGACGCCGCCGCGCGCTTTGGCATGAACATCGCCGACGTGCAGTCGGTCATCACGTCGGCAGTGGGCGGCGACAACATCGGCGAAACGGTGGAAGGCTTGCAGCGCTTCCCGATCAACCTGCGCTACCCGCGCGAGACGCGCGATTCACTGAGCCGGCTGCGTGCGCTGCCCATCGTCACCGAGAAGGGGGCGCGGCTTGTGCTGTCGGATGTGGCGGACATCCGCATCACCGACGGGCCGCCGATGCTGCGCAGCGAAAACGCCCGGCTGTCGGGCTGGGTCTACGTGGACATTCGCGGCCGCGACCTGAAATCGGCCGTGCAGGACATGCAGCGGGTGGTGGCGCAGCAGGTGGTGTTGCCAGTCGGCTATGCGGTCTCGTGGTCGGGCCAGTTCGAGTTCTTGGAGCGCGCCACAGCCCGGCTGAAAGTGGTGCTGCCGTTCACCCTGCTCATCATCTTCGTGCTGCTTTATTTGACCTTCAAGCGGTTTGACGAGGCCCTGCTGATCATGGCCACGCTGCCGTTTGCGTTGGTCGGCGGCATCTGGCTGCTCTACCTGCTCAACTACAACCTGTCGGTGGCTGGGGCCGTCGGTTTTATCGCCCTGGCCGGTGTCTCGGCCGAGTTCGGCGTGATCATGTTGCTCTACCTCAAACAGGCCTGGGACGTTCGCCTGGCGCAGGGCACGGCCAGCAGCGCCGACCTGCTCGACGCGATCCGCGAAGGCGCGGTGCTGCGGGTGCGGCCGAAGGCGATGACGGTGGCGGTCATCCTCGGCGGCCTGCTGCCGATCCTGTGGGGCACGGGCACCGGCTCGGAGGTGATGCAGCGCATCGCCGCGCCGATGGTGGGCGGCATGATCACCGCGCCACTGCTGTCGATGTTCGTCATCCCGGCGGCCTACCGGCTGATGCGGCGCCGCCAATCAACCCGCCACCCGGCATGAGCCCGCCCGGCCGCCCGAAGGGCTCATCCACCGCAGTGCGAAGCACGGAGGTTGCCTGATGACCACGACCGGCAGGCCCCGCATGCCCGGTGCCGTGGCGGCGCCGGCCGGGCGTTGGCTGATCGCGGCGGCGGCAGCGCTGCTGGGTGGATGCGCCAGCACGATCTTCAGTTCAAGCCCGGCGCCGGGCGCTGTGCCGGCCATCGACGCGCCGCGTTTTGTCGCCTGGGCGCGGCCCAAACCGCCGCGCGTCGCACTGGTGCTGTCAGGCGGCTCGGCGCGGGCCTTCGCCCATTTGGGCGTGTTGCGCGTGCTTGAGCGTGAAGGGCTGAAGCCCGACCTGATCGTGGGCAGCAGCGCCGGTGCGCTGGTCGGCGCCTACCTGGCGTCGGGCAAAACGGTGTCGGAGATCGAGGCCCTGGCGGCACGCCTTGACTTGCCGATGTTGATCGATATTGACCCGGTCAAGATACTGCTCGGCGGTTTCGGCCTCGGCTTGGCCAAGGGCGAGCGGCTCGAAGCGTTTTTGCGCCAGACGATCAGCCAGCCGCTGCAGGCATTGCCGATTGCCTTCGTCGCCGTTGCCACTGACTTGAACACCGGCGAGCCAGTGCTGTTGAACCACGGCGATACGCCGCGTGCGCTGCGCGCCTCGTCGGCCGTGCCGGGCCTGTACGAGCCGGTGCAGGCTGGCGCGCGCGTGCTGGGCGACGGCCAGATCACCAGCCCGTTGCCGGTGGCTGCGGCGCGCCAGATGGGGGCCCGCACGGTGATCGCGGTCGACGTGGTGTACCCGCCGCACGATGCCCGGCTGAGCAACCCGGTGTCGGTGTTGTTTCAGGCGGTGATGATCTCGACCTACCGCCACCTGCTGCGTGAACGCGAGCAAGCCGATCTGGTGGTGCGCCCGGTGATTCTGGCCATGACCGACCTGGCGCTGTCCGAGCGCGAGCATTTGATTGCTGCCGGCGAGGCCGCCGCCCTGGCCATGCTGCCGGCGCTGCGGGCGGCGTTTCAACGCCAGGCTGCGGGCCAGGAATAGCCGTCAACCGCAGCGGTGGCCCGCGCAGTGCAGCCCGTCGGTGGTGCCGGCCATCCAACGGCGTGACCGACACGGCCCATCGCCAGCGCTGGGCGGCCACAAGCCACCTGCAAACCCGCGCCGCCGCCGCGCCAGGGGATTGGGCCGGGCCGGCTATTTGCCTGGCCCCCGCTATTTCCGCGTGTTGTCGAGCGACGGCGGCGGTGTGTAGCCCAGCTCTTTGGCCCGGCCCTCAAACTGCGATGCCAGTTGCGGCTGCTCGATGCGCCGGTAATACAGCGCCAGCCGGTAGCTGGCGATGCCGTTGCCCAGCGCGGCGGCGTATTGCATCCAGCCTTCGTAGCGGCCCACCCGGTCAACCCCGCCGCCGATCAGGCCCACCTCGGGGCTGTTGCGCTGGCCCAGGCGGGCGGCGGCGTCTTTGTCGCCCCGGCCGGCCTTGATCAGATCGGCAGTGGTCTCGGCAGGCCAATCGGGCGCCACCTGGAAGGCGCTGCGGTACAGCCGAACATCGTTGCGGCGCAAAATCTGCGCGGCCTCGCGTGCGCCGTCGCGCGCCACCTGCGCACTGCCCGCCAGTGGGCTGTCGGGGTAGTCTTTCAGGTACTGGTCGGCCAGCCGGGCCACATCGGCAGGCCAGATCAGCGACTCCAGCCGGGCCCAGGCCACCGACTCGTCCTCTTTGCGCGGCGGCGGGGGTGCGGCGTTGGGCACACGGGGCGCCAGGCGGCGGCGGTTGGTGGTGTTCTCGGCGATGAACGGCACCTGGGCAAATTCTCGAAGAATCTTCACCGGGTGGTTCAACATCGTCGTCTGGGTGTCGGTCTTGACCAGGCGGAACACATCAGAAAACGGGATTTCGCCCGACGCCGTGTTCAACACCCGGACCAGCGACGCGGTGTAAAACGTGTTGTTGGCGTCGTTGTCGGGGGCAATCGCCGGCTTGCCGGCGCCGGTGGCAAAGGCAATCAAGTAGCCGGGCGGCGCTTCCACCTGGTTCAGGCCGTCGCCCGGGGCCAGCACCTTGAGTGACGTGCGGCAGGCGTCGATCACCGCAATCATCAGCCCGTCGGGGCGCGACGGCAGCCGGCCGATCACATCCTTGGTCAAGGTCATGCTGCCGTTGCTCAGCGCCTCGGGCCGCGCCTTGGGGTTGATGTGGGCCGAGACCAGCAGGTTTTCAGCGTCCACCTGGGCGCCGTGGCCCGAGAAATAGAAGAACACGGTGGCGTCGGCCGGGGCGGCTTGCACCGCGCTGGTGAACCGCTCCATCAGCGCCCGGGCCTGCGGCAAGTCAAGATCCAGCGCGTCGGTGACGGCAAAGCCGCGGTTCTCCAGCGCCGCGCGCAGATCACGGACGTTTTTGTGGATCGGCGGCAGGTCTTCACCGTTCGGGTAGTCGCGGTTGCCGATCAGCAGCGCCAGCCGGGGCGGCTCAACCGCGTCTGCCGTCTCGGCGGCTTGCAGCAGGGCGGGCAGGCACGGCAGCACAGCGCCTGCGGCAACCCCCCAGCCCAGCACCGTGCGGCGCCGGGGACGGGCGGTGAGATCAAGGTTTTTGGGCATTGCTGGACGCACACAGTAGGGGGCCGGATGATGCACCGGATGATGCATCGGATGATGCGCCAGCGGGGGCACAGCCCGGCGGCGGCCGAACGCCCAGTGCCCCGGTGCTGATGGTGGCGGGCGTGCCCGGGCCGACTTCGGCAATCACACCGGCGCGCATGCGCAATGCCACATTCTCGGTGCGCACGGCTTCTTCAAAGCGCTCTTTGCGCGCACCCTCCGACACCGACACGGTCGATGAAATCGACCCCTGCACTTGCGGTGTCACCGCCGACACGCCGTTGTAGAACACCGGGATCTCACTCTGCTGGCCCGCGCCGTCGAAGAAGAAGCCGTAGCTACCGGCCACCAGCGGGCCTTTCAGGAACAAGGCCGTGCTGCCGCTGGCGCCGCCGCGCGGCAGCACCGTCACGTAGCCGCTGTCGATGGGCAGCACGGTGCGTGCGCCAAAAGCCTTGCTGCCGACGTTGATGCTGATCTCGTTGCCATTCTGGCCAAAGCTGAACGGGCTCAGAAAGGCCGGCTTGGTGAGCTCAAAAGTGAGGCCGGGCAAGGAGTTGATGGTGCCGACCAGATTGTCGTACGGCAGGCGCGCCACGATCACCGCGCCGGCCGGTGTGGCCACCGAGTCAGCCTTGATGGCCACCACGTCGGCCTGCAGCCCCAAGCTGCCGATGGTCACCTGCGTGCCCTCGATGCGGATCTGGCTTTGCAGGGAATACTGGATGCCCGCGCCGCCGGCCGGGTCGGTGCTGAGGTTGGCCGCCCAGGGTGAGTTGGCCGCCCCGCTGCGCACCGCCAGGCCGCCGACAAACCGGTTGCTGGCGGCAGACAGGTTGACCGACCCGCCCTGGCTGGCGACGATCGACAACTGCGCGCCGGCGGCCACCTCGATCACGCCGCTGGCGGTCTGCGTCAGCACATCCTGCGTGAAGGCGATCTGCCGGTCCGCCGGCGTGCGTTTGCCGATCAGCGCCGGGCCGGGCAACTGGAATTTGGCGGCCTTGCTGGCGTCGATCACCAGCGTGCCGCCAGACACCTTGCTGAGCCCGGTGAGCGAGACCGCGCCGGCGTCGATGCGGCCCCCGCCACCGGCGTTGAGCGTGCCCAGCACCAGATCACGAAACAGCGCGCCGTCTTTGCCGGCGCCCAGATTGATCGCGCCGCTGGCGTTGACCGACAGGCTGCTGCCCCACAGGTTGCCCGCGCTGACCGCGTCGATTTGCGTCGCCGTCAAGGTGACGGCGCCTCCCCCGGTGGCCGTGACCGCGCCTTTGAGGTTTAGCGCGCCGCTGCTGGTGAGCCGCGACGCGATGGCCACCGTGCCGTCGGCATCGACCGATTTCACCGTCTCGTCACCGGCCAGCACCAGCCGCGCGCCGCTGGCCACCACCACATCGCTGGCATCCGACAGGTTCTCGCTGCCGGCGCTGGCCAGCTCACCGCTTTTGACCTCGGTGCGGCCGCTGTAGGTTTTGTTGTTGCCCTGCAATGTCAGCCGGCCGGTGCCAGCCTGCTCAACGCCGCCGCCGCCGCTGATCGGTTGCGCAATCACCACCGCGTCCGACCGGGCCGAGCGCAGCAGGCCAGCGACGACAAAATCGCTGGTCGCCAGCGAGCCGCTGGTGGCACCGTCGCCGACCGTGAGCACGCCCTCGTCCACCCGGGTGCGGCCGCTGTAGGTGTTGGCGCCGGTCAGCGCAAAGGTGGTAGCCGCGCCCTGCTTGACGATGCCGCCGCTGCCGCCGATCACCCCCGAGAACGTGCTGGACGCCCCGGCGCCGGTGCTCAGCGTGGCGCTGCCCAGGCCCACCGCGCCGGCCCCGGCCAGGCTGCCAAAACGGTCGTCGCCACCCAGCGCCAGGCTGGCAGCGGCGGCCACATCGACTGCCGGTGCGGCGCTCAGGCGGTTGGCGCTGCCCAATGTCAACGTGCCGGCAGTCACCGCCAGCGTGCTGGCAGCCGACGTGCCGTTGATCGCACTGCTGCCCGTGCTGGCCAGCGCCCCGCTGCCCAGGTTGGCGTTGGCGCTGCCGCCGTCCAGCAGGGTGTTGGTGGCGGTCAGCGTGCTGCTGCCGTCGGCCGTGCCGCGCAGCACCAGGCTGGCCACGGTTTGATCACCGACGAGGGTCAGCGCGGCACCTGGGGCCACCGTCAGTGTGCTGCTGTCGGCCAGCCGGTTGGCGCTGGCCAGTGTCAGCCGACCGCCGTTGACCAGCACCGTGCCGGCCAGCGCGCTGCCGGCCAGCGTGCTGGTGCCGGTGGATGTCAGCGTGCCGACGCCCAGATTGGCGTTGGCGGTGGTATTGCCACCGTCCAGGCCGTAGTTGGGCGCGGTGAGCGTGCCGACGCCGGTGAGCGTGCCCGACAGCGCCAGACCGCCCAGCGACTGCGCGCCGGCCAGGCTGGTGCTGCCGCCGCTGGCCACCGCCAGTGTGGCGCCAGCCGCCAGCACCTGCGGCCCGAGCAGCGCCAGCGTGCCGCCGTTGTTGACCTGCAAGCCGGGCGAAGCCAGGCCGCCCGAGACCGCCAGCGTGCCGGCATTCACCGTGGTCGTGCCGGCGTAGCTGTTGCTGCCCGAGAGCGTGAAGGTGTCGGCACCCTGTTTGACCAGCGCGCTGCCAGCGCCGCCGCTGATTGCACCGGCGAAGGTGGTGTCGGCGCCATTGCCGGTGCGCAGCGTGGCCGTGCCCAGGCTGACATTGCCGCTGGCATTGCCCGCCAGGTTGCCGAGAGTCTCATTGCCCAGCAGCACCAGTGACGCCAGGCTGGCCGAGTTGCCCACCGTCAGCGCCGGCGATGCGGTGAGCGTGCCGCCGCCGCTGCGCAGGGTGAGTGTGCCGTCGTTGACGGCCACGCTGCCGGCGGCCGAGCTGCCGTTGAGCTGGCTGCTGCCCGAAGACGACAGCGCGCCGCTGCCCAGCTTGGCATCGATGGTGGTGGTGCCGCCATCCAGTGCATAGCTGGGTGCGGTCAGCGTGCCGGCGCCGGTGAGCGTGCCCGACAGCGCCAGGCCGCCCAGCAATTGCTCGCCGGCCAGGCTGGCGCTGCCGCCGCCGGCCACCGCCAGCGTCGCGGTCGGGGCCAGCACCTGGGGCCCCAGCAACGACAGCGTGCCACCGGCATTGACCCGCAAGCTGGTTGAGGCCAGGCTGCCCGAGACCGCCAGCGTGCCTGCAGCCACCGTGCTGCTGCCGGTGTAGCCGCTGGCCCCGGAAAGCGTGAAGGTGCCGGCACCCTGTTTGACCAGCGCGCTGCTGGCGCCCCCGCTGATCGCGCCGGCGAAGACGCTGTCGGCGGCGTTGCCGGTGGCCAGCGTGGCCGTGCCCAGGCTGACGCTGCCACTGGCATTGCCGGCCAGCGTGCCGAACGTTTCGTTGCCCTGCAGCGCGAGTGCCGCCGGGCTGGCCGAGCTGCCCAGCGTCACCGCAGGCGCGGCCGTCAGCGTGCCACCGCCGCTGCGCAGCGCCAGTGTGCCGTCGTTGACCATCACGGTGTTGGCGGCCGAGCTGCCGTTCAGCGTGCTGTTGCCCGACGAGCTCAACGCGCCGCCGCCCAGGTGGGCGTTGGCCGTGGTGGTGCCGCCGTTCAACGCATAGCTGGGCGCGGTCAACGTGCCATTGCCGGTGAGCGTGCCCAGCAGGGCCAGGCTGCCGACGCTGTCGGCGCCGCCCAGCGTCAGCGTGCCGGGCGCGGCAACGGTGACGGCGGCGCCGTCCGACAGCAGATTGGCTGCGCCGAGCGTGAGATTGCCGCTGCTGACGGTGACGACGCCGGCCGTGGTCACCGCGTTCAACGTGCTATCGCCGGTCGAGGTCAGCGTGTCGGTGACCAGCGGCACATCGAGACGCCCGCCCAAAATGGACACGCCGGTCACGCGCAGCGCGCCGCTGCCGTTGACGACGCCGGCCAGCGCGAGGTTGTTCAAGGTCTGGTCACCGGCCAGCGTGAGCGTGCCGGCAGCCTGGACGGTCGCCGAACTGGTGGGCGCCAGACGCCCGGTGCCGTCCAGCCGCAGCGTGCCGTCGCTCACCGTGGTGGTGCCGGTGAAGGGGTTCGCGCCGCTGAGCGAGACAGTGCCGGTGGTCGACTTGCTGGCCCCTTGCGTGCCACCCAGCATGGCCGATACCGAGCCGCTTTGCAGGTCGAAGGTGGCCGTGCTGGTCAGCACGCCCGTGCTGCCGGCCACCGTGCCGCCGCCTTGCAGCGACAGCGAGGCCACCGTGTCGCTATGGCCACCGATGTCGAGGGTGGCGTTGTTCACCGTCAGCGCGCTGGCATTGCCGATCACGTCGCTGGCACCCAGCGCCAGGGTGCCCCCGGTGATCAGCGTGGCACCGGTGTAGCCGTTGCCGCCGGACAGCGTGACCGTGCCCGGCCCGGTCTTGTTCAGGCCGACCGCGCCGCGCAGGCTGGCGCTGACCTGGCCGTCGGTCAAATCGAAGGTGCTGGTGCTGGTCAAGGCGCCGCCGACGATGCTGCCACCATGCAGTTGCACGCCAGCAACGGTGTCGGCAAACCCGCCGAGATCGAAGCTGCCGCCACTGACGACCAGGCGGCTGGCGTCGGCCAGACGGTCGGCTGCGCCCAGCGCGACCGCGCCCGCATTGATCAGCGTGCTGCCGCTGTAGCTGCTGGCGCCGCCGAGTGTGAGGGTGCCGCTGCCTTGTTTGGTCAAGCCGCCGCTGCCGCTGATCACGCCGGCAAAGGCGCTGCTGGTGTTGTTGCCGCCCACCGTCAGCGTGGACGCGCCCAGCGCCACATTGCCGCCGGCCGCGCCACCGCCGGCCAGCGAGCCGATGGTCTCGTCGGCTTGCAGTGCCAGCCCGGCACCGGCGGTGTTGGCCAGGCTCAGTGCCACGCTGTCGGCCAGGGCCGCGCCGCCGGCCAGCGACAAGGTGCCCGCGCTGATCGCTACCGGGCCGGTGAAGGTGTTGGCGCCGCTCAGCGTGAAGGTGCCCGTGCCCTGCTTGGTCAGCCCACCGCTGCCGTCGAGCACACCGGCATAAGCGGAGCTGGTGTTGTTGCCGCCCGCACTCAACTTGGACGTGCCCAGCGCGACATTGCCACCAGCCGCGCCGCCACCGGCCAGTGAGCCGACGGCGCTGTTGCCCTGCAAATCCAGCACCACACCGGCGCTGTTGGCCAGCGTCAGCGCGCTGTTGGCCAGCGCCGCCGCGTTGTTCAGGCTCAAGGTGCCGGTGTTCACCGCTGTCGGGCCGCCCAGCGTGTTGGCACCCGTCAGCGTCAAGGTGCCGCTGCCCTGCTTGGTCAGCCCGCCGCTGCCGCCGATCACCCCGGCATAGCTGGTGCTGCTGGCATTGCCGGTGGTCAGCGTGTTGGCGCCCAGCGTCACCGTGCTGCCGGCCACCCCGGCCAGCGAGCCGATGGTCTCGCCCGCGCTCAAGGTCAGGTCGGCCCCGGCGGTGGCCAGGTTGACGGCCGCCGTGTTGGC
>JANLOP010000035.1:0-16517 GCA_031366635.1 Betaproteobacteria bacterium | reverse complement strand
GTCTGCTTGACCACGCCACCGACACGGGCGGTCTGCACGAGGCGGTAGGTGACGTAGGGCTCGCCGGAGCTTCGGCTGCGCGTTCGGGTGCAACGGATGAACATTGGCCGAATGCTGCCTCAAGAACAGGCCTTGTGCCTCTTTTCATTAACATATTATGGCACTACATTTCACTTTTTCAAGTCGACTCTAATAAAATCAATGACTTACGTACGTTTTTTGGTCGATTCCGCCCGAATTGGGCGGGAGTTTGACAAACTTGGGCTAGGCTGGCACCGAAACTCGCCCCGGCGCGGGCCCGACCCAAAGCCCGACTGCCCCTTAGATCGAACGCCTTTTGCCGCGCCGCTCGGTCACTCTCGAAATCCTCTCAGCCTCTGAGCCAAAGCCCGACAGCCTGCGACGTCAGCCCGATGCGGTTTGGGCAAAAATGGCGCGTGGGTCAGCAGCACAAAACCGCGTCATCAAGTAGCCGTGGCGTGCGTCAAACAGGGGCCAGGTGTCGGGGTGCGCAGCGCGACCAAACAGGCGCGACGGGCCAGCCAAGCAACCACAGCGGTCATGTCCTGCGGCTGCAGAGTGCCGGCCACCTGGCGCAGCTTGATGGCGTTGACCACCACGTCATAGCGCGCTTTGGCCAGATCACGCTGCGCCTGGAAGAGCTGGGTCTGGGCGTTCAGCACATCCAGGTTGACGCGCACGCCTACCTTGTAGCCGAGCTGGGTGGCCTCGAGTGCGAGCTTGCTGGACGACTCGGCGGCCTCCAGCGCGGTGACTTGCGCGCGCAGCGAGCGCACGCCAAAAAACGCGCTGCGTGTGCCTTGCGCGATGTTGCGGCGGGCGGCGTCCAGGTCGGCTTGCGCCTTGTCCTCAAGTGCCAGCGTCTCTTTGATGCGGTTTTGCACCGACCAGCCGGCAAACAGCGGCACATTCACCTGCAGCGCCACGCTGCCGGCCGGGCCAAAGCCCGAGACGGGCGGGATAGCCCCGCCTTTGGTGTCGATGGATTGCCGGCCGTGCGACTCGGTGAATGATGCGCTGACCCCCACCGTGGGCAGGTGGCCGGTGCGGGCTTTTTCGGTCTCCAGCCGGGCCACGTCCTGGGCCAGCCGCAACTGGCGCAGCGCCGGGCTGGCGCTGTCGGCCTGGCCCACCCAATCCTCGACATCGGCCGGCACCAGCCCGGGTAGCATCACCGGCAGCGCCAGCGGCTTGGGCGCTGCGCCGGGCCGGCCCGACACGCTTTCAAGCGCCAGGCGTTTGACGTTCAAGTCGTTTTCAGCCGCCAGCTCTTGCGCGGTGGCCAGGTCAAAGCGCGCCTGCGCCTCGCGGGTGTCGGTGATGGTGGCGGTGCCGACCTCAAAATTGCGCTTGGCCGACGCCAGTTGCTCGGCGATGGCCTTTTTGCTGGCCTGCAGCGTGCCCAGTGCGTCGTTGGCCGACAGCACATCAAAATAAGCCTGCACCACACGCACGATCAGGTCTTGCTCGGCCGCCAACTGCTGGGATTGCGCCACCTCGATGGCGCGCTCGGCCTGCGTGATGGTTTTGTCGTTGCTGCGGTTGAACAGCGTTTGCTGCGCCGTCACGCCCACCGATTGCACGCCGCTGCGCACCGACGTGGTGCTGGCGTAGCGTGTGTCGGTGCGGCTCTCGGCCAGCGTGCCGGTGGCATTCACCGATGGCCGGCGCAATGCCCGGGCCTGCTCGGCCTTGAACACAGTGGATTCCGTCAGTGAGCGGGCCGATTGGTAGGTGGCGTCGTAACCGCGCGCCGCGTCGTACAACTCAAGAATTCTTTGCGCCCGGGCGGTGCCGGCCGCGCACGCGCCGACCAGCGCCAGGGCGGCTGACAAGGCCCGCAGGCGGGGGTGCAGGGGATGCGGGTGCGGGCTGGGCATGAACGGCGTCCTTCGAGAGGGTCAAGTCAAAAAATCGGCAGCGGGGTTGTAACCGGTGTCAATGCCGGGCTGGCCGCCGATGCGACGCGCTGCAGGCGGCGCGGCTTGCAACGGCAAAAGCCGGGGTTGATCCGCTCAAAACGCGAACCGGGTCGGCTCTGCCACACCCAGCAGGCGCGGCGCGACGGTGTCGAACAAATCCTCGGACTGCAGCGCCGTGGCCGACAGGCGGGTGATGCGCACCGCGTGCATCACCGGCTCCTGGCCGACGATGGCCAGCAGCCGGCCGCCGATCTTGATCTGGGCCAGCAGCGCCTGCGGCACCTCGGGCACCGAGCCCGACAGCATGATCACGTCAAACGGTGCTTCGGCGGCCAGGCCCTGGGCGCCGTCCTGCTGCCGCACGCTGGCGTTGAGCACGCCGGCGCGGCGCAGGTTGTGCGTGGCCAGGGCCACCAGCGCCGGCACCCGCTCCAGCGTGATCACGGTTTGCGCCCGGTGCGCCAGCAGCGCGGCCATGAAGCCCGAGCCGGCGCCCACCTCCAGCACCCGCTCATGGCGTTGCACGCGGGCTTCCTGCAGCAGCCGGGCCTCGACTCGCGGCGCCAGCATGCACTGGCCGCCCTCGCCGCTACCGATCAGCGGCACCTCGGTATCGACAAAGGCCAGCGCCTTGAAGGCGGCCGGCACAAAGTCTTCTCGCCGCACCATCGCCAGCAGTGACAGCACGCCCGGATCGAGCACCTCCCAGGGGCGGATCTGCTGCTCGATCATGTTGAAGCGGGCTTGTTCGATGTTCATGGCGCGGGTCCAGTCGGGTAAAAAAATGGGTGGGCGGGCCGTGGCAGAGCCGCCAGATTCTATTGAGGCAGGTCTAGCGCCGGCTGACCGGCCAGCGGGTTGGCCGGGGTTGTGGCCGTACCGCCTGGCGCCGCGCCAAACAGCTTGCGCTGCGCCCAGGCGCCCAGGTCATCGAGCCAGCAATAAATCACCGGCACCACCACCAGCGTGAGCAGGGATGAGGTGATAACACCGCCGATGACCGCCTGGCCCATCGGCGCGCGCTGCTCTGAGCCCTCACACAGCGCCAGCGCCAGCGGCAGCATGCCGAAGATCATCGCCAGCGTGGTCATCAGAATCGGCCGCAGCCGCACCCGGGCGGCCTGCAGCAAGGCCTCGTTGCGCGCCAGGCCCGGCACGGTGTTGCCGTGGCCGTCCACCGACGGCTGGCGCGAGCGGATCGCAAAATCCACCAGCAGGATGGCGTTTTTGGTCACCAGCCCCATCAGCATGATCACGCCGATGACCGAGAACATATTGAGCGTGCTGCGCCAGATCAGCAGCGCGCCGACCACGCCGATGAGCGTCAGCGGCAGCGAGCTCATCAGCGCCAGCGGCTGCAAAAAGCTGCGGAACTGCGACGCCAGAATCATGTAGATGAACACCACGCCAAGCGCCAGCGCCGAGAGGGCATAAGCAAAGCTGTCCTGCATGTCTTTGCTGGCGCCGCCGAAGCGGTAGCTGTAGCCAGGCGGCAATGGTGACTCAAGCAACAGCTTGCGGATGTCGGCCGACACCTCGCCCAGCGCCCGGCCCGAGGTGTTGGCGGTGAGCTCACTCTCGCGCGACATGTCGCGCCGGTTCACCTGGTTGGCGCCCAGGCCGGCGCGCACATCGGCCACTTGCGACAGGCGCACGCTGCGCAGCGTGCCATCGGCATTGCTGCCCAGCACCAGGCCCAGCCGGGCCAGGTCATCGGGGTTGTCGCGCGATTCAGGCGCCAACCGCACCTTGACGTCGTAGGTCTGGTCGTTGGCGGCGCGCCAGTCGCCCACCGTCTGGCCGGCCACCAGCGCGCGCAAGGTGTTGGTGATGCTGCCCACCGACAGGCCCAGGTCGTTGGCGGCGTCGCGCCGCACATCGATCACCACCGTGGGTTTGGGCGGCTTCATGCTGCTGTCGGCGTCCACCAGGCCGGGGATTTGCACCAGCTTGGCCAGCAGGGTGGTGGTCAGGCGCTGCAGCTCCACCAGGTCGGTGCCCTGGATCGACAGCGAGATCGGCTTGCCACCGCCCACGGCATCGAGCAGGCCGACGTGGGTGACGGTGATGCCCGCCACCTGGCGCAGCCGCTCACGCAGCGGCATCGACATCTGGTCCACGCTGCGTGTGCGGCTTTTGCGGTCCACCAGCCGGATGAAGAACGACACATAGTTGCGGCCCAATGCCTGTCCGGTGTTGATGGTGGCCAGGGTGTAGCGCACCTCGGGCATCTCACGCAGGATGGCGTCCACCTGCCGGGCCCGCGCCTCGGTGGTGGCCAGCGACGTGCCAGCCGGGGTGAAAAACGCCACCGTGGTCTCAGAGTAATCGGCCTTGGGCACAAACTCGGTGCCCAGCCGGGGCAGCAGCAACAGCGCACCCACCAGGCTGGCAATCGCGATCAGCACGGTAATGCCCTTGTGGCGTAGCGACCAGCCCAAGGTGGCTTCATACACCGCGCCCAGCCGGTGTGAGCCCAGGTCTACGGCATGCGTCAGCCGGCCCAGGGTATGCCCATACAAACCCGTGGGTTTGTAGGCGTGGCCGTCCCGGTGGTCACGCTCCCGATCAATCGCCGGGTCATGCCAGATCGAGCTGAGCATCGGGTCGAGCGTGAAGCTGACAAACATCGAGATCAGCACCGCCGCGACGATGGTCAGGCCAAATTCATGGAAGAACTTGCCGATGATGCCGCTCATGAAACCGATCGGCAAAAACACCGCGACGATCGACAAGGTGGTGGCCAGCACCGCCAGGCCGATCTCCTGCGTGCCGGCCAGTGCGGCCTGGTGGGCGCTTTTGCCCATCTGCACATGGCGCACGATGTTCTCGCGCACCACGATGGCGTCGTCGATCAGCAGGCCGACGCACAAGCTCATCGCCATCAGCGTGATCATGTTGATCGAGAAGCCGAACAGATCCATGAACAAAAAGGTGCCGATCAGCGCGATGGGCAGCGTCAGGCCGGTGATCACCGTGGAGCGCCAGGAGTTGAGAAACAAGAAGACGATGCCGATGGTCAGCAGCGCGCCCTCAAACAAGGTGCGCTTGACATTGGCCACCGAGACCCGGATCGGCCGTGAGCCGTCCCGCACCACCTCCAGCGCCATGCCGGGCGGCAGTTGGGCGCGCAGCGCGTCGGCGCTGCGTTGCAGGCCATCCACCACCTCAATCGTGTTCTCGCCCTGGCTTTTTTTGATCTCCAGCGCCAGCATGCGCTGGCCGTTGTACAGCGCCAGGCTTTCCACCTCCTCGGGGCCGTCCACCACCTGCGCCACTTGCGACAGCCGCACCGGCTGGCCGGACGTCGCCGCCGCCCCTGCCGCCACCCCTGCCGCAACCCCTGCCGCAACCCCGGTCCCCACCCCACCCCGGCGCGCCACGATCAGGTTGTTCAGCTCATCCGGGCGCTTCACGCGGCCGGCGATCTGCACGCTGCGCTCACTCTCGGACGAGCGCAGGCTGCCGGCCGGCAGATCCCGGTTCTCGCTGCGCACGGCGGCCATCACCGCATCGACGCCGATGCCAAAGGCCTCCATCGCCTGCGGCTTCAAGTAGATGTTGATCTCGCGCTTGACACCGCCCACCAGGGTGATCGAGCCGACGCCGCGCACGTTCTCCAGCCGCTTTTTAACCACCTGGTCGGCGAAGGTGGTCAGCTCTTGCACGCTTTTGCTGTTGTCGGGCGAGGTGAGCGCAAACGAGAAAACGGGTGAGCTGGCCGGGTCAAACCGCGAAACGCGCGACTCTTTCACCTCATCGCGGAAGCTGGCCTTGATGACGGCCAGCTTCTCGCGCACGTCGTCAGCGGCGCGCCGGCCATTGACCTCGAGGTTGAACTGCACGATCACTACCGACGTGCCCTCGTAGCTGCGCGAGAACAACTGGTTGATGCCGGCAATGGTGTTGACCGACTCCTCGATCTTGCGGGTGACCTCGCTTTCCACCACCTCGGGCGCGGCGCCGGGGTAATCGGTCTGCACCACCACGGTGGGGAAGTCGATCTCGGGGAACTGGTCCACCTTCAATCGCTGGTACGAGAACAGGCCGAGCACGACAAACGCCAGCATGACCATCACGGCCATCACCGGGTTGGCTATGGACAATCGGGTGAACCACATGGCGAGTCAGCGCGCGGCGCCGGCCGACAGGGCCAACGGCCCGGCGGAGGCGGCGGCGGCTGGACTCGCGGCTGACGAAGCGGCGGAGGTGGGCGCAGCCGCTGCGCCCACCTTCAGCCGCACGCCGGTGGGCACCAGGCCGGCGCTGGCGGCCAGCACGAGGTCGCCCTCGTCCAGGCCGGCCAGGATTTCCACCATGTCGCGCCCGGCGGTCTGGCCGCGCAGGCCCAGCGTCAACGGCCGCTGCTCGGCGCGGCCGTTGCGGATTCGCACGGCATACGGCTGGGCCTGGTCGGTGCGCACCGCAGACAGCGGCAGCGCCAGCGCGGTGCGCTGGTCCAGGCCGATCCAGCCCCGGGCAAACAGGCCGTTGCGCAGCGCCGGGCCGGGCGCCAGCGCCAGGTAGGCCGTCACCGTGCGTGAGCCGGCCAGCGCGCTGGGGTTGATGCGCACCACGGTGGCCGGCACCGGCTGGTCACTGCCGTCCAGCAGCAACCGCGCGCGGGCGCCCACTTGCAGGCTGGCCAGGTCTTGCGGCGCGATCGCCGCCTCCAATTCCATGCGCGACAGATCGACGATTTCCAGGATGCGGGCGTCCACCGCCACCCGCTCACCGGGCTGGGCCAGGCGCTGCGCCACCAGGCCGCTGATCGGCGCGGTGAGCACCGCGTCGCTGCGCGATTTGCGTGCCAGTTCCACAGCGGCCAACGCGGCCTGCAGGGTGGCCTGCGCGCCCATCTCACTGGATGCAGAGGTTTCCAGCGCGGTGGGCGAGATAAAGCCCTGCGCCACCAGCGCCTTGTTGTTGGTGAGCTGGCGCTGGGCGATCTCCAGTTGCGCGCGCGCCGCAGCGGCTTGGCTGTCGGCCTGGCGCAGCCGCCAGTCGAACTCGGTGGCGTCCAACTGGCCCAGCACCTGGCCGGCCCGCACGCTGTCGCCCTCGCGCACCGTCAGCGTCTTGATCTCGGCCGCCACGCGGGCTTTGACAAACGCGCTGTTCACGGCTTTCAGGCTGCCCGAGATGTCCAGCCCGCGGGCCAGCGGCTGGCGCTGCAGCACCAGCACGTCGGCGGCGGCCAGCTCCAGTGTGGGCACGGCGGCAGATGCGGCCGATGCCGCCGCACTGGCCGCCGCAGCGGCCGCCGCCGCCGGCTGGCGCGCCGTCCAGGCCCGGGCGCCCAGCAGCCCGGCAATCAAAAGCGCCAGCAACACGGCCAACAGCGGCAACAAGCAACGGCGCCTGGATTTCATGGGCAGTTAACGCGGGGTGGAGGATGGGGCAGGGCGGCCAAATCAGCCGGGGTTTTGCAGCACAGCCCGTCCAGCACCAGGTTGACATGCTGGCTGATGAAGGCGCGGCCATCGAGGTGCCAATCTCCCACGCAGGCGCCCAGTGAATGGCGGTGCAGGCAGATCATCACCAGCGGCAAGACGAGCGAGTGCACGGCATTGTCCACATCCACCGGCCGAAACTCACCGGCCGCCATGCCCTTGCGCACGATGGCGCCCAGCAGCGCGTGGGCCGGCTCGATCACCTGGCTGGCGTAATAGTTGGCGATGTCGGGAAAGTTGCGCACCTCGGTGATGACGATCTTGAACACGCCGGCCGCCGGGCTGTCGTACAACTGGCCCCACCAGTCGGTAAGCACGCTGCGCAGCAGGTGACCGGCGCTGCCCTCAAAGCGCGCAGCCAGGGCGGCCCCTTCGGCAATGCGGGCCGACAGGCTGTGGCTGATCACCGCCTTGAGCAGGTCTTCCTTGCTCGGGTAATACAGGTAGAGCGTGCCTTTGGACACACCGGCCCGCGCCGCCACCTCTTCGGTGCGGGTGGCCGCAAAGCCCTTTTCGACAAACAAGGCCAAGGCCGCATCCAGCAACTCTTGGGGGCGCGCCTCTTTGCGGCGGCGCCGGTGGGGAATGTCGAGTGCCGGCATTTTTACTGACTGATTGGTCAGTAATGTAGCCGCCCGGTACAAAACGGGTCAAGCTGCGGCGCGATGGCGGGTTGGCGACGGGCAGTTGGTGGGCAGGCGGTGGGCGGGTGGCGGGTTGGTGAAGGACGGCCCGCCGCTATCATCCGGCGCTTTTGCTCAGGGAAACCCCGTGGACGCACTGCTGTTGCTGAAGGCCGCCATCATGGGCGTGGTGGAAGGTTTGACCGAGTTCTTGCCGATCTCGTCCACCGGCCACCTGATTCTGGCCGGCGCCTTGCTGGGCATGGACGACGACAAGGCCAAGGTGTTTGACATCGCGATCCAGACCGGGGCGATTTTTGCCGTGATCATCGTTTACTGGCAGCGGCTGCGCGACACGCTGCTTCAACTGCCCAGCAGTGCCCAGGCGCGGCGCTTTGCCCTCAACCTGCTGATCGCTTTCTTGCCGGCGGTGGTGCTGGGCCTGCTGTTTGGCAAGGCGATCAAAGCCCATTTGTTCACCCCGGCGGTGGTGGCCAGCACCTTCATCCTGGGCGGCTTCATCATCCTGTGGGCTGAGCGACGGCCCACTTCACAAGTCAGCGCCGAGCCGCCCCAAGTTGACTTGCCCCCCCTCGGGGGGGCGGACGCCGCAAGGCGGCCTCGGGGGCAGGCGGTGGTGCGCATCCACACGGTGGACGACATGGCCCCGCTGGACGCGCTGAAAGTGGGCCTGGCGCAGTGCCTGGCGATGATCCCGGGCACCAGCCGGTCCGGCGCCACCATCATCGGCGGCATGCTGCTGGGCCTGTCGCGCAAGGCGGCCACCGATTTCAGCTTTTTTCTGGCCATTCCCACGCTGGTGGGCGCCGGGCTGTACAGCCTGTACAAAGAGCGGGCCCTGCTCAGCCTGGCCGATTTGCCGATGTTCCTGGTCGGCCTGGTGTTTGCGTTCATCAGCGCCTACGCCTGCGTGCGCTGGCTGCTGCGCTACATCGCCAGCCACAGCTTTGTGCCGTTTGCCTGGTACCGCATCGCTTTTGGCGGCGTGGTGCTGCTCACGGCGGCAATGGGCTGGGTGCACTGGGCCGACTGAGCGCCTGCGCACTGACGGCGGCGCGAAACAGCAAATCCCACACGCCGTGGCCCAGCTTCAGGCCCCGGGCCTCGAACTTGGTCAACGGCCGCAAATCGGGCTTGCACACAAAGCCCCCAGCCGTGTTGACCAAGGCCGGGCAGGCGCCCAGCACCGCCAGCATCTGCTGGGCGTAATCTTCCCAATCGGTGGCGCAGTGCAGCCAGCCGCCCGGCGCCAGGCGCGACGCCAGCAAATCCACAAAAGCCGGCTGCACCAGGCGGCGCTTGTGGTGACGCTTCTTGTGCCACGGGTCTGGAAAAAACAGATGCACACCGGCCAATGAGGCGGGCGCAATCATCTGCTGCAGCACGTGCACCGCGTCGTGCTGCACGATGCGCAGGTTGCTCAAACCCTGCTCGCCGATCTCGCGCAGCAGCGCGCCCACGCCGGGGGCATGCACCTCGACACCGATGAAATCCCAACCCGGCCGGGCGGCAGCAATCTGCGCCGTGGCCTGGCCCATGCCAAAGCCGATCTCCAGCACCCGGGGCGCGTCGCGGCCAAAGTGGGCTGGCCAGTCGGCCGGCCCGGCGTCGAACGGCAGCACAAAGCGCGGCCCCAGATCGGCCAATGCGCGCGCCTGGCCACTGCCGATGCGGCCGGCGCGCAGCACAAAACTGCGGATCGCGCGGCGCGGCGGCGGCAGCGCGTCAACGGCCGCCGGCTCGGTGGCGGGCGGGGGCGAGCCGGCGGGGGGATGGGCCAGAGGATGGGCGTCAGGCATGGCCGGTGGGATGGGGCGGATGCAACATCCGGCCGTAAAAAAGGCCCTCTCGGGGCCCTGCAGGTGGGCGCTGCGTGCAACCAGTGGCAGCAACATCAGCCGCCGCATCACGGCTGGAGCGGGTGAGGGGAATCGAACCCCTGTATGAAGCTTGGGAAGCTGCCGTTCTGCCATTGAACTACACCCGCAACGGACACGATTCTAGCGTGCTACGGTTGCCGGACCGGGTCGCGCGTACCCCGACTACCCCGTAGTTCCCAGGTGGCAGCGGCCGGGCGGCTGCGGCAACATCCCGGGCCAGACACCATGACCGATCCCATCCAACTGCTGCACCTGGGCCCTGGCGCGCCCGATCTGTCGACTTCGGCCTACGGCCCGTTTGTGGTGCATTCGGTGGCCTCGGCAGCCGATCTGGCGGCGTCACTCGACAGCCAGAACTACGACGCCATCGTGCTGGTGCAAGCGCAGACCGATGGCCTGGCCGCGCTGGCCGGCTGGCCGGATTTGTCGCGTGCGGTGCTGGACGCCGCGGTGCTGGTGGTGGCGCCTGAGCCGGCCACCGGCGACGCGGTGCGCCTGCTGCATTTGGGCGTGCAGGATGTGTTGCCGCCGCGTGACGCCCAGCCTGAAAGCCTGGCCCGCGCCGTGCGCCTGGCCGTTGAGCGCAAGCGGCTGGAGCGCGCCGCCCGCAAGGCCTACGCCACCGACCTGGCCACCGGCCTGCCCAACCATGCGCAGTTGATGGAGCACATGAGCCATCTGCTGGCGCTGCGCGAGCGCGAGCCGGCGGCGATGGCGCTGCTGGCGCTGCGCATCGAGGGTCTGGCCGCCACCGAGGCCCGGCTGGGCACCGAGGCGGCCCATGTGCTGCGCCGCAAGGTGGCCGTGCGGCTGCGCTCGGGCTTGCGCGCCAGCGACGTGGTGGCGGCGGTGGGGGCCGACAGTTTTGTCGTGCTGCTGGCCTGGATCGACGATGCGGCCAATGCCGACCGGGTGGCCGGCAAGCTGGCGCAATCGCTGCAACGGCCTTTCAGCGTCGCCGGCCAGGACGTGGCGGTGGCCGTTTGCGTGGGTGTGGCCCAGTACCCCGTGCACGGCAAAGAGGCCGAGACCTTGATGCGCCGGGCGCTGGGCCAGGCGGGGGCCAGCCGGGCGCTGGGCCGGGCCGGTTTGAGCCCGCGCGGCGGCGGCGCGGCGGCCAACGACGATTGAGACAAGCGCTGCTGCTTACTGGGCAGCTTGCGCAGTACTCAATCCGCCAGCGGCGCCAGCGGCGCCAGCGCTGACAGCCGCCTAAAATCGACCCGCGTCGCCTCAGGCGCCATCGTCGGAGTTCTATGAGCGGTGTTTTTCCGCAGGCCACGCGCGCCACCGCCCTGCCCACCGCAGCCCGCCCACCGGCACAAGCCGACTCGCACGTGCTCTGGCGCGTCAGCCTTTTGGGCGGCCTGGGCCTGAGCGATGGCACGCAGCACCTGTCGCGTCTGCCCAGCCGCGCCGTCACCGCCTTGCTGGCCCGCCTGGCGCTGGCGCCAGAGCGCGCCCATGCGCGTGAGGAGTTGATCGAGTTGTTGTGGCCCGGCGTGGCGCTGGGCGTCGGGCGCAACCGGCTGCGCCAGGCATTGTCGACTTTGAAGGGCATTCTTGAGCCGGCTGGGCGTGTGCCTGCGCAGCCGGTGCTGCAAGCCGACCGCATCAGCGTGCGGGTGGTGGCCGGCAGCCTGGACTGCGACGCGCTACGGTTTGAGCGCAGCGCGCGGGCGGGCCAGACCGATGCGGCGCGCGCGCTGTACGCTGGCGAGTTGTTGCCGGGCTTTTACGACGACTGGATCGACGAGGAGCGCTTGCGCCTCGCCGCGCTGCACGAGCAACTGGGCCGCCAGCCCCGGCCCTTGCCGGCGCTATCGCCCCTGCCGGCCGAATCGCCCCTGCTGACGGCGCTGCCAGCCGCCGCACCCAGCGCTCAAGCCGCCGCGTCGGTGGCGCGGGTTTTCCTGCCAACCTACCTGACACGCTTGTTCGGTGCCGATGAGCAGGGCGCGCGCCTGCGTGGCATGGTGCTTGCGCACCGCCTGGTGACGTTGATCGGCCCGGGCGGTGGCGGCAAAACACGCCTGGCGATCGAGGTTGCGCATTCTTTGCGCAACGATTCGGGGGGGTCGGTGCCCACATCCGACACCTTCGAGCCCTTCGAGCTGATCGCCTTCGTGCCGCTGGCGGCCTGCACCACACGCGCGCAGGCCTGTGATGCATTGACCGGCGCGTTGCAGATCGCGCCAGCGGCGGTTGAGCCGGTACTCGCCCTGACCGACGCACTGGCCGGGCGCCGGGCGCTGCTGCTGCTGGACAACTTCGAGCAACTGGTGGGCGTTGCCGACGATATCGTCGAACGGCTGGTCGAGCGCTTGCCGGCGCTGCATGTGTTGGTCACCTCGCGCCGCGCCCTCGGCATCGACGGCGAGCACGAGCTGGCGGTGGCCGCGCTTGAGTTGCCCTCGGTCGATGCCGATGTCGGTGGCGCCGCCGGCAACGCCGCCGTTGCGTTGTTCGTCGACCGTGCGCGCGCGGTTCGGGCCGATTTTCACTTCGGCCTGCGCAACGGCGCGACGCTGGTCGAGCTGGTCCGGGCGCTGGAAGGCATGCCGCTGGCCATCGAACTGGCGGCCTCGCGCGTGCGCAGCATCGCACCGGCCGACCTGCTGGCGCGGCTGCGCGGCAGCGGCACACCGCAGCTCGACCTGCTGGCGCGAAGCGGTGCGCGCGGCTCGCTGGACGCGCGCCATGCGTCGATGCAGCGGGTGATCGAGTGGAGTTGGCAGCAGCTCGGTGCCGAGCCGGCCCGCCTGCTCTCGACACTCACCGTCTTTCCGGGCGGCTTCACCGCCGCATCAGCCGCCGCACTGGTGGCCGACGAGCCGATGGATGCGCTGTTGCTGCTCGACGATCTGGTGGCCAACTCGCTGGTTTATTCGCACGGCGGCGCCGACGACGTCCTGCGTTTCGGGCTCTACCAACCGATCCGCGAATATGCCGCCGGTCGTCAGGACGATGCTGCGGCGCGCCATTGGCGCGGCCGGCTGCGCGCCTGGGCCCTGGGCTGGGTGCGCGGCTTGCCGCGCACGCCATCGCTGGACGCGCTGCGCAGCGAAATGTCGAACCTGATGGCGGCGCTGGCCAGCGCGGTGGACGACCACGCGCCGGACGATGCCATCCACTTGCTGCTGGCCTTGCGCCACTGCGTTGAGGACGTCGAGTTGCCCGCCACCGGCCTGGCGCATGGCCAAGCCGCCGTCGCGCAATGCACCGACCCGGTGTTGGCGGCGCGTGGCCACACGCTGCTCGGCCCGATGCTGTTCACGGCGGGCCAGGCCGACCTGGGGCTGCGCCATGCCGAACTCGGCGTGCAATGCGACCGGCTCGACGCCGGCCAACGCGCCCGTGCGCTGCATGCCCTGGCCCGTGTGCTTTGGCGCAGCTTGCGCCGCGCCGACCTGGCCGAGCCGCTGATCGATGAAGCGTTAGCCCTCGCCGGGCCGACCGGTGAAGCCGAGCTGCGTGCCAGCCTGCTCGCCTTGCGCGCCTTCGTCACCAACGCGCACCACCACGATCATGGGGCCGGTGAGCGCCTGCATGCGCAGGCCCTGGTGTTGTGGCAGCAACTGGGCAACCAGCATGCGATCAACAGCGGGCGCTACAACCTGGCCGTGTGTGCACAAAACGCCGGCCACCACGACGCCGCGTTGCGCCAACTCGAACCGATCGCCGCCAGCGCGCTGGCGTTGCACGACTGGCGCCGCCTGAGCCAATCGCTCAACGTCAGCGGCAACGCCCACAGCGGCCTGGGCGCGTGGCACAAGGCCGTCGCCGACTACCAGGCCTGCATCGGCACCGCCTGGAAGTGCATGGCCACGTTCGACCTCGCCTACGGCCTGTGGAACCTGCCGCGCGCGCTGGCCCACTTGCGCCAACCCGAGATCGCGATCCGCCTCGCCGCCTACGCCGCGCTGTTGTGGCGCAGCCGCTTCGGCGAACTCAACCGCGCCGATGAACGTTATCTGCTGCGCGTGCGTCGCCTGGCGGCGTGCCAGATCAGCGCGGCGCAGATCGACGCGCAGTGGCGCGAAGGCGAGCAACTTTCGCTGGCGCAAGCGGTCGCGCTGGCACTGAGCGCGCTGCCCGCAGCCTGACCTGGCGGCGGCGCGCTGCCGCAGCGCGTGCCAGCGCGCGCCTCGGGGTTTCCCCCAGGACGTTTTAACGGCTTGACGCACTCGCCGCTAGCGTTCGCCTAGCGGTCGGGCCCGATGCTTCGCTGCACCGGCTCGGCAACGGGCCTCGATGCAGCACGGAGGGCGGGATGAAGAACCACGAATCGGATTCGGCAACGGTCGGCGCTCGGCGCAGCGCCGAGCTTTTCGTCGTGACGGTGGCCGAGGCGGCATCGCCGGCTGCCACTGCGACGGTCAGCCCAGCGCCCGATGCTGACGCGACGCGCCAACGCCGAACCCGCAACCGAAACCGAGCGCGCAGCGCTGACGCTCGAGCAGGCGTCGCTTGCTCGGCCACGACCCTGGAACCCGCCGCTTCGACCCTGGCACCGGCGGCACGCATTGAGCCCAAGGAAAGACCCCCATGAAACTCGCTGTCTTTGCCACCCCACTCATCAGCCTTGCGCTGGCGTTGCCTGCCCAAGCGCAAGACATGGCCGCGCCGGTGTTCGCCGTCGGCGACCGTTGGTCTTACCGCGAGACCGATTTGCTGACGAAGAACGAAACCGCCCAGTTGACCGAAACAGTGACGGCAGTAGACGGCGCCGATTACTGGATCGACGCGCGCCGAATCGCCCGCACCTGGTGGCGCGGCGACGCTGTCAAAGGCGTGCACCGTGAGCAACTTGCCTACAGCGAGGGCGCGCCTGAGCAGCGCGGCAAGGTCATCGCGACCAACGACGCGGGTTGCGCCTACCCGTTCCCGTTGAAAGTAGGTGCGAAGTTCGACTGCACAGAAAACCTGCTGCTGCCCAACGGCTGGAAGGTGCGCTACGACATGAAGTTCACGGTCGAGGCCGCAGAAAGTATCGAGACGCCGGCCGGCAAGTTCGAAACGTTGCGCCTCGTTGCAAAAGGGTTTGTGAACAACGAGACCACCAACACCATCAGCCGCCAGGAGCGAATCATCTGGCTGGCACCTGCGGCCAAGCGTGAGGTCAAGTACGAGATTCGCACCGTGCTGAAAAACGGCCAGTTGTTCCGGGTCGAGGGCCGTGAGCTGATCGCCTTCAAGGCCGGCGCCGGTTGAGTCAAAGGGGCGTGACGCCTGTCAAATCACCGCAAGATGTCGCCCAGGCACAGGTATTTGATCTCAACGTAATCGTCGATGCCCTGGTGCGCGCCCTCCCGGCCCAGGCCGGACTGCTTGATGCCGCCGAAAGGCACTTCGGCGGTTGAGATGAGCCCGGTGTTGATGCCCACCATGCCGTATTCCAGCGCCTCGCCGACGCGGAACACGCGGCCGATGTCGCGGCTGTAAAAGTAGCTGGCCAAGCCGAATTCAGTCGAATTCGCCAGCGCGATGGCCTCGGCCTCGGTCTCGAAGCGCGTCACCGGGGCCACCGGGCCGAAGGTCTCCTCCTTCGAGCACAGCATCTCGGGCGTCACATCGGCCAGCACCGTGGGGCTGAAAAACCGCGCGCCCAGGCCCGCCGCCCGGCCCCCACCGGCCACCAGCCGGGCGCCTTTGGCCAGCGCGTCGGCGACATGCGCCTCGACCTTGGCGACGGCTTGGTCGTCGATCAGCGGCCCCTGCTGCACACCGGCATCAAAGCCGTTGCCCAACTGGATGGCGCCGGCCCGGGCGGCCAGCTTGCCGACAAACTGGTCGTAGACGCCGGCCTGCACATAAAAGCGGTTGGTGCAGACGCAGGTCTGGCCGGCGTTGCGGTATTTGCTGACCACCGCGCCGTCTACGGCTGAATCGATGTCGGCGTCGTCGAAGACGATGAACGGCGCATTGCCGCCCAGCTCCAGGCTGATCTTCTTGACCGTGGGCGCACATTGCCGGGCCAGGATGCGGCCGACCTCGGTCGACCCGGTGAACGACAGATGGCGCACCACGTCACTGGAGCAAAGCACCTGGCCGATCAGGATCGACTGCTCGGCATCGGCCGTCAGCACATTCAGCACCCCGGCCGGCAGGCCGGCGCGCTGGGCCAGCTCGGCCACGGCCAGCGCCGACAGCGGCGTGGCCTCGGCCGGCTTGATCACCACGGTGCAGCCGGCGGCCAGCGCCGGCGCCACCTTGCGGGTGATCATCGCGATCGGAAAATTCCACGGCGTGATGGCCGCGCACACGCCCACCGGCTGCTTGATGACGATGTAGCGCTTGTTGTTGTCGGTGGTGGGAATGGTCTCGCCGTAGACCCGCTTGGCTTCTTCGGCAAACCACTCAATGAAGCTGGCGCCGTAGACCACCTCACCGCGCGCCTCGGCCAACGGCTTGCCCTGCTCGGCGGTCATGATGCGGGCCAGATCATCGGCATGCTGGTGCAACAGTGCAAACCACTTCATCAGGATGGCGCCGCGCTCTTTGGCGGTTTTGCTGCGCCAGGCGGCGCCGGCTTTGTCGGCCGCCATGATGGCGTTGTGGCAATCCACCGCGCCCAGGTTGGCCACGTCGGCCAGC
>JANLOP010000377.1:0-3299 GCA_031366635.1 Betaproteobacteria bacterium | reverse complement strand
TGACCTGGCCACCGGCTGGTTTGCCCAGCGCGGCTGGCGGCCATTCGACTTTCAGCGCGAGGTGTGGGTGGCGATGGCCGAGGGCCGCAGCGGCCTGCTGCATGCCACCACCGGCGCCGGCAAAACCTACGCCGTCGCGCTGGGCGCGCTGGGCCGGGCGGCGGCGCTGGGCGTGGCGCTGCCGGCGGGCGGCGCGGCCGAATCTGGTGCGGCATCGGCGGCGGCAGCGCTGCCGGCATCCTCGGCCATGCCCACAGCGCCCGCCCCCCCACCCACGCAACCGCCCACCCAACCGCCCACCCAATCGCCCACCCAATCGCCCACCCAATCGCCCACCCCGTCCAGCCACCCGCCCAGCCAACCGCCCACCCCGCCGCCCAAACGCCGCAAAACGCCAGCCGCGCCGCCGGCCCCGCCGCTGGGTGTGCTGTGGCTGACGCCGATGCGGGCGCTGGCGGCCGACACCCAGCGCGCGCTGGCCCTGCCGCTGGCCGATCTGGCGCCGGCCTGGACATTGGGCCTGCGCACTGGCGACACGCCCAGCGCCGAGCGCGCCCGGCAAGACCGGCGTCTGCCCACGGTGCTGGTGACCACGCCCGAATCGGCCACGCTGCTGATGACCAAGGCCGATGCGGCGGCGCTGCTGGGCGGCGTGCACACCGTGGTCGTCGATGAATGGCATGAGCTGGTGGGCAACAAGCGCGGCGTGCAGGTGCAGTTGCTGCTAGCCCGGCTGGCAAGCTGGAACCCGCGTTTGGTGGTCTGGGGCCTGTCGGCCACGCTGGGCAATCTGGACGCGGCGCTGGCCATGCTGCTGGGCCCGCGCCCGCCCGGCGATGCGACGCCGCGGCTGGTGCGCGGCCGTATCGACAAGGCGCTGCGCATCGACACCCTGCTGCCGGCCAACCCGGGCCGCTTCTCGTGGGCCGGCCACCTGGGCGCGCAGATGGCGCAGCCGGTGGTCGATCAGATTGCCGGCAGCGGCGCCGGACCAGGCGCCGACGATGCCGGCTGCACGCTGGTCTTCACCAATGTGCGCTCGCAGTCCGAGGCCTGGTACCAAATGCTGCTGGCCGCACGGCCCGACTGGGCCGGCCAGATCGCGCTGCACCACGGCTCGCTCGACAAATCGGTGCGCGCCTGGGTCGAGGCGGGGCTGAAGGCCGGCAGCTTGAAGGCGGTGGTGGCCACTTCGTCACTCGACCTGGGGGTGGATTTTTTGCCGGTCTCGCGGGTGTTGCAAATCGGCTCGGCCAAGGGCGTGGCGCGGCTGCTGCAGCGCGCCGGCCGATCCGGCCACCAGCCGGGCCGGGCCAGCCGCATCACGCTGGTGCCCACCCACACGATGGAGCTGATCGAGGCGGTGGCCGCGCGCCGGGCGGTGGCTGCCGGCCAGGTCGAGCCGCGCTGTGCGCCCGACGCGCCGCTGGACGTGCTGGTGCAGCACCTGGTGAGCGTGGCGCTGGGCGGTGGCTTTGCCGCCGACGCGCTGTTTGACGAGGTGCGCCGGGCCTGGAGCTACCGCGCGCTGGGCCGCGATGCCTTTCAGTGGGCGCTGGATTTTGTGCTGCACGGTGGTGACTCACTCGGCGCCTACCCCGAGTACCACCGGGTGCTGCTGCAAGACGGCGTCTACCGCGTGCCCGACCGCGGCATCGCACTGCGCCACCGGCTGAGCGTGGGCACCATCGTCGGTGAATCGGCGATGCTGGTGAAGTGGTGGCGCAAGGCCGGCAGCGGCGGCGGCACGCTGGGCCAGGTGGAAGAAAGCTTCATCGCCCGGTTGAAGCCCGGTGATTGCTTCGTTTTTGGCGGCCGGGTGCTGGAATACGTGCGCACCCAGGACATGGCGGTGTTTGTGCGCAAGGCCACCGGCAAGCGCGGCGTGGTGCCCAGTTGGGCCGGCGGCAAGATGCCGCTGTCGAGTGAGCTGGCCAGCGCCACGTTGGCGGTGCTGGCCGACGCCCAAGACCCGGCCTTTGTGCCGGCCGACGACGAGCCCGAGCTGCGCGCCGCGCTGCCGATGCTGGTGGCCCAGCGCACGCTGTCGCACCTGCCCGGGCCGGGCGCGTTGCTGGTCGAGCAGTTCCGCTCGCGCGAGGGCCACCACCTGTTTTTGTACCCGTTTGCCGGCCGCCATGTGCACCTGGGTCTGGCCAGCTTGCTGGCCTGGCGGCTGGCGCGGCAACGGCCCAACACCTTTTCGATCAGCGTCAACGACTACGGCTTCGAGCTGCTGGCCGCTGACGATCTGGACATCAGCCCGCTGATCGACAAAACCGCGCTGGCCAGCGGCGACGGCCTGCTGGTCGACGTGCTGGCCAGCCTGAACAGCAGTGAGCTGGCGCGGCGCCGCTTCCGCGAAATCGCCCGGGTGGCCGGGCTGGTCTTCACCGGCTACCCGGGCGCGCCCAAAAGCAGCAAGCAGTTGCAAGCCTCGTCGGGGCTGTTTTACGACGTCTTCCGCCAGTACGACCCGCACAACCGCCTGCTCGGCCAGGCCGACGCCGAGGTGCTGGCGTTAGAGCTGGACCTGGCCCACCTGGGCGCCTGCCTGGCCCGGCTGCAGGCGCTGCCGATCGACGCGCTGACGTTGACCGTGCCCAGCCCGCTGGCGCTGGCACTGATGGTCGAGCGTTTCAGAGAGCAGCTCAGCACCGAGAAGCTGGCCGACCGGCTGGCCCGCATCGTCGCCGATGCCGAGGCCGCGCTGGCGCTGCAAGGCCCGGCGGCCAGCCTGCCGCCGGTGCCACGCCGCCGCCGGCCCCGCGCCTGACGCCCCCGCCCGGCGGCGCGCCGATCAAGCCGACAAAGCCCGGTGTTTTCAGCGCACCGGTGCGGCCGCTGCGCCACCACCATCGCTCACAGCGCCCAAGGGGGCGAGACAACCGTGGCCGACTGCGATGAAGCTGATCCAAAACCTGCGTGTCGGCCAACGGCTGGGCGGCGCTTTTGCGCTGGTGCTGGCGCTGCTGGTGCTGATCACCGCCGGGTCGGTCTGGCAGGCGCGCCAGCAACTGCAAAGCGTGGCCGAGTTTGACGACCACACGCTGCCGGCTGTCAAGCTGGTGCATTTGTTCAGCCAGCGGGTGGACAACGTGCGCGGGCTGGAGGCCCTGCATGTGCTGCTGGACAACGACAGTGAGGCCCGCGCGCTGGCCCAGCAGGTGGCACAGGAGCGCCAGCAGGCCAACCAGCAACTGGCGGCCTACGAAAAATGGATCACCGACGCCACCGACCGCCGCAACTACGACACGGTGAAGACCAGCCTGGTCGCCTACTGGGCGGCGCAGGATGTG
>JANLOP010000373.1:0-4843 GCA_031366635.1 Betaproteobacteria bacterium | reverse complement strand
CTACGACGGCAAGGCGATCTCGGTGGAACTGCCCACCTCGCTGGTGCGCGAGGTGACCTGGACCGAGCCGGCCGTCAAGGGCGACACCTCGGGCAAGGTGCTCAAGCCGGCCAAGATCTCCACCGGCTTCGAGATCCCGGTACCGATCTTCGTGGCCCAGGGCGACAACATCGAGATCGACACCCGCACCCACGAGTACCGCAAGCGCGTCTGAAGCGGCTTCTGGGCGGCGCGACAAGGGCACCTCGGTGCCCTTTTTGCTGGGTGGCCGGCGCCGGCCATGGCGCCGACGGGTGCTACCGTGCCGCCCATGAGTTTCGACTTCGACGCCGCCGTGCAGGTGCCGCACCGCATGCAGCCCGGCCTGCGCCGGCTGGCGCCGGGCGCCCAGCAGCTCACGCCGTCGGTGGTGCCTGATCGCCGCCTGGCACGCCATCTGCGCGAGAAGCTGGCGGTGCTGTGGGCCTTCCCCGAACAGGCCTTGCTGTGCGTACCCGGCTTCGATGCCGCGCCGGCGCTGGCTGCGCTGGCGGACTTGGCTTCACACGAGCAGCCGCAGGCCTTCGCAATCGACGGTCATCACTGGCACGCCCGCTGGCTGGGCTGGTCGCTGGACGGCGACTTGCAGCCGCAGGACAGCGGCAGCGGCTGGCCCGAGATCGGCACCTTGTTGCGCCGCCTGCCCACTGAGTGGCGCCGCACGACGCTGCTGAGCCTGGCCTTCGAGGAGGACTTGGCCATCGTCGATGCCAGTACCGGTGTTGGCAGCCTGCCCTGGCTGGCGGTGGCGCTGCCGTCGATGTGGGCGCCCGAGCACAAGATCGGCCGCAGCTTTGCCCAGGTGCATGCGCCGGTGGCCGACAGCCGTTTGATCACCGGCGCCGCGCCGCAATTGATGGGGCTGGTGACCCAAGGCGAGCGCTGGGAGCGCTTTGTCTGGGCCTTGACCGCCCATCCGCGCCTGCATGCCCACCCCGACCGGGTCGACCCGGCGCGCTGGCCTGCCGGCCTGGACGACGATGCGCTGGCGGCACAGACCTGGTGGCGCACCGAGCGCCAGACCTTTCTGCCGGTACCGGGCACCGCCCAGGCGGTGTTCACGATCCGGGTCCAGGTCACGCCGCTGGCCCGCGCCTTGGCCCAGCCCGGCCAGGCCGCACGGGTGCATGCCGCACTGGCGTCGATGAGCGATGCCGTGCTGGCCTACCGAGGCCTGACGCTGGCCCGGGCGCCGCTGCTGCGCTGGCTGGCGCACCAGGCCAGCGCGTGAGCTGGGGCCCGATCCAACCCGCCCGCATCGATTTCAGCGATGCCCGGGCGCCGCTGGCGCAGGCCGCGCATGTCTATCTGGGCGGCAATGGCCTGCCCGGGCGCTGGGCCGGATGCGAGCGCTTTGTGGTGCTGGAGACCGGCTTCGGCCTGGGCCACAACTTCCTGGCCACCTGGGACGCCTGGCGCCATGACCCACGGCGCTGCGCGCGGCTGAGCTTCATCAGCATCGCGCAGCATCCGCCGCTGGCCGCCGATCTGGCGCGCGCCCATGCCGCGTCGCCGCTGCCAGCACTGGCCGCGGCCCTGCTGGCGCAGTGGCCGGTGCTGACGCCCGACCTGCATTGCATCGATTTCGAAGGCGGCCGCGTGCGCCTGCTGCTGGCGCTGGGCGACCTGGCCCAAGTGCTGCCCGAGCTGGTGGCCAGCGTCGATGCCTTCTACCTCGCCAGCTTGGCGCCTGCGCAGCAAACCGACCTGTGGGACGCGCGCCGGCTGCGTGGCCTGCACCGGCTGGCCGCGCCGGGCGCCACCCTGGCCACCCGCAGCGTGGCTGGCAAGTTGCGCCAGGGCCTGCAGGCGGCCGGCTTTGAGGTGCACCCGGCGCCCAGCCTGCCGCCGCCGCGCGAGATGACGGTGGCCCGCTTCGCGCCACGGGTGCGCGCCGCCGCGCCGCCTGGCAGGCGGCCATTGGCAAGTACCGGCGCCGCCAGCCTGCAAGTGGCTGTTATCGGTGCCGGCCTTGCCGGTGCGGCGGTGGCGCGCGCGCTGGCCGCCCAGGGCCTGGCGGTGCAGGTCTTCGACCGCCAGCCGGGGCCGGCGGGCGAGACCTCGGGCAACCCTGGCGGCCTGTTCCACGGCATCGTGCATGGCCACGACGGCCCGCATGCGCGCTGGCTGCGCGCGGCCGCGCTGCACACCGAGCGGCTGCTGCGCCCGCTGATCGAGGCCGGCGCCGTGCCCGGCAGCATCGCCGGCCTGCTGCGCGGCGAGCAGGCGCTGGACGCCGCTGCGATGGCGGCGCTGCTGCAGCGCCAGGCCCTGCCGGCCGACTATGCCCAGGTGCGCACTACTGCGCTGCCGGGTGGCCGCCCGGCCTGGTTCTACCCCGGCGGCGGCTGGGTGGCACCGGCCGCGCTGTGCGCCAACTGGCTGGCCGGACCGGGCATCACCCCGCGCTACGGCTGCGGCGTGCACAGTCTGCAAGCACGAGCCGGCCGCTGGCGCCTGCTCGATCAAGCGGGCCAGGTGCTGGCCGAGGTGGACGCCGTGCTGCTGTGCAACGCCGCCGATGCCGCCCGTCTGGCGGGGGCACCCGGCTGGCCGCTGCAGCAGCGGCGCGGCCAGACCACGCTGCTGCCGGTGGGCCTGCCCGGCGCGCCACAGCTGCCGCTACCGATTGCAGACGGCGGCTATGCCCTGCAGTTGGCCGATGGCCGGCTGCTGTGTGGCGGCGTGTCGCAGGCCGAGTGCCGCGACCCGCGACAGCCCGATGGCGCGCTGCGCGCGGCCGACCATGCGGCCCATCTGGCCACGCTGCGACGCCTGACCGGCTGGGGCGGCATGCTGGACCCGGCGCAACTGCAAGGCCGCGTCGGCTGGCGCCTGCAGGCCGATGACCGCCTGCCGCTACTGGGCGCCGTGCCAGATATCACCGTGCACGATACCAACGTGCCCGGGAGCGCCGCAACCCCCGGCAGCCGGCGCCTGGACCAGCCGCGCTTCGTACCGCGCCAACCTGGCTTGTATGTCTTCACCGCGCTGGGCTCGCGCGGCATCACCCAGGCCGCGCTGGGCGGCGAGACCCTGGCCGCTTGGCTGACCGGTGCACCGATGCCCGCGCCGGCCTCGCTGCTGGACGCGCTCGACCCGGCCCGCTTCATCGCCCGCGCGGTGCGAGCCGGCCAGGCTTGATCAGTCGAATGTGAGGGTGCGCACCCCAGCCGGCGTGCCCAGCAGGCAGACCCGGGCCCGCTGCCGAGCAAAGAGGCCCACCGTCACCACGCCGGGCCATTGGTTGATCTCGGTCTCCATCGCCAGCGGGTCAGCAATCGCCAGGCCACGCACGTCCAGCAGCAGGTTGCCGTTGTCGGTGACCACGCCGGCGCGCAGGCTGGCCTGGCCGCCGTAGGCTGCAGCAAAGCGCCGCGCCACCTGGGCGGTGGCCATGGCGATCACCTCCACCGGCAGCGGGAAGCGGCCCATCACGTCCACCAGCTTGCTTTCGTCGGCGATGCAGATGAAACGCTCAGCCAGGTCGGCAATGATCTTCTCGCGGGTGAGCGCCGCGCCGCCGCCCTTGACCATGCAGCCGGCGTGATCGATCTCGTCGGCGCCGTCGATGTAGACCGGGATGCGCTCGACCTCATTGGCGTCCAGCACCGCGATGCCATGGGCCAGCAGGCGCTCACTGCTCTTGACCGAGCTGCTGACGGCGCCCCGGATCTGCTGCTTGATCGTCGCCAGCGCGTCGATGAAGCAGTTGACGGTGGACCCGGTGCCCACCCCCACCACGCTGCCGGGCACCACATAGGCCAAAGCGGCGCGGCCGACGAGGGCCTTGAGATCATCCTGGGTCATGGCGGGTGGGCCGGCGCGGGCCGGGTTTGAGGAGGCGAGCGGCAGATTATCGCCAGCGCCCGGGCGCCCGTCGGGCTTTGGGTGGGGCTTGCGCCGGGGCCGGCTTGGGGTAGAAGAAGCGCTTCATCCAGTCTGGCCGGCGGCAAACTCACTCGGCCTTGACGTTGGCGTCTTTGATCAGCTGGGCCCAGCGCTCATGGTCCTGCTTAAGCCATTCGCGGTAGTCGGCCGGCGACGAGCCCACCACCACCGCGCCCAGGGCGCGCAGTTTCTCCTGGATCGCCGGCTTGGCCAGCGACGCGCGGATGGCGGTGGCCAGCTTGGCGACCACCGGTGCCGGGGTGTTGGCCGGCGCCAGGAAGCCGACCGGGCCGACATAGTCCTCAAAGCCCGGGAAGCCGGCCTCGGCCATGGTCGGCACGGTCGGGAAATCGGGGTGGCGCTGCCGGGTGGTGACGCCGATGACTTTGATCTGCTTCTGCGCCACCCGGTCGGCCACGCCGATCATCGGGTAGAAGATGAAGTCGACCCGGCCGGCCATCACCTCGGTGAGTGCCGGGCCGTTGCCGCGGAAGGGGATGTGGTTGAGCTTGATGCCGCCGCGCTGCTCCAGCAGCGCCGCCGACAAATGAGCCGAGCCGCCGTTGCCGGCCGACCCGTAGGAGATCACGCCCGGCTGCGCCTTGGCCGCCTTGACCAGATCGGCCACCGTGGCGTACCGCGATTCGGGCCCCACCACCAGCAACTGCGGCAGCACCACCGCCAGGCTGACCGGCGCAAAGTCGCGCATCGGGTCGTACTTGACCTTGCCGGCGCCCAGGATGGCGTTGACGTTGTGCGACAGGGTGTTGACGATCAAGGTGTAGCCGTCGGCCGGCGCGCGGGCCACCTCCTCGGTGGCGATGTTGCCGTTGGCGCCCGACTTGTTGTCGACCACCACGGTCTGGCCCAGCGCGGTCTGCACGTCCTGCGCCACCAGGCGGGCGATCACGTC
>JANLOP010000346.1:0-19906 GCA_031366635.1 Betaproteobacteria bacterium | reverse complement strand
CCCTTAGGGCCGGGGCGATTTTCGGCGCCAGGCGTCGTTGCCAACTCGTTGTGTGGCTCGGCCACACGCCTCGTCGGCGCCTAACCTGGCACCGAAACTCGCCCCGGCGCGGGCCCGACCCAAAGCCCGACAGGCTCCTAGGCCTGGATCAAGCGCGTCTGTGCACGAGGCAGCTCGCCGGCCAACAACTCACCGCTGTCAATGGCGAACTGCGCCTGTTGCCCCTGGTACTGCGCGTGGATGTGCGGCAGGTGATGTTGCTCGGCATCAAAAAAATACATGCGAATCAAGATGCCATAAAAGCGGCTGATGGTTGCCATGTTGGCTCCCTCCGGCGCTGTCGGCCTGTTGCTGACAATTGTCGCGCCAGAGTCCGTCCGCGCTGACCCGGCGCAAAACAAACCCAGACTCCCCACCCTTCTCCACCGATCCCCGCCGCGCCGGCTGCGCCAAAGTGTGGCCATCTCCCCCACCCGCAGGAATTGGCGATGCTCAACGGAAAATCGGTGCTGATCACCGGCGGCACAGGCTCATTCGGCCACGCTTTTGTCGGCGCGGTGCTGGCCCGCTACCCAGGCGTGCGTCGGCTGGTGGTGTTCTCTCGCGATGAGCTGAAGCAGTACGAGATGGCGCAGACCTACGCCGAGCGCCAGTACCCGCAAATGCGTTACTTCATCGGCGATGTGCGCGACGCGCCGCGCCTGGCCCGGGCGCTGGAGGGCATCGACGTGGTGGTGCATGCGGCCGCGCTCAAGCAGGTGCCGGCGGCAGAGTACAACCCCTTCGAGTGCATCAAGACCAATATCCTGGGCGCGCAAAACGTCATCGAGGGCTGTCTGGATGCCGGCGTGCAGCGGGTGGTGGCGCTGTCCACCGACAAAGCCGCCGCGCCGATCAACCTGTACGGCGCCACCAAGCTGTGCTCGGACAAATTGTTTGTCGCCGCCAACAACATCCGCGGCGGGCGTGATTTGCGCTTTTCGGTGGTGCGCTACGGCAATGTGATGGGCAGCCGGGGCTCGGTGATCCCGTTTTTTCAAGACCGGCGCAAAAGCGGCGTGCTGCCGATCACCGACCCGGCGATGACGCGCTTCAACATCAGCCTGTGCGACGGCGTGGACATGGTGTTGTGGGCCATCGACAAGGCCTGGGGCGGTGAGATTTTGGTGCCCAAGCTGGCGTCCTACCGCATCACCGACGTGGCCACCGCCGTGGCGCCGGGCTGCCGGCAAAACATCGTCGGCATCCGGCCCGGTGAAAAGCTGCACGAGGAGATGATCACCGCCAGCGACAGCCTGCACACGGTGGACCTGGGCGACTACTACGCCATCCTGCCCAGCGGCGGCGACTACAGCGTGGACGACTACTGCGCCCGCCAGAACGCGCGCCGGGTGCGCGCCGGGTTCTCCTACGACAGCGGCAGCAACCATGATTTTTTGTCGGTGCCGCAGTTGCGCGATTTGATCGAAACCCAGACGGCGGCGCTGGCGCACTGAGCCGCCTGAGTTGTCCGACAACATCCCCATGGCCCACCTGCCCTACAGCCGCCAGTGCATCACCGAGGCCGACATCGCCGCCGTGGCCGCGGTACTGCGCTCCGACTTTTTAACCCAGGGCCCGGTGGTGCCGGCCTTTGAGGCGCTGTTTGCCGCCCACCACCAGGTGGCGCATGCGGTGGCCGTCAGCAATGCCACGTCCGGCCTGCACCTGGCCTGCCTGGCATTGGGCGTGGGCACGGGCAGCAGGGTGTGGACCAGCCCGAACAGCTTTGTGGCGTCGGCCAACTGCGCGCTGTACTGCGGCGCCACGGTGGATTTTGTCGATATCGACCCGGCCACGCGCAACCTGTGCATCGACGCCCTGCGCAGCCAACTGGCCGCCGCCGAGCGCGCCGGCACCCTGCCCAGCGTGCTGATCCCGGTGCACTTTGCCGGCCTGCCCTGCGACATGCAGGTGCTGCGGGCATTGGCCGACCGCTACCACTTCAAGATTCTCGAAGACGCCTCGCATGCCACCGGCGCCAGCTACCTGGGCGCGCCGGTGGGCAGTGCCTGGGCCGACGCCAGCGTGTTCAGCTTCCATGCGGTGAAGATCGTCACCACCGGTGAGGGCGGCATGGTCACCACGCCGCATGCCGATGTGGCGCAGGCGCTGCGCGGGCTGCGCTCACACGGCATCACCCGTGACGCCGCGCTGCTGGCCCAGCCGGTGGAAGGCCCGTGGGTCTATGCCCAGCAAAGCCTGGGCTTCAACTGCCGCATGACCGATGTGCAGGCCGCCCTGGGCGCGTCGCAGTTCCAGCGCCTGGCCGCGATGCAGGCCCAGCGGCTGGCGCTGGCCGACCGCTACGACCGGCTGTTGGCCGATCTGCCGCTGATCCTGCCGGCGCGCCGCAGCAACCGCCGCAGCGCCTGGCATCTGTACGCGGTGGAAGTGACTGCCGCCCACACCCACCGGCTGGCGGTGTTCAACGCGCTGCGGGCGGCCGACATCGGCGTCAATGTGCACTACATCCCGATCCACACCCAGCCGTTTTACCAGCGGCTGGGCTTCAAGGCCGGGCACTGCCCGGCCGCCGAGGCCTATTACGCCCGGGCCATCTCGCTGCCGCTGTTTCCCGACCTGCGCCACGCCGAGCAAGACCGGGTGGTGGCCGCGCTGCGCCAGGCGCTGGTGGGCCAGGCACGGGTGGGCCAAGCCCAGCCGGTGGCGCGGCTGAGCGCGCCGAGCCAAGCGGCACTGACGACCGTGCCAAGCCAGGCCGTGCCGGCATGAGGCTGGCTGTCATCCCGGCGCGCGGCGGCAGCAAGCGCATCCCGCGCAAAAACATCCTGCCGTTTGCCGGCCGGCCGATGCTGGCCTACGCGATTGCCGGCGCCCGGGCGGCCGGCGTGTTCGACCGCATCATCGTGTCCACCGACGACGCTGAAATCGCCCGCATCGCGTTAGACCACGGCGCCGAGGTGCCCTTTGTTCGCCCCGCCGCACTGGCCGACGACCATGCCAGCACGGTGGCCGTGATCGCCCACGCGCTGCACACGCTGGCCGAGGCCGGCTGGCCGGCCAGCCAGGTGTGCTGCATTTATCCCGGCGTGCCGTTGCTCGATGCCGCCGATCTGCGTGCTGGCCTGGCCTTGCTGGACGCCGGCGACTGCGACTATGTTTTGCCGGTGGCGGCCTTTGCCGCGCCGGTGCAGCGCGCGCTGCTGCGCGACGCCGACGGCCAGACCCGGGCAATGCACCCGGAATACACCGAAAGCCGGTCGCAGGATCTGACCCCGGCCTACCACGACGCCGGCCAGTTTTACTGGGGCCGGGCCGAGGCCTGGCTGGCCGGCCGCCATCCGCACCACAATGCCCGCAGCCTGGTATTGCCGAGCTGGCGGGTGGTCGATATCGACACCCCCGACGACTGGGCCCGGGCCGAGCGGCTGCATGCTGCGGCCGCTGCTGCTGCCGCTGCGGCCCGGCCATCGGGCTGGGCGCTGGCGCAAGCCGCCGCGCCCGCAGCGACAAAGCCTGCTGTCCAGCGCACGGCGCCCGCGCTGGCAGGGGGCTGAGATGGGGGTCGCCATCCGGGTCGCCATCCGGGCGGACGCCGCCGCCGCCATCGGCTGGGGCCATGCCAAACGCTGCCTGGCACTGGCCCAGGCCCTGCGCGCCTGGGGCGCCGACGTGCGGTTCTTCAGCGCCGCCAGTGACGTGGATGCGGCCAGCCTGGTGGCCGCCGAAGGTTTTGCCTGCACCGCCCTGCCGCGCTGGCAAGGCCCGGCGCACGACGCCGCTGCCACCGCCCATGCAATGTCGGACCACGCCGCTGGCGGCCCACCCGCTGTGCTGGTGGTCGATCACTACCAACTGGCGGCCGATTGGCACCAGGCGCTGCGCCAGGCCACCGGCTGTGCGGTAGTGGTGATCGACGACCTGGCGGACCGGCCGCTGGCCGCCGACCTGGTGATCGACCACAACCCGGTGCGCGATGCCGGCGCCAAATACCGGCCGGTGCTGGCCCAGCCCAGCCGGCTGTGCGCCGGCCCGCGCTACGCCCTGCTGGCCCCGGTGTACCGGGACCACGCCCGCTGCCAGGTTGGCGCCACCCTGCACAGCATCGGCATCTTCATGGGCGGCAGTGACCCGGCCAGGCACAGCCAGCTCGCCTGGCGCGCCTGCCGAGAGCAGGCCGACTGGCAGGGCTTGATCGAGATCGCCAGCACGTCGTCAAACCCGCACCTGGCTGGGCTGCGCCGGCTGGCCGAGTCAGACCGGCAAACCCGTTTGCTCATCGACCAGCCCGACCTGGCGGCCTTCCACCAGCGCCACGGCCTGCAGATCGGCGCCGGTGGCGGCGCGCTGTGGGAGCGCTGCTGCCTGGGCGTGCCCACGCTGGCGCTGGTCTGCGCCGACAACCAGCGCCACAGCGTGCCGCGGCTGGCCGAGGCCGGCGTGGTGCGGGGGTTTGATGCCAGCAGCCACCGCGTCGATTCACCGGACGGCGGCTTGCTGGCGCCGCTGGGCCAGGCGATCCGGGCGCTGGTCGCATCGCCCGGCTTGCGCCAACAACTGCAGCAGCGGTCCATCGCCTGGGTGGACGGCCTGGGCGCTGACCGGGCTGCGGCGGCGGTGCTGGCGCTGGCCGGGCGACCGGGCCGACGCAACACGCCCGTGCCAGCCTGCGAAACCGCTTGAAAGGCGCGCCGCCGATGACCACCCCCCCCTTCGCCCAGGCGTTTTCAGCGCACACCCACTTCAAACCGAACCGCTTCCACCCTCTGGTGTGGATCAACGGTGAGCCCGAGATCGGCCAGGGCGTCTACATCGGCGGCATGTCCGAGGTCAATGCCAGCGGCGCCCGGGTGCAGATCGGTGATTTTTGCGACATCGCGTCTTTCGTGGCCATCAACTGCGCTGACTCGCACCGGCTGTGCCTGGGCCAGGCCGATGCGGTAGACCGGCGCGACATCGTGCTGGAAGACCATGTCTTCGTCGGCTCACACAGCGTGATCAAGGGCGGCGCCCACATCGGCCACCACAGCGTGGTGGCGGCCGGCACCATCGTCGAGGGCCAAACCATCCCGCCGTACTCGCTGGTGGTGGGCAACCCGATGGTCGTCAAGCCCGGTTATTACCGGCCCGAACCCGCACTGCCCGCACTGCCCGCCACAGCCGCCCCGGTGCCGCACAACCGCCCCACCCTGGGCGCTGAAGAAGAAGCCGCCACCCTCAGCGTGCTGCGCTCGGGCTGGCTGGCCCAGGGCGCGCAAGTGCAGGCACTCGAAGACGAGTTCTGTGCCATTCTCGGCCTGCCCGCCGGCCATGCGGTGGCGCTGTCCAGCGGCAGCGCGGCGCTGTGGGTCGCGCTGCAGGGGCTGGGCGCCAAAGGCCAGCGCGTGGCCAGCCCGGCCTATGCCTGCGCGGCGCTGGCCAATGCCATCCACTGGGCCGGCGGCTTGCCGGTGTTTATCGACAACCGCCCCGGCTCGCCGAACATCGACCTGGCCGCCATTCAGCGCAGCGACTGCCGCATCGCCATCGCGGCGCAGATGTTTGGCCTGCCGCAAGACCTGGCGCCGCTGGCCGGCCTGCGGGTGGTCGAAGACGCCGCCCAGGCGCTGGGCGCCACGCTGCACGGCCAGCCGGTGGGCTTGCAAGGTGATGTTGGCGTGTTCTCTTTTTATGCCACCAAGCTGATGACCAGCGGCGGCCAGGGCGGCATGCTGGTGTCGCGCGACAAGGCATGGGTAGACGCCGCCCGCGATTTTCGGCAGTTCGATGGCCGCACCGATCACCAGCCGCGCTTCAACCTGCAAATGACCGACCTGCAAGCCGCCGTGGGCCGGGCGCAACTGAAAAAGCTGCCCGGTTTCATCGCCCGCCGGGCCGAGATTTTCGAGATTTACCGCAGCGCCGGCCTGCCGCTGCTGGATGGGGCCAGCGCCGGCTGCGTGCCGGTGCGCCAGCGCGCCGTGGTCAAAACGCCCGAGCCGCAAGCACTGATCGCCGCGCTGGCCGCGTCAGGCGTTTGCGCCATCGTGCCGCAAGCGGTGTGGGAGTTGCAAGGCCACGCCGCCGCCGTGCCTAACGCGGCAGCCCTGAGCATGACCACCGTGTCGTTGCCGATCTACCCCAGCCTGTCGCTGGCCGATGCGCAGCGGATCGCCGACATCGCCAAACGGGTTCTGCTGCCGTGTTCGGCTTGATGAACGCCCGCCATCCACCGCCGTGCCCTGCCTTTTCTGTCTCTTAAGCCGCAATGACCCCGACCCCCCTGCAATCCTTCGACATCCTGGCCGCCCGTGCCGCTTACGCCAACGGCCAGAACATCACCGCGCTGCTGCGCCGGCAAAAAAACACCGCCGTCAACACGCCCGAGATCATCGAGCTGGCCTACGACCTGCAAGCCGGCAGCTACATCGCCCATGCCGCCTACAACGCAGAGAACACCGACCAGTTCAATGCAGAAGTGGCGGCCATCCTCAGCCAGCACTGCCGCCCCAACGACACCTTGCTGGACATCGGCACCGGCGAGATGACCACCTTGAGCGGCGTGGTGCCGAAAATGGCGCTGCCGCCGCGCCAGGTGCTGGCGTTTGACATCAGTTGGTCGCGGCTGCACCACGGCCTGGGCCATGCCCGGCAGCACATGGGGGGCCGCTTTGAGCGCCTAGTGCCGTTTGTGGCCGACATGGGCCAAATACCGCTGCCCGACAAATCGGTCAACGTCACCACCTCCAGCCATGCGCTGGAGCCCAATGGCGGCCGGCTGCCGGCGCTGCTGGCCGAGCTGTTCAGGGTGACCCGCGACAAACTGGTGCTGGTCGAGCCGTGCTACGAGATCAATTGCGATGCCGGCAAGCAGCGCATGGACCGGCTGGGCTACATCAAAAACCTGCCCGGCGTGGTGGCACAGCTGGGTGGCCGGGTGGTGGAAACCACCCGCCTGGCGCACGGCAATAACCCGCTAAACCCCACCGTGTGTTTTGTGGTCACGCCGCCTGCGGCGGTGGGCGCGATGCCAGCGGTGGACGAGGTGGATACGGGCCCGGTGGTTTTCTCGGTGCCCGGCAGCAACTTGCTGCTGCGGCCGCTGGATGGGTTTTATTTTTCCAACAGCACAGGCCAGTGTTTTCCGGTGCTTAAAACCATCCCGATACTGCGCTCAAGCGCGGCGATTTTGGCCACGGCGCTGGGTGAACATTGAAAAGTAGGTCACCCCACGACGCAACGCGCCGAACCAGCACATCCGAGTCGAGCAACATGGCGCGCTTCAGTCTTGGCGCAGCAAGCCATCGTCGTTGAATCGGGCGCCGCGAACTTGGCGGATATAGCCGGCCACCTCGGCCATGTCTTCGCGGTCACGCCACATGCCAAACAACGGATCGTCGGTCAGCAACGGCGCAAGCGGCGAGGCGGTCTGCACTTCCTCTTCGATGCGCACGGTGACGGTGACGTTGTCGCCTTTGGCCAACCGGGCGCGCCAGGCCGGCGGCAAATCGGCCACCGGCACGTGCTCAATCACAATGCCACTCATGGTGCATCCTTCCGGTTTGGGGCTGCCGCCTCTGCGCATGGGCAGATATTACCCGACCGTCAACCCCCGGCTGCGTCTTGGCGGGTGCAACCGCTGGCCGCCCGGCGTTGATACCCGCTACTTCTCCAACAAAAACCAGGTCGTGTCGTCTTGCGGAAAATAAGCGTCGCGGTGGTAGACAAAGCCGTAATCGACCAGGCGCAGGCCAAATTTGTCGATCAGCTCACCGGCAAAATCGCGTTTGAACAGCCGGTCTTCATTGCCCCGGTATGGCACCACGACCGGGCTCGGGTTGTAATACTCACAGACCAGCACATAGCGGTTTGACAGATTGACCAGGTTGTTATAAACCGCGTCCAGCTCGGCCGGGTTGATGTGGATGAGCACGCCTTTGGTGAAGGTGAGGTCGAATGTTTGATCGGTTGGCAGCGCTTCGACAATCGTCGCGCGCTGGATATCGGCAATCCCCAGATCGCGCGCCACACTGGCCGCGCTGGCATTGATCTCATAACCGCGCAGCGCAAAATCAGGGTTGATGCGGCGCAGCGCCTGCAAGTTCAGGCCAATATTGCAGCCCAGCTCGGCAATGGACTTGACCGGCGCTGCGGCGCGCAGCACCTGGCCCAGCAGCATCACATTGGCGGTGACCAGCGCCTCGCCCCGGTTGCGGCCGATGTAGGCATTGCCAAATTCACCGGCCCAGAAGTTTTCTTGCGCGGTTTTGTAGCTCATGCGGTGGGCTCCAGAATGGGTTGAATTTGCGTGGCGGCACGGCGCCGCAGCAAATCATCGCGGCTGGCATTGCCGGCCAGCAAAATAGCCCGGCTGCGCGGGCCTTCATTGAACAGCAGGTCGATCACCGACAGGCAGGGCAAAAAATCACCGTGCAATTGTCGGTAAACCGGCGGGCAGTAATCCTGGAATACCGGCTGGATGCCGGCGGCGCTGAAACTGGCGACATCGGCATAATCCCGGCCCTGCGCGCCGAATATATAAACGTCAGCACCCAACTGGCGGCACATGTCTAACACCAGATCGGATTTACTGCCGGCAAATAGATAATCGCTGGCCCGCACGATGGGCGTGCGGATGGCGAGTGCCGCCAGCAACCAGCGCAAAATGGCCAGGTTCAAGTCGCCGAGCGTCATGAAGGTTTGGTGGACCAGGATATCCTCCAGCCCGCCAATATGGGCTTTGAAGTAAGCGGATTTCTGGTAAGCCAAAGCGATGGATTTGAAGTGTTTGCGCTGCCAGCCGTCGGCAATCAACGCAATCGCGCCGACGCTCTTGTCAAAATGGTTTTTTGACGCCACCGGCACCGACAACCAGATTGCACCGGTATTGGTTTTGATCTTGTTGCGGTTGTTGTAGTCTTTGGTCTGGTATTGCGCGATGTCAAAATAACAAAACAGATCGGCCAGCGCGATTTTGTGCAACAGCCCGGCCCAGGGCAGGTAAACCGGTTGGTGGGCGCTGAGAATCATGTCGGGCGCCGCTGCGTCAAAGTCGGGTCGCCAGCACCAGCCAACTGGCAAAGCGGCTGGTCACCTGAATCTTCGGCCGGCCGGGCAGGCGCAGCAGATCGGCGCCGCTGGTTTGCTGGCGCTGGGTGTGGTCAAGCACATCGATGCGCAGGCCGGCCTGGGCAAACAGGTCTTGCAGGTGGTCGGCGTCCGAGAAATGCACCACGCCGACGCCGGCAAAGTTGCGGCTGTCGATGTCGCGCCGGGTGTGCGCGTCCACCCGCTGGCCACGCTGCGCGTCCTCGTGGTCGCTGCTGAACCAGTCCACACCCAAAAACTTGCCGCCCGGGCGCAGCACGTCGGCGGCCAGGCGCAGCGCCCGGCGCACCGCGTCGGTGCTGTTGTGGGTGACGGCGGCCCGGTCCAGCACGACATCAAACTGGCCGCTGAACGGCAGGGCCCGGGTGAAATCAGCGCAGACGATCCGGGCCGCCAGATCGGGGAAGGTTTTGTGCAGTTGGGCCACGATGGCCGGGCTGCCGTCCACCGCGTGGTAGTCACAGCCGATCTGGCGGTAGAACGGGATGTTGGCACCCGCGCCGCAGCCCAGCTCCAGCACCCGTTTGAAGCCGTCGCGCGGGTGGGCATGGCGGTGGGTGTACGACACCACATCGCTCCACGGCCAGGTGCTGAGGTGGCTGCTGGCGCGGTAGCGCTCGTCCCATTCGGGGCTGAAGCCGGCGGGGGCGGGCAGGCTGGTTTTGACAGGGGGTTCGGCAAGCGGGGTCATGGTGGGCCGGTTCGCATCAATGGTTTAAATGGGGGAAATGTTGTAAATGGGTGAAATGGTGGAAATGGAGGGCTCAGCGCCGCACCGAGCGCAGCAGCACAAAGGCCTCGGCCAGCGCCAGGCCGGCGCTGTGGCCGCGGTGCACCGCCAGCGCCTGGGCATGGGCCAGGCTGCGGCTGTGTGGCGCGGGCCGCATCTCGTCGGCGTAGGCCAGCAAGGCACGCTGTTTGACGGCCCAGGTGGCGCTGATGTCGATGAACACATCGGGCACAAACGGCGGCAGGCCGGGCAACGACCATTCGGTGCCCGAGAGCACCTCAAACGCCAGAATCTCGGCCACCGGGCTGTCGGGTGCCGGCCGGCAGGCAGTGAGCACGGCTTGCTGGGTCAGGCGGTGGTCGATGTTCAGGTCAGCGCCGTGGTGGGTGTAGACGGTGCACGGCCGCAGCGCGGCGATGTGCGCCTCCAGCGGCTGCACGATGTGCAGCAGCGGCAGGCTGTCCATCTGGTTGTCCGGCAGGCCCAGGCAATGCAGCGATTGCACGCCCAGAATGTCCAGCGCCTGGTCGCGGGCCCGATTGCGCCGGGCCGCGTCGGCCGCCAGATCACCCCGGCGTGAGCCCACGCCGTCGGCCATGATGACCAGGTGCACGGCGTCGCCGCGCGCCACATGGCGGGCGATGGTGCCACCACAGCCCAGCGCCTCGTCGTCGGCGTGGGCGGCCACCACCAGCACGGTCTGGCGCGGCGCGGCAGCCCACGCGGCCGGGCTCATCCGCGCAAATCCTGCAAAGCCACCCGGGCGCCGCGCGCGATGGGGCGCACCGCCAGCCGGCCCAGAACGGATTCGAATTGAGCCGGCGCCAGGCCGTCACCGGGCCGGCGCAGGCCGACATTGCCGGCATCCAGCCGCTCGCCCTCGGCGATGTCGCGCAGCGCCACCACGCTGCGCCGGGCGATCTTGCGCATCTCGCGCTCGGCGGCGGTGGGCATCACCAGCGGGCAGCCCAGCAGCAGGTCGGCACTGCGGATGGCCGCCACCCAGGCGGTGAGACCGGCTTCATCGTCCGAGAACCAGTGGTCGGGCCCGGCAGCGTTTTTGTCCAGCGTGAAGTGTTTTTCGAACACCCTTGCGCCCAGCGCCACCGCCAGACTGGCGGCTTGCGGGCCCTGGGTGTGGTCAGAGAAGCCGACCGCCAGGCCCGGAAAAGCGTTGCGCAAGGTGGTGATCTTGCGCAGGTTGGCATCACCCGGCGGCGTCGGGTATTGCGAGGTGCAGAGCAGCAGCACCAGTGGCCGGCCGTCAAACCAGCCGGCCGCTTGCAGCGCTTGCTGCACCTCGGCCAGGTCGGCCATGCCACAGGACAGGATCAACGGCAGGCCGGTCTGGCTGTAGTCGGCCAGCAGCGGCAGGTTGGTGAAATCGTCTGAGCCCACCTTGATGGCCGGCGTGCCGATGGCCATCAGCAAATCCAGATCACTGCGGTTTTGCGGGGTGGAGAAAAACATGATGCCGACCGCGTCGCAGTGCGCTTTGAGCGCCGCCCACTGGTGGACCGGAAACTCCAACCGCTTGAACATCGCCAGCATCGACTCGGTGACTTGCTGGCCTTGCGACTGGTAGCTGTAGGTCTGGCTGGCATCACCGCAAAACTCTTCGGCCTTGAAGGTCTGGAACTTCACCGCGTCGGCCCCGGCGCGCTTGGCCACGTCCACCAGCTTCTTTGCCTGCGCCAGGTCGCCGTTGTGGTTGATGCCGACCTCGGCGATGCAGTAAGCCGGGGTGTGGGCGCCGATGGCGCGGCCGGCGATGGCGAATTCTGGGGCGTGGTGTGCAGCGGTGGATGTCATCGGGCGGCCTGGTAGCGAGTCTTTGGGCATGTGGATCGGCGCAGGCGTCACAGCCAGGCGCGCAGCGGCTGCGCCGGGGCGCGGGCTTGCAGGTAGCGGCCCACCTGCTCACGCTGGTAGGCCCACAGCAGCGCCGGTTGCTGGTGGAAGCCGGCCAGCCGGGCCAGCACGTCGTCCAGCGGCAGTTGCGGCACAACCGCCGGGCTGACGATGCGCCACTCCTGGCTGGCCAGGCGGCGGCACAGCGCCTGCATCACCGGCACGCCGTGGCGCAGCAATTCCAGCGCGCCGCTGGTGGGCACGTCATAGCCCAGCACCAGGTCACAGCCGGCGCCAAACTCGGCCACCGTGCCTTGCTGGTGGGCGATCAGGTCTTGCGCGTCGGCGCCCAGCGAGGCGCAGACCAGCGCCATCGCGCTGGCATTGGGCCGGCAGCGGATGTGGCAGGCCACGCCGTTGGCCACGCACCAATCGCGCAGCCGGGCCAGGCCGGCCATGTAGGCCGTCACGTCCACCAGGCACATCGCGTTGCTGGAAAAGCCGTTCAGAAGGATGCCCAGGCTGGCCAGGCTGCGCGAGCGCTGGCCGCTGTCGGCCCAGGCCTCGGCAAAATCGAGCACGCCAGTGCGCAGCGGGCTGCTGTCGAGGTCTTGCACCTCACCGCCTTGCAGCGGGTGGGTGAGGCACAGCAGGTCATGGCCGTGGCTGGTGATCGGCTCGTTGTAGATCTTGGAATGTGGCAGCAGCACGGTGCGGATCTGGTGGCGCCGGGCAAAGCTGAACAGCGCGCCGTGCTGGCCGGCATCGTGGTTGGACAGCAGCAGCGTCTTGGGCGGCCGGGCGGCAAAGCGCTGGTCGAGGGCGAAGAACAGCAGCGCTTGCTGGCGGTAGCCGGCCAGCAAGGCCTTGACCTGGGCCTGCAGCAGGCCGGCGCCGGGCAGCAGCGGCAAAAAATGGGCACTGAGCACGCTGCCCAGCCGGTCGAGCGTGGCCTCGATCTGGCCGCGCTGGGCGGCGCTTAGCCGGCTGGCCAGCAGCTCGGGCGATACCAGGTGGCAGCGCGACAGGCCGGGCAAGGCCACGTCGAACACCTGCGACGGCAGCACCAGGGTGGACTGGCCGGTGGCGGCGATCTCGGCCGCGAACAGCGCATGGTCGTAAAAGCAGGTGGGCAGGTGGCACAGCAGATCGATCGGCGCGTGGCTGGCATTGCCGGCGGAATCCAAAGCCGCACCCGCCGGGCCGCTTTGGCTGGCGCGCTGGCTGGTATCAGCCGCCGGGCCCGAGAACGGATCGGCCAGCAGCGGCGCATCCCAGGCCGGCAGCGGGCTGGTGTAGAGCTGCACCGCCACGCCGGCGGCGCGCAGGGTGTCGCTCAGCACCAGGCCGGGCACAAACGAGTGGTAGCCGTAGCGGTGTGGCAGGTCGGGCAGCAGCACATGCACTTTGCTGCCGGCCAGCGCAGCAGCCATCGCCCGGCCGATGTTGCGGTAGCCGTAGACGGCCAGGTGCAGGTATTGCAGCCAGAAGCCGCACCAGGCGGCACCGACCGACTCGGGCACCAGACCGGCCAGCACCTCGTCCACCGCAGCGCACAGCAGCCGGGTGGCGGCCAGCGCCCGGGCATTGGCGCCGTGCGGGATGTCGCAATCGGGCGTGGCCAGCAAGCGCACCTGCGGCAGGCCGTTGGCCTGGGCGTGGCTGAGCAGCACCGGATCAAACACCGTGACGATGGGCGCCGGGCTGGCGCCACCCGCGCGGGCGCTGAGCTGCGCCGCCAACTGGGCGGCGGTGCCAAGGTCCAGGCGGTGCAGCGCGAGGATGCGGTCGGGCATGGGGAGAGCGTCCAGAGGCGCCGGGGGCGCGGTTGGCCGCCATGATCACGCCAGGCCGTGGCGGGTGAAGCGATGAAAAGCGGGGTGGATCGGGGCCAGACCGGACCCCACGGCTCACGCGCTCAATCCACCGGCGTCAATTTGGCAATCGCCAGCGCCAGCCATTTGGCGCCGTGGCGGCCAAAGTTGACTTGCGCCCGGGCATCGGCGCCGTTGCCCTCCAAGGTCAACACCACGCCCTCGCCAAATTTGGTGTGGAACACCGACTGGCCCATCCGCAGGCCGTGCGACGGCGCAGTTTTGCTGAGCATCGCCGGCGGCGCAGGCGGTGCGGTGTACGACGGCCGGCCGGCCACCCGCCCGGCCCCCACCACCGAGCCCAGCCCGCTGCCTTTTTGCCAGGCTTGCTGGTACTCCCGCGCATAACCCGAGCCAAAGCCCTGGTTGCGCGGCGTCAGCCACTTCAGCGCGGCCTCGGGCAGCTCATCCAGAAACCGGCTCTTGACGTTGTAGCGGGTCTGGCCGTGCAGCAGCCGGGTCTGGCTGAAACTCAAATACAAACGCCGACGCGCCCGGGTGATGGCCACATACATCAGCCGGCGCTCTTCTTCCAGGCCATCGGCATCGCTCATCGCGTTGTCATGCGGGAAGAGCGACTCCTCCAGCCCGGTGATGAACACGCAATCAAACTCCAGCCCCTTGGCTGAATGCACCGTCATCAACTGGATAGCGTCTTGCCCGGCCTGGGCCTGGTTGTCACCGGCCTCGAGCGCGGCGTGGGTCAAAAACGCGGCCAGCGGCGACATGATCTCGCCGGTCTCGGCGTCGGGCGCCAAGTCCACTGCGGCCAGCGCGGTGGGGGTGGCGGCGCGGGTGGCCGTGGCCGGGCTGCCGGCGGCCAGCGTGCCCGGCCCGTGCTCGTCCACCGGCAGCGCCACCGCATCTTTGCCAAAGCCCTCTTGGGTGACAAAGGCCTCGGCGGCGTTGATCAGCTCTTGCAGGTTCTCGATCCGGTCGGCGCCTTCTTTGTCGCTGCGGTAAAAATCCAGCAGTCCCGAGTTGGCCAGCATCTGCTCGATGATTTCGCGCAGCGTCAGGCCCCGGGTGGCGGCGCGCAAGGCGTCGATCAAGGCATTGAAGGCCGCCAGATGGGCGCCGCCCTTGCCGGGCACCGCCGCCACGCTTTGAAACAGGCTGCGCGCACTGTTGCGGGCGGCGTCTTGCAGTTGCTCGATGGTGCGCGCGCCAATGCCGCGGGTCGGGAAGTTGACCACCCGCAGGTACGAGGTGTCGTCATTTGGGTTCTCCAGCAACCTCAAATAGGCCAGCGCATGCTTGACCTCGGCGCGCTCAAAAAACCGCAGGCCGCCGTAGACGCGGTACGGCACGCCGGCATTGAACAGTGCGCTCTCCATCACCCGGCTCTGCGCATTGCTGCGGTACAGGATGGCGATCTGGCTGCGCGCGGTGCCGCTGCGGTGCAGGTGTTGGGCTTCTTCAAGCAGCCACTGCGCCTCGGCATAGTCGCTGGTGGCCTCACTCACCCGCACCGGCTCTCCGGGGCCGGCCTCGGTGCTCAGGTTTTTGCCCAGGCGCCGGGTGTTATGGGCAATTAGCGCGTTGGCGCTGTCCAGAATATTGCCAAAGCTGCGGTAGTTGCGCTCCAGTTTGACGACATGCGCCACCCGGTACTCACGCTCAAAGTCAGCCATATTGCCCACCTGCGCGCCGCGAAAGGCGTAGATGCTCTGGTCGTCATCACCCACCGCAAAAACGCTTTGCGTTGATCCCGGCGGCGCAAACATCTTGATCCAGGCGTATTGCAGCCGGTTCGTATCCTGAAACTCATCCACCAGGATGTGCGCAAAGCGGTGCTGGTAGTGCTCACGCAGGGCGCTGTTGTCGCGCAGCAGCTCATAGGTGCGCAGCATCAGCTCGGCAAAATCGACCACGCCTTCACGCTGGCATTGGTCTTCGTAGGCCTGATAAATCTCCACCATCTTGCGCATTTGCGGGTCTTGGGCCTGCACATGCTGCGGCCGCTCAGCGTTGTCTTTGCGGGCGGCGATGAACCAGCTCACCTGCTTGGGCACAAAGCGCTCTTCGTCCAGGCCCATCGCCTTGATGATGCGTTTGACGGCCGACAACGAATCGGCGGTGTCCAAAATCTGGAACGATTGCGGCAGCGCGGCCAGCTTCCAGTGGGCGCGCAAGAAGCGGTTGCACAGGCCGTGAAAAGTGCCGATCCACATGCCGCGCACCGCCACCGGCAGCATGGCCGACAGGCGGGTGAGCATCTCTTTGGCGGCCTTGTTGGTGAAGGTGACGGCCATCAACCCGCCGGGCGAGACCTGGCCAGTGGCCATCAGCCAGGCGATGCGGGTGGTCAGCACCCGGGTTTTGCCTGAGCCGGCGCCGGCCAGAATCAGGCTGGGCTGGGCCGGCAAGGTGACGGCGGCCAGTTGCTCGGGGTTCAGCCCTTGCAGCAGCGAGCCGGTGCCGGGCATGCCGTGATCCGCTGGAAAGGCGGCGGCGGCAGCGGGTTCAAAATACTGTTCATGCATCCATCGATTCTAGGAGCCGGGCGGTTGTGGCGGGCGTGCGCACGGGCCGCCGGGCTGACTGCTGGGCTGGCTGCTGCGGTAGGCGCTTTGCTGGCCGCTTTGCCGGTCACCGCCGTCGCCGCCACGCCACCGAAGACCGTTGCCAGCGCCTGCCCGGCACCGCAGGCCGCTGTGCAAGAGTTTTTTCTGCCCGCCGACTGCGTCGGTTGCTGGGCTGAGCCGGCCGCTGCTGCCACCAGTGCCTGGCGGTTTGACTGGATCACCCCGACCAGCGACAGCGCGCCGCTGGCCGCCGGTGCACTGCCCGAGGCGGTTGAGCGGGCATTGCGTCTTGGCCAGGGCCAGGGCCAGGGCCAGGGCCAGGACGTGACGAGCACCAGCGGCGGCCAGCAAGTGCGGCGCCAAGCCGCTCATGCGCCACTGGCCGGCCTGCAAATTCGGGTGGAATCCGGCCCGGCCTGGCAAGGCTATTTCGCGACGCAATTGACGCTGCGAAAGCCCGGCCGGGCCGGGGCTGCAGCCACCGCCACCACCGCCGCCACGCACAGCACCGCCCTGCCGCCCGGCAGCAGCGCCTGGCTGGCGCTGGTGGAGCTGGTCAGCGCCGGCAGTGACGGCACGCCAGCGGCCCGCGCGCTGGTGCGCAGCGTGGCCGGGCCCCTGCCGCTGGATGCACTGGCGATGCTGAAGCCCGGCCAGGCGATGACCCATCTGCGCGCCCTGCGCTGGCCGGCCAGCGCCGAGCCGCTGAATTTGCAAGCGCGGGCCTGGATCGAGGGCCCGGACGGCAGGCTGCTGGCGGTGGTGGCCGACCGCTGCCCACCGCCCTGACCGCGTTCTGCCCAAACCCAGCTCTGCTCACCCCTACCCACCACCGCCCGCCTCGGCCCCCGCCCCGAAAGCCACCGCCATGGACATCTTCGACTACGACAACATCCTGCTGTTGCCGCGCCAATGCCGGGTGAACAGCCGCGCCGAGTGCGACACGTCGGTTGAGTTCGGCCCGCGCCGCTTCAAATTGCCGGTGGTGCCGGCCAACATGAAAACCGTGGTGGACGGGCCGATCACCGAGCATCTGGCCGCCAGCGGGCATTTCTACGTGATGCACCGCTTCGATCTGGACGCGCTGGCCTACGCCCGGCGCATGCGCGACCTGGGGCTGTTTGTCTCGCTCAGCTCGGGCGTCAAGCCCGCCGACATGGCGCTGATCGACCAACTGGCCGCCAGCGGCGTGGGCGCCGACTACATCACCATCGACATTGCCCACGGCCATGCCGACAGCGTGCGCCGCATGATTGCCCACATCAAGCAGAAGCTTCCTGATGCATTCGTGATCGCCGGCAATGTGGGCACGCCCGAGGGCGTGATCGACCTGGAGAACTGGGGCGCCGATGCCACCAAAGTGGGTATCGGCCCGGGCAAGGTGTGCATCACCCGGCTGAAAACCGGCTTTGGCACCGGCGGCTGGCAGCTCTCGGCTTTGAAGTGGTGTGCCCGGGTGGCCAGCAAACCCATCGTCGCCGACGGCGGCATACGGCACCACGGCGACATCGCAAAAAGCGTGCGCTTCGGGGCTGCTTTTGTGATGGTGGGCTCGCTGTTTGCGGGCCATGAAGAATCCCCCGGCGCCACGGTGGAGGTGGACGGCAAACGCTTCAAAGAGTATTACGGCTCGGCCAGCGACTTCAACAAGGGCGAGTACAGGCATGTCGAGGGCAAGCGCATTCTTGAGCCCATCAAAGGCCTGCTGGCCGACACGCTGCGCGAGATGCACGAGGATTTGCAATCGTCGATCAGCTATGCCGGCGGCCGGGTGCTGGCCGACCTGCGCAAGGTCAACTATGTGGTGTTGGGCGGTGAAAACGCCGGTGAGCACCTGTTGGTGTAACTCGCCGCGCCTACACGGCCGCCGGCCTTGTCACAGCGCCCAGGGTTTTCCCCAGACCCGGGTATCTTTCAGCGGATGGCCACGTGCGCTTGCGTACAGTCGGGCGCTGGTCATCCGCACGTCAACCGTCAGCGGGCAGGCTTGGCCTGTTGCCGGATGCGCGCAACAGCAAGTACACCCTGTTTCACAGCCCCCCCGGAGACGCCGTGTCCTCGCTGCTTCAACTCTCGCGCTGGATCGACTGGATCAACGACCGATTCGGCACCATCGCCCAATGGGCCGTGTTCCTGGCCTGCGTCATCAGCGCCGGCAATGCGCTGGTGCGCTACATCGCCAACTACAGCTCCAATGCCTACCTGGAGATTCAGTGGTATTTGTTTGCGGCCGCCGTGATGCTGGGCGCGTCGCAGGTGCTGCGCGTCAATGAGCATATTCGGGTGGACGTGATTTACAGCCGCTACTCGGGGCGCACCCAGGCGCTGATCGACCTCACCGGCCTGGTGTTTTTCATGCTGCCGTCGATGGTCGTGATGATCGCCTACGCCTGGCCGTTGTTCGTCAATATGGTCATTACCGGTGAGGTCTCGAACAACGCCGGTGGCCTGATTCGCTGGCCGGCGATGCTGCTGTTGCCGCTGGGCTTTGGCTTGCTGTTTGCCCAGGGCGTTTCGGAGGTCATCAAACGGCTGGCCTGGCTCACGCACCAGTACGACGGTGAGTTTCACTACGAGACACCGCTGCAATGAGCATGGACAACTTCGCCCCGCTGATGTTTGCGGGGCTGATCATCGTGCTGGTGATCGGCTTTCCGGTGGCGTTTTCGCTTATCGCCCTCGGTTTGGGCTGCGGCTTTTACGCCGTGTGGATGGGCTGGTTCCCGGTTGCCTTCATGGGCAACCTGCCGCTCAATGTGTTCGGCATTCTGGCCAACGACCTGTTGCTGGCGATTCCGTTCTTCACGCTGATGGGCACCATTCTTGAGCGCTGCGGCCTGGCCGAGGACATGCTCGACTCCATGGGCCAGTTGTTTGGCCCGGTGCGCGGCGGGCTGGGCTATTCGGTGATCATCGTCGGCTTTATCCTCGGTGCCATCACCGGCACCGTGGCCGGCCAGGTGATCGCGATGGCGATGATTTCTCTGCCGGTGATGATGCGCTGGGGCTACAACATGCGCTATGCCACCGGCGTGCTGGCGGCCTCAGGCACCATCACCCAACTGGTGCCGCCGTCGCTGGTGCTGATCGTGCTGGCCGACCAGTTGGGCAAGCCGGTGGGCGACATGTACAAGGGCGCGTGGGGCCCGTCGATCCTGCAGGTGCTGCTGTTTGCGCTCTACACCTTCATGCTGTCACGCCTCAAGCCGTCGCACGTGCCGGGGGTGCCGCAAGAGGCGCGCACGCTGGTGGGCTGGGCCTTGTGGCGCAAATGCCTGGCCGGCATCATCCCGTCTGCCGTGCTGATCTTCACCGTGCTGGGCAGCATGGGCGGCCTGCCCGGCATCAGCGTGGCCATCGCCACCCCCACCGAAGCCGGTGCGATGGGCGCCGTGGGGGCCTTCATCCTGGCGGCAATGCACAAGCGCCTGACGCTGTCGCTGCTCAAGCAGGCTTTGCTCAGCACGATGCGCCTGACGGCGATGGTGGTCTTCATCCTGATCGGCTCGCGGGTGTTTTCGCTGGTCTTCCAGGGCGTGGACGGTGGCATCTGGATCGAGCACATGTTGACCGGCCTGCCAGGCGGTCAACTGGGTTTTCTGATCGCGGTCAACATCTTCATCTTCTTCCTGGCCTTCTTTCTCGATTTCTTCGAGATCGCCTTCATCATCATCCCCTTCCTGGCCCCAGTGGCGGCCAAGCTGGGCATCGACCTGATCTGGTTCGGCGTGATGATCTGCGTGAACATGCAGACCAGCTTCATGCACCCGCCCTTCGGCTTTGCCTTGTTCTACCTGCGGGGCATCGCCGACACCCTGTACAAGAACAAGGCC
>JANLOP010000323.1:0-6243 GCA_031366635.1 Betaproteobacteria bacterium | reverse complement strand
CTGGTGCTGTGGATGAGCCAGAACTTCGGCTTCATCGACCTGGCCGACCGCTACTGCACCGGCAGCTCGATCATGCCGCAGAAGCGCAACCCCGACGTGGCCGAGCTGGCACGCGGCAAGAGCGGCCGGGTGGTGGGCCATCTGATGGGCCTGCTGATGTTGATGAAAGGCCAACCGCTGGCCTACAACAAGGACAACCAGGAGGACAAAGAGCCGCTCTTCGACACCGTGGACACGCTGGCCGCCACGCTGCGCATCCTGGCTGAGATGGTGGCAGGCATCGTCGTCAAGCCGGCGGCGATGGAGGCGGCGGCAAGGCGCGGCTATGCCACCGCCACCGATCTGGCCGACTACCTGGTCAAGCGCGGCCTGCCGTTCCGCGATGCGCATGAGGTGGTGGCCCATGCCGTCAAGCTGGGCCTGCAGCGCGGGCTCGACCTGGCCGAGCTGCCGCTGGCCGATCTGCAAGCCCTGCATCCGCTGATCGGCGACGACGCGCCCGAGGTGCTGACGCTGCGCGGCGCGCTCGTTGCCCGCAACGTGCGCGGCGGCACCGCGCCAGCCCAGGTGCTGGCCCAAGTGGCCCGGCACCGCGCGCGGCTGGGCTGACACCGCCTGCGGCCCGCCAGCCGCCGACCCGCACAACGGCCAGGCAACCCGCCCAGTGGCACCGCGCGCGCTGCCCGCCGCGCGGTGGGCCTGAAACGCCTGCCCAGGCGGGCCCGCCAATCCATTGCCGAGGGGATTCTCAGGCCGGCCGTCCAGCGTAAAAATCGCGCCCTACCGTTGCCTGGAGCCCGCGTGACCGCTGACGGCGAGTTGCTGGAGCGCGACCTGCCACTGGCCGCGCTGGCCCAGCGCCTGCAAGACTTGCAGCGCGCCGATGCCCAAGGCGCTTGCGTGCTGGTGCACGGTGAGGCCGGTGTGGGCAAGACCAGCCTGTTGCGCCGCCTGCGCCGCGACCATGCCAGCAGCGTGCGCTGGCTGTGGGGCGCCTGTGAGCCGCTGCTGTCGCCGCAGCCCTTGGGCCCGCTGATCGACCTGCTCGACCAGTTGCCGCCCGCGCTGGCGCTGGCGGTGCGCTCGGGCGCGCAGGGCCAGCAGGTGCTGGCCGGCATGCTGCAACTGCTGCGCGAGCGAGCGCCGCCCACGGTGCTGGTGGTCGAGGACGTGCACTGGGCCGACAGCGCCACGCTGGATTTGCTGCGCTACCTCAGCCGGCGCATCGACAGCACGCGCGCGCTGCTGGTGCTGAGCTACCGCGACGACGCCGCCAGCACCAGCGCGCCGCTGCTGGGCGTGCTGGGCGCGCTGCCCACCGATTTCACGCTGCGCCTGCCGCTGGCCCCGCTGTCGCGCCCCACCGTGCACGACTGGGCGCGTCGCGCCGGGCGCGACCCGCAAGCGGTGTTTGCGGCCACCGGCGGCAACCCGTTTTTTGTCGCCGAGCTTCTCGCATGCCAGTCCGCGCAGTTGCCGGCCACCGTCTGCGACGCCGTGCTGGCCCGCGCCGCCCAGTTGCCGGCCGACGCGCGGGCGCTGCTGGATCTGGCCAGTGTGCTGCCGTCGTTCGTCGAGCCCGCGCTGCTGGGCGCGCTGCTGCCCGGGGCCGGGCCGGCGCTCAAGACCTGCACCGATGGCGGCCTGCTGTGCAGCGATGGCCAGGGCCTGCGCTTTCGGCACGAGCTGGTGCGCCAGGTGATCGAGCAGGCGCTGTCAAGCGATGCGGCCCGGGCCTTGCATTCGGCGGTGTACGGCGCCTTGACGCAGGCGGACGGGTCGGCGGCCCGGCGCGTGCACCATGCCGAGCGCGCCGGGCTCACCCAGGCCCTGCGGGTGCTGGCGCCGCAGGCGGCGCGCAGCGCGGCGCTGGCGTCGGCGCATCACCAGGCGGCGGCGCTGTACGGATTGGCCTTGCAGCAGGGCCAAGGGCTGAGCGCTGACGAACGCGCGGCGTTGCTGGAGGCGCGTGCCGACGAGTGCCTGATCACCCACCAAGTCCATCAGGCGATGGCCGCCAGCCTGGAGGCACTGGCCCAGCGCCGCGCCTCGGGCGACCGCCGTTGCCAGGCCATCAACCTGCGCCGGCTGGCCCGGCTGGAGAGCCTGCTGCACGGCCAGGGCGCCGCCATGCCACACGCCCTGGCGGCAGTGGCCGCGCTGCAAGGCGCTGGCGCCGGCACCGGCACCGACCGCGAGCTGGCGATGGCCTACGCCACCGTGGCCCAACTGCATTTGCTGGGCCCGGACAGCCCGCAGGCCCGGCAGTGGGCGCAGCGCGGCCTGGCGCTGGCCGAGCCGCTGGGCGACGCCGAGGCGCTGGCCTTTACCCTGAACAGCGCAGCCTGCGCCACGCTGCGCACGGTTGATGATGCGGCCGGCTGGCAGCAGTTGCAGCGCAGCCTGACGTTGGCGCTGGACAACGGGCTGGACGACCACGCCACGCGCGCCTACCTCAACCTGCTGGCCCTGACGCTGCTGCACCGGCGCTACGACGACACGCATTTGCTGTGTGCCGAGGCCCTGGTCTACAGCGAGGCGCGCGACCTGGATGTCTATGCCGCCAAGCTGCGCCTGCGCCGCGCCCATGCCTGGCTGGAAACCGGCCGCTGGGCCGACGCCCAGGCCGAGCTGGCGCAAATCGACCGGCAAGCCGGCGTCTCGGCGCTGGAGCGTGAGCAATCGCAGTACGGCGCCATGCTGCTGGCGCTGCGCCGCGGCCATGCCCAGACGCCGACGCAGATGGCCACGCCGACGCCGACGCCAACACCAACACCAACACCAACGCAGACGCAGGCCCAGACCTACTGGCGCGAGATGCTGGCCGGCAGCCGCCGCTTGGGGTTCGACCCCTGGTATGCGCCGCAATCGGTGTGCTGCGCTGAGGCCGCCTGGCTGGCCGGTGACCCCGATGCGGTGGAGCGCGTCGCCCGCCAGGCCTTGCCGGCGGCGCTGCAATCGGGCCAGCCCTGGCATATCGGCCAGTTGCTGTGCTGGCTGGGCCGCGTCGGCCGCCTGGCGGGCCTGCCGTCGGCGTTGCAGGCGCCACTCGCTGCGCCTTGCGCAGCCGAGCTGGCCGGTGATCTGGACGGCGCCGCCGCTGCCTGGTTGCAACGCGGCTGCCGTTATGAGCAGGCGCTGGTGCTGATGGGTGGCAGCGCCCAACACCTGCACCGGGCGCTGGCCATCCTGGACGATCTGGGCGCCGCACCCGCCGCCGGCCTGGCGCGGCGCCGGCTGCGCGCGCTCGGTGAGCGCATGGTGGCCCGCGGCGCCTACCGCCATGCCCGCAGTGATCCGCTGGGCCTGACCGCCCGTGAGCGCGAGGTGCTGGGCTTGCTGCAGCAACGCCTGAGCAACCGCGCCATCGCCCAGCGCCTGTCGCGCTCAGAGCGCACGGTGGAAAACCATGTGGCCGCGCTGCTGGCCAAGCTGGGTGCCAGCAACCGCGCTGAGGCGCTGGACTGCGCGCTGGCACAGGCGCGGCGCCTGGCCGCGCAGCCCTTGCCCGGCTGAGCAAAAGCGCCTGCAAAAACAGGGGGCAACGCGCGAAATCTGGGTGGCGCCCACGCTGTTGCGCCAGGCGCCGGCCGTCTAGATTTCGTCTCAGGGCTGCGGCCTTTTGGATCGACCGCCGCAGGCGGTGACACCGCAGCCCCCCACCACCCTGCCCAGGAGAACTGTCATGCGCAACACCTCATCCGCCCTGAAAAAGGGCTTGCTTCAACTGTCGTTGCTGGCCGGCGCCGTGCTGCCGCTGGCCGTCCAGGCGCAGACCCAGCCGGTCTGCAGCGCCACCGTCAAAGACTATGTGCTGGCGGCGATGCTGGCCAACGAGAAGCTGCCCGAGGCCGCGCAGGACGCGGCCAATGCCAAGCTCTACGAGCAGTTCAAGTACTGCGCCAACGATGCGGCGGCGCTGCCGACCTTTGTCAACGCCGCCCGCCAGTGCGGCGCGGCGGTGGGCTACCACGGCAGCCTGTTCTTCGAGGAGATGAGCTGCTGCGGCTATGACCCGCAGCGCCGCACGTTTGCCTGCCCGGTGAAGGTCAAGCAGCCCTTCGGCTTTGGTGGCAGCCCCAACCCGGGCAGCCGCGAGTACGTGCTGAACTGCGTCTTCGATCCGGCCACCAATGCCTACCAGCCGGTGGCTGAGGACAGCGTTCACCTGGCCAACTCGGTGGCCGCGCCGACCTGGCAGTTTGCGGTGCTGGCCCAAGCCAACCGCAACCTGCCGCTGGTCCAGCCGATGGACCAAAGCCCGCAGCGCGCCCGGTCGATCCTGTCGTGGGGCATGCGGCCCACCAGTTGCAACTACCAGCCGATCTGGGGCAATTGGCTGGATTACCGCATCCGGCTCGACCAGTAAGCGCCCGGCCCAGCGCCGCGCGCGGCAGCGCATGGCGCTGGCAGTGCACCGCCGCTTGATGTCAACCTTCCAGGGGAGAACTTCCATGACTGCATCGATTCACCACCCGCGCCGCGCCGCCTGGCGGCTGGCCGCCGTGCTGGCGCTGGCCGCCGCCGTGCCGCTGGCCAGCCAGGCCGCGCTGCATGCCCGCGACGGCGACCTCGACAGCGTTGTCGATGGCTACTTCGACGACGTGCTCAACCTGACGTGGGTGCGCAATGCCAATCTGGCGGCCGGATCAGCGCAAGACGACGGCGTCAGCAACAGCGACGGGTTGATGACCTGGGCCAGCGCGCAAACCTGGGTGGCCGGGCTGACAGTGGCCGGCGTGGCCGGCTGGCGCCTGCCCAGCATCGACAGCGCCTGCAACGGCAGCGGCACCGGCTATGGCTGCAATGCCGCCGCCGGTGAGCTGGGCACCATGTTCTACGTCAACCTGGGCGGCGCGGCCACGCTGCCGGTCAGCACGCTGCCGCACAACGCCAACTACGCGCTGTTCAGCGGCATTGCCGATGTCGCTTACTGGTCGGGCCAGACCCTGGCCAGCGACCACGACCAGGCCGGCGTGCTGCTGTACGGTGAGGGCTACCAGGACTTTGCCTTCAAAAGCGCCACCGAAAACGCGGCCTGGGCGGTGCACAGCGGCGACGTGCTGGCGGTGCCTGAGCCGTCCGGCCTGGCCCTGCTGCTCAGCGGCTTGCTGTGGATCGGTCAGCGCTACCGGTCGCGGCGCGTCGGCCGCTGACCCGGGCGCTGCTGCCTGCGCGATGCAGCAAGCCGCGCAGGCCCGATCACCGCTTGAATCCCCCCGCTTTTCCGCCATTCGCCGAGCGCCCGCCATGAAACGATGGTTGCACTCACGAAAGGGGACTTTGGGTGCTCGGACTCTCACGCGGATCACTGCTGCCAGGCTGGATTGGCATCGCGCCCCACGGCGACCAGATCGCCGTGGCGCTGGTGCAGCGGGGTGCTGGCGCCAGACCGGCCATCCGCTGGTCGGCGGACGCGCCCTGGGCCCAGCCGACCCGCGTTTTGCAGCAACTGCGGCGCAGCCGGGCGCTGCACCGGCACCGCCGGGTGGCGCTGCTGCAGCGCGGCCAGTACCAGTGTGTGGCGATGGACGCGCCGGCCGATGTGCCGCGCCCGGATTGGGCCGCCGCCGTGCGCTGGCAGCTCAAGGACACGGTGGATTTTGCGGTGGACAGCGCGGCCATCGACGTGCTGGCCGTGCCCGAGGGCACCAGCTACCGGGCGCAGGCCCAGATCATCGCGGTGGCCGCCGCCGCCGCCCAGGTGCGCCCGCTGGTTGAGCAGGCAGCCGACGCCGGCATGCCCTGGCAGGCCATCGACATCACCGAGACCGCCCTGCGCAACCTGGGCGCGCTGGTTGAGCCCGACGGCCGGGCCCAGGCCCTGCTGCACTGCCAGGCCGGCCATGCCACGCTGGTCGTTACCTACCGCGGTGAGTTGCTGTCCACCCGCCAGTTGGATCTGGCGCTGGCGCAGCCCGATGTTGCGAATGCCAATGCCAATGCCAATGCCAATGCCAACGCCGACGCCGACGCCGCCCGCACGCTGGCCTACGACCAGGCCGGGCTGGAGTTGCAGCGCACGCTGGACGGCATCGAGCGCGCCTTTGGCCAGGTGACGCTGGCGCGCCTGCTGATCACCCCGATGCCGGGCGTGCAGGCGCTGTGCGACCACCTGGGGCCGCTGCTGTATGTGCCGGTGGCGCCGCTGCAATTGGCCGAGGTGCTTGATTTCAGCGCCGTGCCGGCCCTGCTGACCGATGCCGCGCTGCTCAACCGCCACCTCTGCGCCATCGGCGCCGC
>JANLOP010000305.1:0-3739 GCA_031366635.1 Betaproteobacteria bacterium | reverse complement strand
TAGGTGTTGAAAGCATTGGCGTCGGTGAAGGCGCCGGTGTTGTTCAACGTGCCGCCGTAGAAGAACAGGTAATTCGCGCCCGCAGCGGTGTTGCCGCCCCAGGTGGTGGGGCCCGCCAATTGCAGCTCCCGCCCACCCGTCAGCGACTTGCCAGCGCTGCCGGTGAGGGTGGTGCTGCCCTCGAAGCGGTGCGTGCCGGCGCCGGTGAGTTCCCCGCCCCGCCAGGTGGCAGGGCCCGCCACCGTCAAAGCGCCGGTGCCCGACACCGCGCCGGCAATCAGCGTAAAGCCCGCCAGCGTGCGGTTGGACGCCAGGCTGGCCTCGCCCGTGCTGACGGTGGCGCTGTCGCCCGTGCCGGGCGTGCCCAGCCCCGGCTGCCAGTTGGCTGCCGTCTCCCAGGCGCCGGTGCCCCCTCGCCAAACGTAGTCGATGGCGGCGGCGGGTGCCGCCCAGCCGGCGGCCAGCAGCGCCAGCGCGATGGGTTTGAGGTGGCGGGCCACTGCCCGGACGGCGTGTGCGCGTTTTTGCATTTCCGATCCTCCTTGGTTTGCGGCGGCCGGCTGGCCGCCAGACCGGCAGCCGCCGGCAGGCCCAGTGAGCCGCACCCCCAATCCGACGGCAATCACCGGCTTCTCTTTTTTTTCTAACCTGATGAAGATGCGGGCGGGCAGACCGGGACACTCCCGCCACGCAGCAGAAAGGAGGGCGCAGATGCAAGCAGAAGAGGTTGAATCGACGCGCTATCGCTGGGTTTTCGGCAGCGCGGTGTTCGACGAGTCGCGTTTTGAGCTGCAAGTGGCCGGCCAGGCGGTGGACGTGCAGCACCAGCCGTTGCGCCTGCTGCAACTGCTGCTGGCCGAACCCGGCACGCTGGTCACCCGCGCACGCATCGACCGCGCGCTGTGGGATGAGCGCATCGACGCCGGCTCGGTGGTGGACAACGTGCTGGCCAACACCGTGTCCAAACTGCGCGCCGCGCTGGGGCCTGAGAACGCGGCCCGGCTGGTCACCGTGCCGCGGCAGGGTTACCGGCTGGACGGGCCGGTGCAACGCCAGCCGCTGACCGACGGCGGGCGCGCGCTGCACCGGCTGGCTGCCGGGGACGACGTGCCTGGCCGGCCGCATTTTGAGTTGCTGCATGCGCTGGCGCCGGGCCGGGCCAATCCCACCTGGCTGGCGCGCCACCGCCAGACCGGCGAGCAGCGGGTTTACAAGTTTGCGCTGGACGATGGCCGGCTGGCCAGCTTGCAGCGTGAGCAGCGGGTGTACCGCCTGCTACGCCACAGCCTGGGCGAGCGCGACGACTTTGCCCGCGTGCTGGACTGGAACCTGCGCGCCCCGCCCGGCTGGCTGGAGTGCGCGCACGGCGGCACCGACCTGGCCCGATGGGCCCTCGCCCCGGCGGGCCTGGCCAGCCTGTCACCGGCCGGGCGGCTGGCCTTGTTTTTGCAAATCGTCGATGCCGTGGCGGCGGCGCACAGCGTGGGCGTGCTGCACCGTGATCTGAAGCCGGCCAACATCCTGATCGACCGGCGCGCCGACGGCGGCTGGTGGGCCCGGATCACCGACTTTGGCAGCGCTGCGATGCTGCAGCCCGAGCGACTGGCCGCGCTGCACATCACCCAGCTCGGCGCCACCCTGCCCGCCCCCCACGGCGCCCAGGCCAGCACCGGCGGCACGCCGCTGTACCTGGCGCCGGAGCAAGTGGCCGGTGAGCCGGCCACGGTGCGCAGCGATGTCTACGCCCTGGGGCTGGTGTTGTGCCAGTTGCTGCGGGGTGATTTCACCCGGCCGCTGGCCAGCGGCTGGCAGCGCGACATCGGCGACGCGCTGCTGGCTGACGACATCGCCCGCGCCACCGATGCCCAGCCGCAGCGGCGTTTCAGCGCCGCAGCCGAGCTGGCCGAGGCGCTGCGCGCGCTGCCGGCACGCCATGCCCGGCAGCAGGCAGCACAGGCCGAGGCTGTGCGGGCCGCCGCCACCCGGCAAGCCCTGCAACATGCCCGGGCGCGCCAGCCCTGGATGCTGGCGGCCGGGCTGGCGCTGGCCAGCGGCCTGGCCGCCAGCCTGTGGCTGTACAACGCCGAGCGGCGGGCCGCCCAGGCGCTGGTGCAGCAGCATGCGCTGGTGCAGGCGCTCAACCAGTTGCTCACCGATGACCTGATCGGCGCCGCCAACCCGGCCGCCGCTGGCCGGGCCGATGTGATGGTGGTGGACGCGCTGGCCAGCACCGCCCAGGCCATCGACCGGCGTTTTGCCAATGCGGCGCCCCAGGTGCAGGCGGGCCTGCACGCGGCGATGCAGCGCGCGCTGTCCGAGCTGTCGCGCACGCAGGATGCGGTGACCGAGGGCCAGCATGCGCTGGCAGCGTTTGCCCGCGCCCCGCAGGCCGATCTGGACGCAGTGCAAAACACCCGGCTGCGCCTGGCGGTCGACTTGGCCCAGTTGTCGCGCATGGACGAGGCCGCTGCCGTGGTAGGCGACGCCGAGCAAGCCGCCGCCAGCACGCCGCAGCCGGCGGAGTTCCAGGCCCGGCTGCTGTACGCCAAATCCTGGGTGGCGGGCGGTGCGCAGGCGCTGGCCGATTCCACCCGGCTGCTGCGCGAGGCCTGGCAACTGGTGCAGCCGATGACCGTGGCGCAGGCGCCCTGGCGCGAGAAGATCGCGTTTGGGCTGGCCGACAACCTGACATCGCAAGGCCAGCATGCCCAGGGCGAGGCGCTGTACCGCAGCCTGCTGGCCAGCCAGCAGGCCAGCCACGGTGCCGACCACTTGCGCACCCAGATCACCAAGGTGGGCCTGGGCAGCAACCTGGTCTACCAAGGCCGGCTGGACGACGCCGCCCGCCTGCTGGCCGAGGCCGAGCAGGCGCTGGCACAGCGCGTCGGGCCGCAGCACCGCATGACGCTGTCGGCTGCCGATCTGCAGGCGCTGGTGCTGTTCAAACAGGCGCAATACCCGGCCGCCCAGGCACTATGGCAGCGCGTGCATGCGGGTTTCAGCGCGCTGATGGGCCCCGACAGCGGCGCCGCGCTGGCCGTGCAGGCCAACATCGGCCTGGCCCAGCACCGCGCCGGCCACGCCGCCGCCGCGCTGCCGGTGCTGCAAGACGCCTTGCAGCGCGCCCGCAGCAACCAGCCCGACGATGCAGCGCAGGTGCAATACCTGCGCTACCTGCTGGCCGATTGCCTGCTGGACCTGGGCCAGCCGGCGCCGGCCGGCACGCTGTTGCAAGGCCTGCGCGCCGAGGCCATCGCCGAGGCTGAGCAAGGCAACGATTGGGACGCCCGCCTGGCCTGGCAACGCGGCCGCGCGCTGCTGGCACAGGGCCAGCGCAGCAACGCGCTGCCGTTGCTGGAGCAGGCCGCACAGGGCCTGGCCCGGCAAAAAGCCAGCGGCCCGCTGACTGAAGCCGTGGTGCGAGCGCTGATCAACCGGGCCAGCGCCGCACCGCGCTGATGCCCTGTCGGCGCCAGGCGGCGATCAAGCGGCAGGCGCAGGCCGGCGGACGGCGCTGCGCTGGCAAGGGGCTGGGACAATCCCCACCCCTCCTCAAGACCGGCCCGGCGCCGGGCTGCCAACCATGAACGCGAAACTCGGCTGGGCCCTGGCCGTGCTGGCGGTGGCCCTGGGCTATGCCTTCTGGGGCTGGCGCGGCGTGGCGGTGGCGGGCTCGGGGGCGGTGTTCTGGCTGCTGCTGCAAGCCAGCCAGGTGATGCGGGCGATGCGCGCGGCCAGC
>JANLOP010000309.1:0-3331 GCA_031366635.1 Betaproteobacteria bacterium | reverse complement strand
GTTCGACAAGCTGACGGTGCGCAACCTGGCTCCCGATTCGCCGGCACGGGGATTCGAAGCCTACGAAGTGCTGTTCGACGGCCAACCACTGGCCATTGGCGAGGAGCGCGAGGCGGCGCCCGGGGTCACGGTGCAGCGGCGTTGCTGACTGTCGTCAATCGGCCTTGGCAGTGCTGGGCAGCCGTGGATGTCAATGCCGCTCTTGAACGCCCACGCCCCCCAACACCACCACCAAAGCCGCCAAATCCAACGCATCCGCCCGCCGGCACCGCGCCACCAGCCGCCGGTCCGCCGTCACCAGCGGGCAGCCGGTGCGGCGGGCCAGCGCCAGGTAAAAGCAGTCGTAGGCCGGGTGTTGAAGCCGTATCGCCAAGCCCACCGCTTCCGCCGTCAGCCCGGCGCACGGATGCACCTGCAGTGGCGCCTGCATCAACCAGCGCGCTGCCGCGTCGGCGGTGGCGGCATCCATCTCGCCGCGCACCTGCTTCTTCCAGAAGATGTTGGCCACCTCCGCAAACAACAGGTCAGGCACCAGCAACGCATCGGACAGCAGCGCGCTGGCCTGGTCTGAGCCGTCTTCGGGCAGCAGCCATTTGGCCGCCACACTGGCATCTATCACCCAAGAAGCCATGGTGCGGTGCTGCCGGCGGCCGGGTCAGCGCTCGCCCCGGCTTTCGCGCAGCAGGTCTTCCGACGGGGTTTGCGCCCGGCCGGCGCTGAGGGCACGGATGTCGGCGGCCAGTTGCTGCAGATCAGCCGTGCTGCCGCCGGGCGGGCGGGTGAGCGCGCTGCGCACGATCTCGCGCAGCTCGGTGTTCATCGAGCGCTGGTGGCGCGCGGCGCTCAGGCGCAGCTTTTCCTTCAAGTCATCGTCCAGGTTGCGCAAAACAAAGTCGGCCATGACGGGCTCCACAGAAAGTGATGCTGATGATATCAATCTCATCGAATGAAGGGCCACGGCCGGCCGCCGAGCCACCCGACCCCATCGCTCTGTCCGCCCTGCAGCATTGGGCCTACTGCCCACGCCAATGCGGCCTGATCCACCTGGAGCAGGCGTTTGACGACAACCTGCACACCTTGCGCGGCAATGCGGTGCACGCGCAGGTGGACAAGCCCGGCGTGGACACCGCCAAAGGCGTGCGCAGTGAGCGTGCGCTGCCGCTGTGGCATGACGACTTGGGGCTGATCGGCAAGGCCGATGTGGTGGAGTTCAGCGCGGGCGGCGCGCCGTACCCGGTGGAATACAAGCACGGCAACCGCCACAAGGCCGCAGCCATCGGCGCCTGTGATGATCTGCAATTGGCGGCGCAGGCCGTGTGCCTGGAGTTCATCACCGGCCGGCCGGTGCCCGAGGGCGCGATCTACTACGCCAGCTCCAAGCGGCGGCGAGTGGTGCCCATCACGCCCGCGCTGCGCCAGCAGGTGGCCGACACGGCCGATGCAGTGCGCGGCATGCTGCAAGGCCACCACCTGCCACCACCGCTGGCCGGTGAGACGGCGGCCCAGCGCTGCGGCGGCTGCTCATTGCATGACCGCTGCCAGCCCGAGGCTGCCGCGTCCACCGCGCTGGCCACAGCACGCGCCCGGCTGTTTGATCCCGACGCCTGATTGATTCAGTTGCCTGATGGCGGCCATCGCCACCGCCACCGCCACCGCCACTACCGCCCGGTCACCCAGACCACCCCGATCAACCCGATCAACCCGATCACCATCGCCAACCCGCCGGGCCCCGCCATGCAACTGCTCAACACGCTGTACGTCAACACCCCCGGCAGCTACCTGCGGCTGGACAACGCCACCTTGCGGGTGGACGTTGAGCGCGAAACCAAGCTGCGGGTGCCACTGCACCACCTGCAATCGGTGGTGTGCTTTGGGCCGGTGGGCTTGTCGGCGCCGCTGATGCACCGGCTGGCCGACGAGGCCATCGGCCTGGTGCTGATGGACGACAACGGCCGCTTCAAGGCCCGGCTGGAGGGCGCCACCGCCGGCAATGTGTTGTTGCGCCGGGCGCAGCATCTTCGGGCGATGGACCCCGCGTTTGCGCTGGACACGGCGCGCGCCTTTGTGGCCGGCAAGATCAAGAACACCCGCCAGGTGCTGCAACGCGGCGCCCGCGAATCAAAGTTGCCCGATGAAGCCGCCAGGCTGACGCGCGGCGCCGACGACCTGGCCGCCAGCCTGCGCGCGCTGCCGGCGGTGCCTGACCTGGACACCCTGCGCGGTGTGGAAGGCGAGGCCGCGCGCCAATATTTTGGCTGCCTGAGCCTGCTGGTGCGCGCCGATGCCCGGCCGCACTTTGCCATGGACGGCCGCAACCGGCGCCCGCCGCGCGACCGCATCAATGCGCTGCTGTCGTTTTTGTACGCGATGTGGATGAACGATTGCCGCAGCGCCATCGAGGCAGCGGGGCTCGATCCGCAAGTGGGGTTCTTGCATGCGTTGCGGCCGGGCCGGGCTGCGCTGGCACTCGATCTGATGGAAGAGTTCCGGCCGTATGCCGACCGGCTGGCGCTGTCGCTCGTCAACCGCGAGCAACTGAATGCCGAAAGTTTTGTGCTCAGAGAAGGTGGCGCGGTGGCGCTGACCCCTGAGGCCCGCAAGGCGGTGGTGGTGGCCTACCAGCAACGCAAGCAAGAAGACATCACCCACCCGCTGCTGGCGCTGTCCTTGCCGCTGGGCCTGGTGCCGCTGGTGCAGGCGCGTCTGCTGGCGCGGGCGGTGCGCGGAGAACTGGATGCCGATGGCCAGGCCGGTGGCTATTTGCCGTTTACGGCCAAGTAGCGGCGCGGGAACGGCGATGCTGGTGATTGTTTGTTATGACGTGAGCACTGAAACCAAACCGGGGCGCCGCCGCCTGCGCCGGGTGGCCAAGGTGTGCGAAAGCACCGGGCAGCGGGTGCAGAAATCGGTGTTTGAGTGCCAGGTGACGCTGGCCGAGTTCGAGGCGCTGGAGCGCCGCCTGCTGGCCGAGATCGAACCCACCCAGGATTGCCTGCGGCTGTACCGGCTGCCCGACAGCCGAGGCGCCGAAGTGCGCGAGCACGGCAAGTTCAAGGCGGTGGATTTTGAAGGCCCGCTGGTGCTGTGACAACTGGCACCGGCCGCTAACATCGTGGCGCGAACCCGGAGTGCCGTGCTGGCACGCCAAAGGTTCGCGGCGGGTCGTAAAGGCTTGTGGTGACTGGCAAAACGCTGTTTTCATTCAATCTGCGTGCGCCCGCCTGCGCTTCGGCGCGACGGGTTCGCGGAAGGGTGGGGAATATGCGTTTGGTCACCACAGGTTGCGCGCGAACCGTCTCGCCCGCCAGTAATGGCGGGCGTGGATTGAAAC
>JANLOP010000254.1:0-8988 GCA_031366635.1 Betaproteobacteria bacterium | reverse complement strand
GCTTCGTAACCAACCATGCTATCGGCCTTGGGTCAGCCTCCTGCCTTTGCCATCAACCACCTACACCCGTCACCGCAGGCAGGAACGCCAAAGTAAGTGCCATTCGCTCTAAGCCGTTGATTTCATTGGAAGTGGCTGGGTCAATTGACAAACTTGCGCTACCGCGCTGGCGGGCTGGCGGCCATGCGCTCGGCCAGTTGCCACAGCGCCAGCCGGTGTGCGGCCACCAGTTGCCCGGGCTCAGGGCCGGTGGCAGCGGCACGCAAATCGGCCTGCCCCACTTGCGGCGCCGTGGCGCCCGTCGGATCGGCCAGCGTCCAGCGCGCTTGCAGGTGCACGCCAGCCCGGTCGGGCGTCACATCCAGCGCCAACAGCTCGACCGTCAGTTGGCGGTGGATCACCAGCCCGGCGGGCAACGGCGCGGCCCAGACGCGGGCCGCGCCGCGCAGCGTGCGCAGGTCTTCTTGCAGCAGCCGGGGCAGGGCGTCGCGCAGCGGCTCGGCCCAGCGGTGGCCGTCCAGCGGCTGAAGGCGGGTGGGGTCAGCCCCGGGCAGCAGCAGCGCGTCGCGGTCCAGATAGGCCGGCAGGCGCAGCGGCGCCAGTTGCCAGGTGTCGCCCGGCGCGGCGGCAGCGGGTGCGGTTGAGGCGGCGGTTGCGGCGGCGCTGCCGGCCGGCGGCGCCAGCGGCAGCGTGTACAGCCTGATCGGCGGGGCCGGACTGGCGCAGCCGGCGAGCGCCAGCAGCAGCGCCGCCGCCGGACCTGCCGCCCAACCTGCCGCCGGACCTGCCCCCCACGCGGACGCCGGACCTGGCGACCGACCGGGCAACCGTCTCGGCAAACAGGCGGCGGGCTTGGGCGTGAAGAAAAGAGCAAGACTCATCGGGGGCTCCGGCGGTGGGCAGGGATCAGGGATCAGGGTGTCGGGCTGGCTTCTGTGGCGGTCCGCCCGCGCAGCAAGGCGTCGGGCTGGCGCGCCAGCAAGTCGGCCAGCTCACGCACCGCCCGCGACGCTTTCGACACGTCTTGCAGCGTCCGGGTCAGGTTTTGTACCACCGGCGCGCCGTCATCGGTCTGGCTGCGCAGCGCGGCGGCGCTGCGGGCCAGTTCATCGGCGGTTTGCTGCACCCGCTGCAGCAGCGCCGAGTCGGGTGCGGCCAGCGCGCCCACCCGGTCGGCGGTGCTGCCCAGCCGGCGCGCGGCATCGCCCACCCGGTCGGCGGCGTCGCCCAGCCGGCCCATCGTGCGCTGGCCGTCGGTCAGCGTGGCCTGGGCCGACTGCGACAGCGGCCCCACCTGCCGGGCCAGGCTGTCGCTGACACGCCGCACCTGGCCGGTGATCTGCGCCAGGTCGTCCATCGCCTGCTTGAGCTGCGGACCGGCCACCACCGCCTTGGCCGACGACGCGATCGCCGACACATCGTCCAGCAGGCGGCGCATGTCCAGCCCCTCCAACTGCTCTTTGAGGTTCTGGATGGCGGTGCTGGAGGTGGGGATCTCGACCCGTCCGCCGTTGCCGCTGCCGGTGCCGCCGTCGTGCAGCTTGGCGGCGCCGCCGGGGCGCAGGTCGAGATCGATGTACAACTGGCCGGTGAGCAGGCTTTGCATCGACAACTGGGCGCGCAGCCCTTTGGCCACCAGCGCGGCCAGCGTCAGGTCGGTGGCGGGCGCGGGCTCAACATCAGCGCCCGCCGGCCCGGCCGGCCGGGCCGGCAGGCTGCGGATCACATCGCGCTCCAGGCTGGCCACCACCGGGATCAAAAAGCCGCCGGTGGCGGGCTCAAACACCAAACCGATCGACGCCACGCTGCCCACCCGCACGCCACGCAACACCACCGGCGCGCCCACCTGCAGGCCGTAAATCGAGCCGTTGAAGTGCATCACCGCCTGCTCGGTGCGGGTGAACAGCTTGCCGCCGGCAGCGGCGATCACGCCCGCCGCCACCAGCGCCAGGCCGGCCACCACAAAGGCGCCGATCAAAGTGGCATTGGCGCGCCGCTTCATGGCCGCTGCGCCCGCTGCAAAAACGCCCGCACCGCGTCCGGGCCGTGCTCGGCCAGCACGCGCGGGGCATCGAGTGCGGTCATGGTTTTGCTCTCGGCGTCAAGAAACAGCACCCGGTCGGCCACCGCAAACAGGCTGTCCAGCTCGTGCGTGACCAGCACCACCGCCGTGCCCAGGTGCTGGCGCAGTTGCAGGATCAGCTCATCCAGCCGGGCCGAGGTGGGCGGGTCGAGCCCGGCCGACGGCTCGTCCAGAAACAGCAGCGGCGGGTCGAGCGCCATCGCCCGGGCGATGGCCGCGCGCTTGCGCATGCCGCCGCTCAGCGCCGCCGGCTCGGCCTCAAAACTGTCGGCCAGGCCGACCAGCGCCAGCTTGAAGCGGGCCTGGGTTTCGATGGCCTCGGCGCTGAGCCGGGTGAACATTTGCAGCGGCAGCATCAGGTTTTCGCCCACCGTCATCGAGCTCCACAGCGCGCCGGCCTGGAACATCACGCCAAAGCGCCGGCGCAGCCGCGACTGGGTGGCCGCATCGCTGTCGTACAGGTCAACCCTACCGTGCAGCACCTGGCCGGCGGCCGGCGGGGTCAAGCCGATCAGGTGGCGCAACAGCGTGCTTTTGCCGCAGCCGCTGCCGCCGACGATGGCAAACACCTCGCCGGGCCGGATGTCGAAGGTCAAATCGCGCTGCAACACCTTGCCACCAAAAGCCATGCACAGGCCGCGCACGCTGACCAGTGGCGGCGCGCTGCCGCCGGGTGGGGCCGCGCTGGTGGCGCTGTCGGCTGCACTGTCGGGGGCCGGGGTTTGCAGGGCGGCGGTCATGGGCAGTGCGACGTCGAAAATGCTTTGTCTACCAGCCCAGCCGCTGGAAGACGATGGTCAGCAGCGACGCCACGACCACGATCCAGACGATGGCCTGCACCACGGCGGTGGTGGTGGCCTGGCCCACCGCCTCGGCGCTGCGGCCGGCGGCCAGGCCTTGGCGGCAGCCGGCCAGCGCCACCAGCATGGCGTACACCGTGCCTTTGAACAGGCCGATCAGCACGTGCGTGGGGCTGAGCGCGTGCAGGCTGCGCGTCAGGAAATCGGCGGCAGGCACGCCAAAGATGGCCACCGCCACCGCCCAGCCGGCCAACAGGCCGACCAGCGCGGCCATTGCGGTGAGCAGCGGTGCGGCCAGCAGCAGCGCCAGCAGGCGCGGCAGCACCAGATGGTCTACCGGATCTAGCCCCAAACTGCGCAGCGCGTCGATCTCGTCATTGGCCTGCATGCTGGCCAATTGCGCTGCAAAGGCGGCACCCACCCGGCCGGCCAGGATGACGCCGGTCATCAGCGCGGCTATTTCGCGCACCATGCCCACCGAGACCAGATCGGCAATGTAGATTTGCGCGCCAAAGCGGCGCAACTGGTCAGCGCCCATATAGGCCAGGATCACGCCGACCAGGCCGCAGACCAGGCTGACGATGGCCACGCTGCGCGGGCCGGTGCGGTCAAGTTGCCAGGCCAGATCGGCCCAGCGCATGTCGGCCCGGCCGCGCAGCAGCCGGCCCAGCGACAGCAGCACCTCGCCGATGAACTTCAGGGTTTGTTGCCCGTCGGCCCAGGCCGCAGCCGCCCACAGCCCCACCTGGGTGACCCAATCGGGTTGGGCCCAACGGCGCCGGCTGCTGCTGGTGCTGGCGCTGGCTGGCGTAGCGGCGGGCAGGGCCAGCAGCAGGATGTCGCGCAGGCCGCCCGGCAATTGCTGCAAATCCAGCGCCAGGTTGCGCTGGGCCAGCGGGCGCAGGCTTTGCCACAGCCCCGCCGCCAGGCCGGGCGCCCAGTGGCTGATGCCGCGCCCGTCCACCACCACCGGCTCAGATGATCCGGCAACCTGGGCGGCCAGCGCCGCCGGGGCTGCCGGCACGGCGCTGGCCGCAGTGCGCCAGTCGCCGGCCACCTGCAGCGTCCAGTGCCCGTCGGGCTGGGCCCAGCGCGCGGCGGCACTGTCGGGCGGCATCGCCGGTGACGGGTCGGCGCGCCGGCCCGGTTGCACTGCGGGCTGCGGGCCGGGCGGTGCAGCCGCTGGCGGGGCGGGTGGCGGGGCCGGCGGCGTGGCGGGTGGGGTGGCCGGTGGGGTGGTTGGAGGAACCACAGCGCGGCCGGATCAGCCGCGCACGTCCAACTGGTTGTCCACGCCGGTCACGCCCTTCACCCCGGCGGCCAGCCGGGCGGCGCGGTCGCGCGCGCTGCGGTCGGGCGCGCTGCCTTTGAGCAGCACCCGGCCGTTGCTGGTGTCCACATTGATGCGCAGCGCGCTCAAGCCCGGGTCTTTGGCCAGTTCAGCATTGACTTTGGCGGTGATGCTGGCGTCGGCCACCTTGCTGCCGACGCTGGTGGTGGCACTGTCGATTTTGGCGGCCACCGTGTCGGCGGCCTTGCCGATGGCCGTGCCGGCCTTGTCCGCCGCCGCCTCGGTGCTGGTGCGGGCTTGCGCCAGCTCTTTCTTCGCGGCGGCGGCGGCCACCTCGCTGCGCTGTTCGGCCTGGGCCACGGCCGAATCCAACTGCTGGCCGGCGCTGCGCTCGTCGGTGCGGGTGCAGGCGGTGGTCAGCGCGAGGCTTGTCAAGGCGGCCGCCCAGGCGCTGGCCGACAGCGATTTGTTGAACAAGCGGGGGTTCATCGGGCGGTGGTTGATGCGGCGGTGGTCGGTCATGGCGTGGCCTTTCATCGGGTGAACAGGGGCATCCGTCGGCTTCAAGCATCGGCCATCGGCTGGCCGGCCGGCATCGGCCGATGCCGGTTTTGACTGTCGGACGGGGCCCACAGGCTGGGCCGACATGCGGCCCGGCCGTGGCGGGCCGGCAAACAGGCGCGCTGCCGACCTGGGCCGATCAGCGCGGGGCGGCGGCGTGCGGGCCGATGACGGCCGCCTCGACGACGGCGGCATCTCCGGTGGCCGGCCCGGCGCTGCCCGGCGCCGCAGGGCCGGGCTCGGTGCGCGCCCGCTGCGGCAGGCGCGCACCCAGCGCCGTGCCCTGGCCGGGCGCCGATTGCAGGCTGAACTGGCCTTGCTCGGCCTCCACCCGGTAGCGCATGCCGATCAGGCCGTGCCGGCCCAGGCCGGTGGCACCGGCATCGAAGCCGGTGCCGTTGTCGCGCACCATGATGCTGGCCGTCGCGCCCCGGTCTTCCAAGCTCACCTGCACCTTGGTAGCCTGAGCATATTTGGCGATATTGGTCAGTGATTCCTGCACCAGCCGGAACACGGTGAGGTCGGCGCTGGCCGTCAGCCGCACCGGCTCAAGCTGGGTGTTCACCGGCACGCCCAGCCGGTCGGCAAAATCGGCGCACAGCACGTCGAGTGCCGGCAGCAGGCCCAGGTTGTCGAGCGACGACGGCCGCAGGTCTTCGATGATGCGGCGCTTCAGCGCGATGCCGCTGTTCAGCGTCTCCACCAGGTGGCCGATGCGCGGCAGCAACTCAGGCAGGTCTTGCTGAAGCTTGGGCCGCAGGCGCGCCACGTCCAGCTTGGCGGCGGTCAGCAGCGCGCCCAGCTCGTCGTGCAGGTCGCGCGCCAGGCGCGCCCGCTCGTCTTCGCGGGTGGTCTCCAGGTGGCGCGCCAGCTCGGTCAGCTCGGTGGTGCGGGCACTGACCTCGGCCTCCAGCCGGTCGCGCTCGGCAAGCACCTGGGCTTGCTGCCAGTCGCGCTGGCGGTCAAGCTGGCGGCCCTGGCGCAAGAACATCAGCAGCATCAGCAGGCCCAGCAAGGTGATCACCGCCACGCCGGCACGGCCCCAGCGCAGCGTGCTGAACACTTCGGCCAGGCCCGTGGCAACGCGGCCGTTTTCGGCGTCAAGCAGGTCGCCGGCCTTTTGGCGGATGGCGTCCATACGCTCGCGCCCAATGCCGCTGCGCAACAGCTCCACCGCCGCGTCGCTGCGGCCGGCCCCTTTGAGCACCAGCACCTCATTGAGCTCACTGAGCTTGGTTTGCACGTCCTGGGCCATTGCGGCCAGTGCCGTCTCGCTACCAGCGTCACGCAACTTGCGGTACAGCGACTGCAATTCGGCCACGGCGTCTTGCGCATCGAGGTTGGCATCGCGGTACGGCGCCAGGTAGTCGTCGCTGCCAGTAAGCAGAAAGCCGCGCTGGCCTGATTCGGCGTCGGTGATGCGTTGCAGCAACAAGGTGATCTGCAGCCGCACCTTGCCGCGCAACACCAGGCGCGACAACTGCTCATCAGCGCTTTTGAAGGCCATCCCGCTGACCACGATCATCAGCCCGGCCACCAGCACCGCCAGCGGCAGTGCCAGCGCACTGCGGCCCAGCCGGTGGGTCCATCGGGTGAGGGTGTTGAGCATGGTGGAGTCTATTTCGGGAGGCGTGGCGGGCACAACGCTGGCACGGCAAACGCCAGCGCGACCCAGTGCCGGCACCGCGCAACAGGCCGCTGGCAGGGCCAGCCCGGTGCAGACCGCCAGCCGCGCTTGCAGCCCGGATGATTTGTCAAACATCCGGTGCGCGGCAGCACGGCTGTTCTGGCTAACGCGCGGCCAGGGCGGGCAGGGCGCGGGTGGAGTGGGTGGGGTGGATGGCGCCGCAGCAGGATGGCCGATCACCGCCGCGATTTTGCGCGGCCGGCACAGCGCGCGGCGTGCGCCGTCAGCGCCATCCTGTGTCGGCCCAGTCCTACAGGCCGGTGCGCTGATCAGCGCCCGGCCGGGCGATGCGTCAAGCCGCACTGCGGGCAGTTTGTCGTCGCCCGCTGACGCCAGCACGGCATGCGCCTGACGGCTTTCAATGCGGCTATTGCACGCCGGGGCAAATCTGCTCGTCGGTGGGCATGCTGGCCGAGGTGCGGCCGGGCATGCCCAGCCATGTGACGACCGATCTGATGGCCGATCTGACGGCCGATCTGACGGCCGATCTGATGGCCACTCCCAGGCCGTTGTCCGACGACGAGATCCGCGAGCGCATGAGCGGCAACCTGTGCCGCTGCAGCGCCTACCCGGGCATCGTGGCCGCGATCCGGGATGTGGCGGGGGCCGCGTCATGAGGGCCTTCAGTGATGAGCGGCCGGCGACTGCTGCCGCTGCGGCAGCCGCCGCTGCGGCCTGGCCGGGCGCCCGCTTCATCGCCGGCGGCACCGACCTGCTGGATTTGATGAAGCTGGCGGTGGAGACGCCGCCCACCTGATCGACATCACCCGGCTCGGCCTGGACTCGACCACCCCGACCGCCGACGGCGGCCTGCGCATCGGCGCGCTGGTGCGCAATGCCGACCTGGCGGCCGATGTGCGCGTCCGGCAAAACTATGCGGTGCTGAGCCGGGCCTTGCTCAGTGGCGCATCGGGCCCGTTGCGCAACCAGGCCACCACCGGCGGCAACCTGTTGCAGCGCACCCGCTGTGATTACTTTTACGACGCCGCACGGCCGTGCAACAAACGGGCACCGGGCTCGGGCTGATCGGCCTTGCAGGGCCACAACCGGATGCAGGCGGTGCTGGGCGCCAGCGAGCACTGCATTGCCACCCACCCGTCGGACATGGCGGTGGCGATGCGGCTGCTGGACGCCCGGGTCGAGATGCTGGCGCCCGACGGCGCCCGGCGTGTCATCCCGATGGCCGACTTTCACCGCCTGCCGGGCGCCACGCCGCAGATCGAGACCGCCTTGCAACCCGGTGAGCTGATCACCGTGCTGACGCTGCCGCCGCCGGTGCCGGGCCGCCATCTCTACCGCAAGGTGCGCGACCGGGCGTCGTATGCCTTTGCGCTGGTCTCGGTGCCGGCCATCGTGCAGGTGAGCGGCGGCCGGGTGGTGGCGGCCCGGCCGGCGTTTGGCGATTGGGCGACAGCGATTTGCCGGCCACGCCGGGCTCGGGCGGGTCTTGGGGCGCGGCCAGTGCTGGCCCCGGCTTGTTTTGATGCGTGCCAGAACCTGCGCGCCAAGCTGGCCGGCAAGCTGGGCGTGGCGCTGACCGAGGCCCGATTCGAGGGCGGTCGGATGCTGGGCGGCGGCCGGTCGGACAGCCCGGGCGTGCTGGCCGGGCCGTTGGGGCTGGACGCCAGCGGCCAGATCAAACACCCGCTGACGCTGGACTGGGCGGGGCGGCGGGTTGACGCCGCGTCAGCCGGCGCCAGCGCCGCAGCGCCGGCCGGCAAGGTGCTCAGCCGGCCGGGCCGCCGCTCACGGCCTGCCGTAGTGCAGCACCCACTCGACGCCCTGGGCGTAAGCGGCGTCTATCGCCAGTTGCGGGGTGGCATGGTTGCCACGCTGCACCGCGATCTCGCGCGGACGCGTCGGCCAAACCTGTTTGGTGATCACCAGCGACGGCGCAAAACGGCCGCTGTCCACCGCCCGGGCGCCGCACAGCAACTCGTAATCCTGGTGTCTGAAAGTCTGGCTGGCGTCCATCACACCCTTTTCACGTGTCCGGCCAGTATGCCCCCTGGCTGGCGCCAGACCGGCCGCGTCGCGCGGCCCGGGTTGTGCTGTGTGCGCCCAGCATGCGCGTGAGCTTATGGGGTGGAAGTCCCCTGTGGGAGTACCGACTTGGACTCATCGTGAGCAAGGACAACCACGAGCCGAAGGCAAGGGCGAAACCGCGAGGGATTGCCCGAAGGAAGCCGGTGTGCAAGCGGTGCGAGGCGACGGATTGCAAACCGCATAGTCAAGGCCGAGGGATGCTGTTGGCGATGGCACATGGCAGCAAAGCCCACCGGTACGCAGCCTGCGGAAAATGCGGCGCTTGTGCACCGACAGTTCGCGACTCTTACCTGGGGAGATCTGCGCTCCTTGGCGGTGAGGTTCTGATGGCAGAGACGGCCGGGTTGTGCCGTATCTGATGCGACCAGGCGCGAGATCGAGGGGCCCGATCTCAAGCGAGCGAACAGGCCCAGAGCCATCAGACCACACAGCGCGCCTTGCCGTGATGCATCGCGTGCGGCCGCAGAAGTCAGCAGAGGCCATAGTCGTGTTTCAGTGCTTCACGAGAGTGGCTGAACAT
>JANLOP010000242.1:0-5191 GCA_031366635.1 Betaproteobacteria bacterium | reverse complement strand
CGACGAAGCGAGGCGCTGTGTGCAGGCCCTCGGCCTGTCCGCGAGCAATCAGCTCAAGATCTCCATTGCGCTGGGCGAACACCGAGAACTTGAGGCTCGACGAGCCCGCGTTCAGGACAGCAATCTGGTTCGTCATGTCAGTGCCCGCGCGGCCGCCCGAAGGGCAATGCACGCCCCCGCTTTTGGGGGCAGCGAACGAAGCGAGCGTGGGGGCATTGTTTCAGCGGATGGGCAAAAACAGCCGGGTCAGGCCGCGCAGCGACACCAGATTGCCGGGGTTGCCTTTTTCCTCCAGCACGGCGGCCATGCGGCGCAGGATGCGCGGGCTGCGGTTGGCGCGCCAGATCAGCAAGTTGGTCAGCCAGGGCAGCTCATTGACCCGGTTGGCGCGCTCGTACAAATCGAAGCGCGGTTTCAGCGCGCCCAGCGCGGCCTCGTAGACAGCGCGGGTGCTGGTGTCGTCTGCGCCACTGGCTGCCGCTGCGGCCAGCGCCTCGGCCGCCAGCAGGCCGGTCTCCATCGCCTTGCCGATGCCCTCGCCGGTGAAGGCGTAGGTGCTGCCGGCGGCCTCACCGGTGACGAGAAGGCCGGGCCGGCTGTAGCGCCCGCCTTCGAGTGAGCAGCGCAGCGGCGCGCCTTTCATCTCACCCAGCAGCCGGCCGCCGGCCATCAGCTCGGCGGCCGGGGCGTGGATGCGGGTGAAGGCGGCCAGCATCTCGCGCAGGTTGACATCGGCCATCGTGGCGCGGCCATTCACCTGCTTGCCGTGGCTGTGCGCCAGGCCCACACCGATGTTGAACACACCGTCGGGGCACGGGAATATCCAGCCATAGCCGCCTTGCAACTGCTTGTGCCAGACCACCTCCAGTGCCCGGATGCGGTCCACCAGGCCCGGGTGCTGCACATAACCGCGCAGCGCGATGCCGCTGGGGGTGCGCCGGTCACACAAGCCAGCCGCCAGCAGCGCGCGCGGCACCGCGCCGGTGGCCAGCACCACCCAGCGGGCGCGCACCTCGCATTCACCGGCGCCGGGCGATTTGAGCCGCGCACCGACCACGGCCGCCGGGCTGTGCGCGTCGCCTTGGTCGTCGAGCAGCGGCGCCTCGAAGCGCCAGGGCGCGAAGAAGCGCGCACCGGCCCGCTCGGCTGCGCGTTTGAGGATGTCGTCCAACACGCGCCGGGGCAGCACCGCCAACTGGCCCGGCACATCCACCCGGCTGCCGTTGGGCCCGATGCAGCCCACATGCGCGAGGCAGCGCGCCTGCGCCATCACCTCAGCGTGCACGCCCAGCCGCAGCAGCGCGTGGTGGGCGTCGGGGATCAGGCCGTCACCGCACACCTTGTCACGCGGGAAGTTGTGCTGATCGACCAGCACCACATCCAGCCCCTGGCGCGCCAGCCACTGCGCGCAAGCACTGCCGGCCGGGCCGGCGCCGACCACCAGCACGTCGCAGTGGGAGGGGGGCGGGGTGGCGGCGGGCATGGGTGGGGTGGGCGGGATGGGCAGGGTGGGCGACGGGACGGCGAGGCGATTTTGATTGTAGGCAGGCCCTTCATCCGGGCCGCGCGCACGGCCTGGCGCCTGGTATTCGTGGCCCATTCGCGGCCCATTTGCGGCCCATTTGCGGCCTGTTTGCGGCCCATTCGGCATGCACAATCGCCGCCACAACGGGGGCCGGATGGCGCGGATTTTCGACAACATCGAGCAAGATTTGCTGGCCGCCTTGCGGGCCACGCTGGCGGTGTCGAAGCGGGCTGACTTCTGCGTCGGCTACCTCAACCTGCGCGGTTGGCAGGCGGTTGACGATCTGGTGCAGCCCTGGCAAGCGCAGGCGGGCCAGGTTTGCCGGGTGCTGGTGGGCATGCAACGGCCACCGCACGATGAAATCAGAGAGATTTACCGCGCCGGCGCAGGCCCGGACGGGCTGGACAACGCCACTGCGGCGCGGCTCAAAACCCAGTTTGCCGCCCACCTGCGTGAGCAAATCACGCTGGGCATCCCCACTGGCAAAGATGAAGCCGCGCTGCGCACGCTGGCCCGCCAACTGCGTGCCGGCCAGGTGTGCATCAAACTCTTTCTGCCGTACCCGCTGCACGCCAAGCTGTACTTGCTATTTCGCGACGATGTCAACAACCCCATCACCGGCTTTGTCGGCAGCAGCAACCTGACGATGCAGGGCCTGGCGCGGCAGGGTGAGCTCAACGTCGATGTGTTGGACCACCACGCCACCCAACGCCTGTCATCCTGGTTCGACGCCCGCTGGCATGACCGCTGGGCGCTCGATGTATCCGCTGATCTCGCCGCGCTGATTGAATCGAGTTGGGCCCGCGAAACCGCAATCCCGCCGCACCATATTTACCTCAACATCGCCTACCACCTCAGCACCGAGGCGCGTGCGGGCTTGAGCCAGTTCCGCCTGCCGGCGCGCTTCGAACAAGACCTGTTCGAGTTTCAGAAAAGCGCTGTCAAGATCGCCGCCCGCCACCTGCTGCGCCGGGGTGGCGTGATGATTGGCGATGTGGTGGGCCTGGGCAAAACCATGATGGCCACTGCGCTGGCGCGTTTGTTCGAGGACGACATGGGCTTCGAGACGCTGATCATCTGCCCGAAGAACCTGGCGCCGATGTGGGAGCGCCACCGCACCGAGTACGGCCTGCGCGGCACCGTGCTGCCGATCAGCCAGGTGACGAGGCGGCTGCCTGACTTGCGGCGCTATCGCTTGGTGCTGATCGACGAAAGCCACAACCTGCGCAACCGCGAAGGCCGGCGCTACAAGGCGATTGCCGACTACATCCGTAGCTGCGATGCCCGGGTGATCTTGCTGACGGCCACGCCGTACAACAAGACCAAGACCGATCTGTCGAGCCAGTTGCGCCTGTTCATCGACGAAAAGGCCAACATCGGCCTGCGCCCTGAGCACTTCATGCGCAAACTGGGCATCGGCGAGGCCGAGTTTGAGCGCAAGCACCAGTGCCGAGTCAACTCGATCCTGGCCATTGAAAAAAGCGATGAGTTTGACGACTGGCGTGAGCTGATCCGGCTGTACATGGTGCGGCGCACCCGCAGCTTTATCGTCCAGCACTACACCCAGGCCGACGACAAAGGCCGCCGCTTTTTGCTTGGCAAAGACGGCAGCCGCAGCTACTTTCCGCAGCGCTTGCCGCTGTCGCTGAAGTTTGCGGTGGACGATGCTGACCCGCAAGACTGCTACGCCCGGCTCTACGCCAGCGCGGTGGTGGACCAGATCAACGCCTTGTTTGTGCCGCGCTACGGCCTGGGCCTGTATGTTGATCCGGTGGCCGAGAAGCAAGCCACGCCCGCTGAGCGCAAGGTGATCGCCAACCTGGGCCGCGCCGGCAAGCGGCTGATGGGTTTTTGCCGCACCAACCTGTTCAAGCGGCTGGAGTCATCGGGGTTCTCGTTTCTGCAATCCATCGACCGCCACATCCTGCGCAACCGCATCTACCTGCACGCGCTGGAGAACGGGCTTGATCTGCCGGTGGGCGTGCTGGACGCTGGCTTGCTGGATGTTGACCGCATCGACGAAGACGCCGACGGCCTGGAAGGCGACCCCGAAGATTTGCTGGATGGCCTGGTCGAAGCGGTGGCTGCCACCGACGATGCGCCTGTGCCGGCCGACCCGATGGCGCGGGCCCGGTTGGCCTACCAGCAGTACGCCGGCGACTACAAAAAACGCTTCAAGTGGATCAGCCCGCGCCTTTTCAAGCCCTTGCTGGCCGAGCACCTGGCGGCCGACACCCAATCTTTGAGCGAGTTGCTGGCCCGCCACGGCGCCTGGAATGCGGCGCGCGACCGCAAGCTCACCGAGCTGCACCAGTTGGTGGCCAAAACCCATGCCAAAGACAAGGTGCTGGTCTTCACCCAATTTGCCGACACCGCCCGCTACCTGGGCCGTGAGCTGCGCCGGGCCGGCGTCAGCCACCTGGCAGTGGCCACCGGCGCATCCGCTGACCCGTATGCCCTGGCCTGCCAGTTCTCGCCCCGCTCCAACAACAAGACGGTGGCCAAAGCTGATGAACTGCGCGTGCTGGTCTGCACCGACGTGTTGTCCGAAGGCCAGAACCTGCAAGACTGCAGCGCGGTGGTCAACTTTGATCTGCCGTGGGCCATCATCCGGCTGATCCAGCGCGCCGGCCGGGTAGACCGCATCGGCCAAAAGGCCGAAGAGATCCGCTGCTACTCGTTCTTGCCGGCTGAGGGGGTAGAGCGCCTGATCCAGTTGCGTGCCCGCATCCAGCAACGCTTGCAAGAAAACGCCGAAGTGGTGGGCACCGACGAGGCGTTTTTTGAGGACGAGCAAGCCGCCACTATCCGCGACCTGTACACCGAGCGCTCGGGCGTGCTGGACGACAACGACGACGAGGTGGACCTGGCGTCGTATGCCTGGCAGGTGTGGAAGCAGGCCACCGAAGGCGACCCCGCGCTGGCGCATGCCGTTGAGTCACTGCCGCCGGTGGTGTATTCGGCCCGGTCGTTCTCGCTTGACGACAGCCGCTTGCCGCTGCTGGGCCAGCAAGGCGCTCAAGGTGGCAGCCAGGGCGGCGCCCTGGTGTACGTCAAATCACCCGATGGCAATGACCACCTGGCCTGGGTCAGCCCCAGCGGCCAGACGGTGACCGAATCGCACTTCACCATCCTGCGTGCGGCTGAATGTGCGGCCGGCACACCCGCCGTGCCGCGCGCCGAGAACCACCACGATCTGGTGGCGCTGGGCCTGCAAATGGCGGTGGTGCAAGACAAATCGGTGGGCGGCGGCCTGGGCCGGCCGTCCAGCCCCCGCCGGCGGGCTTATGAGCGGCTGAAGCGCTACGCGATGGCACAGCAAAGCACGCTGTTCCGCGATGACGAGCTGGAGCGCGCGCTGGATGACATCTACCTGCGGCCGTTGCTTGAAACCTCGGCCGATCTGCTGAACCGGTTGATGCGCAGCGGCGTCAACGACGAAGAACTGGGCCAGGCCGTGAAGTCGCTGCGCGAAGAAGGCCGGCTGACTTTTGCTGAAGACGACGCGGCGCTGCGTGAGCCGCAGGTGGTTTGCTCGATGGGATTGATCCCGCCAGAACGAGATATCTGAAAACACATGGCCGACTTCAACCTAGAGCACATCAGGCAATTTAGATTCACCCAACTCTTTGTCGACGACCTGGGCTGGAACCGGCCGCCCCTGCA
>JANLOP010000192.1:0-14542 GCA_031366635.1 Betaproteobacteria bacterium | reverse complement strand
GGCTAATCCAAGTCCGGCCCGTGCCAGCCCGCCACCAACTGCGCCTGCACCGCTGGCGGCACCACCTCGTAGTGCGACAGCGCCAGCGTGTAGTGGCCTTCGCCGCTGGTCATCGCGTTCAGCCGGGTCTGGTAGCTGGCCAGCTCCGACAACGGCGCCTGGCCGCTGATCACCATTTGGCCGACCACGCCGTTGTGCGTGCCGCCCACCTGGCCCCGGCGCGCCGCCAGATCCCCGGTGATGTCGCCCATCGCGGCCGCCGGGGCGGTGATCTGCAGCTCGACAATCGGCTCCAGCACGGTGGGGCGGGCGTCGCGGATGGCGGCCAAAAACGCCTTGCGGCCGGCAGTCACAAAGGCGATCTCCTTGCTGTCCACGCTGTGGTGCTTGCCGTCGAGCACGGTGACGCGCAGGTCCACCACCGGGTGGCCCGAGATGGCGCCGCTGGCCAGTACCTCGCGCACGCCTTTTTCAACCGCCGGGATGTAGACGCCGGGGATGGTGCCGCCGCGCACCGCATCGACAAACTCAAAGCCGGCGCCGCGCGCCAGTGGCTCAACCCGCAACAACACCTCACCAAACTGGCCGGCACCGCCGCTCTGCTTTTTGTGGCGGTAATGGCCTTCGGCCGGCGCGGTGATGGTCTCGCGGTAGGCGATGCGCGGCGGGTGGGTATCGACCTCAAAGCGGTGCACCTCGCGCAGCCGGTCCAGCAGCAGGCGAAGGTGCAGCTCACCCAGGCCGTAGACCACCGTCTCGTTGGTGCTGGCGGCGTGCTCCACCCGCAGACACGGGTCTTCGGCCACCAATTTGGCCAAAATCTCCCACAGCCGCTGCTCGTCACCGCGCCGTTTGGGCGCCAGCGCCAGGCCATGCACCGGCACCGGAAACGGCAGCGGCTGCAGGTGCAGGTGGTCGTCGTCGGCGGCGTCGTGCAGCACCGCATCAAAATGCAATTCGTCGATCTTGGCGATGGCGCAAATATCACCCGGCAGCGCCAGCGCCACCTCGGTGTGCGATTTGCCCTGCAGCCGGTACAGGTGGGCCACCTTGAACGGCTTGCGGCTGTTGCCGACAAACAGCGTGCTGCCGGTGCGCAGCGTGCCCTGGTGCACTCGCAGCACACCCAGCTTGCCGACATACGGATCGACGCTGATCTTGAAGACATGGGCCAGCACATGCAGCGCCGGGTCGGGCTGGGCGTGCAACTTTTGCGCCGCCGCGCCGTCGCCGCGCAAAAAATCTGGCGGGTTGCCCTCACCCGGGTGCGGCAGCAGGCGGTGCACCACGTCCAGCAACTCGGCCACGCCGGCAGCGCTGCGCGCCGAGACAAAACACACCGGCACCAGGTGGCCCTCGCGCAGCGCCTGCTCCAGCGGGGCGTGCAGCTCGGCCGGGTCGATGTCGCCGTCGTCCAGGTAGCGCTCGACAAAAGCCGCGTCCACCTCCACCACCTGCTCGACGAGGGCCCGGTGGTGCGCATCCACCGGCCCCAGGTCACTGCTGCCAACGCGGTTGTAAAAGCAATCGACCACCCGCACCAGGCCGGTGGCCGCGTCGGTGCAGGGCAGGTTGACGGGCAGGCAGGCTTTGCCAAACACCGCCTGGATCTGCGCCAGCAGCGCGGCCAGGTGCACGCCGGGCGCGTCGATCTTGTGGATGACCAGCAGCCGGTCGAGCCCACGCTCGGCGGCCTGCTGCATCCAGCGCACCGTCATCGGCTCGATGCCGTTGACGGCGTTGACGACCACGGCGGCCGTCTCCACTGCCTCGAGCGCCGGCAGACTCTGGCCCAGCAGGTCGGCCGCGCCAGGCGTGTCGATGAAGTGGATGCGGCTGCCCCGCCAGTGGGTGTGCAGCACGGCGGCGTTCAGCGAGTGGCCGATGCGGCGCTCCAGCGGATCAAAGTCACTCACCGTGCTGCCGCGCTCCAGCGTGCCGGCGCTGGTGATGGCGCCGCTGGCCAGCAACAAAGCCTCGGCCAGGCAGGTCTTGCCGGCGCCGGCCGCGCCCACCAGCGCCAGGGTGCGGATGTCGGCCACGGTGGTGGCGCCGGGTGGCGGCGCGCTGGTCGGCGTGATCGGCGTGGCCGGCGTGATCAGCTTGGCGAGTGGCTCTGGGGGCAACGATGGGCTTGGCATGGACGCTTCTCCTCGAATGGGCGTCCACCGCGCGCAGCGGTGCGGCAGGCAGGCGCAGGGTTGGAGCGGCCAGCCTATGCCGGAAGGGGGCTCGGCGCAAGGGCCCGGCGCCGGGCCGGGCCGTTGTTGCTCAAGCCCCCCGCTGGCCGGTGCCGCTCAAGCCGCTTTGCGGCGGCGCAGCAGCGTCAGGCCCAGCAGCGCCGTGCCCACCAGCGCCAGCGCGCCGGGTTCGGGCACGTTGTTGGCGGTCTGGCCGTCGATGCGGAAGGCGCCCACGACCGAGTTGCCGAAATCGTCTGCCAACGTGCCTTCCAGCGAGGCGAAAGCGCCTTGCGACCAGGCCTGGTTCTGGTTGTTGTAGAAAAAGTTTTGAACCGACGTGCCGTCGAACTTGAACTCGATCAGGTAGTTCTTGCCGACCTCCAGCGTCAGGCTGGCAAAGCCGTAGTCCACCCACGCCAGGCCCGAGGTGAGCACGTTCGACCCACCGCTGCGCAGGGTTTGCAGCCGGCTGAAGCCGCCGGTCGGCGACGAAATCTCGTAGACGCCGTAGCGCAAGTCGCGCTCGGTGAGGTTTTGCAACAGGCCCACGCTGTTGATGGTCTGGTTGCTGGTGACGCTCAGGCCGATGCCGCGCCCTGCGTTCCAGCCGTCGTTGCTGTTGGTGGAATAGACAGCGCCGCTGGCGTCGTTGGGCGGCACAAAGGCGACCGGGGCGGCCGCCACCAGGCCACAGGCCAGCAGGCCGGCACAGAGCGCGGCGGCCTGGGCGGCGCGGTTGATTTGCCGGTTGAATTGAGCGGCGAGAGTGGTGCATTGGTTCATGGTGGAATCCCGGGTAGCAAGGGTTGCAGACGGGATCAACACAGCACCATTTGTGCCACAACTACTATATTTATCGACTTGTCAATCCCATCAACCGCTTGGCGCATGCCGTGTGGATTTGTGCCGGGGCTGTTTTCTGGGGGCTGTCAAAAACCCCGACAGCGGGGTGATGCCGCGCTGCGCACTGCGTCACGGACGGCATCAGCCCGGGGCGCGGCCGGCGCCCAGGCCGGCCAGCAGCGCGTCGATGGCCGGGGCCACCGCCTGCTGCACAGCGCCACCGCTGCCGCCACCGTCACCGTCATCGTCACCCAGCGTGCACAGCCGCAGCAAGCCGTCCACCAGCGCCAGCAGCGCGCTGGCGGCGTGACGCGGGATCACCCCAACGGCCAGCCGGTGTTGGTCGGCGGCGGCCCGGAACAGCCGCTCCATGCGCAGCGCACAGTCGCTCAGCGCGCTGTCCTGGTGCTGGGCCAGCGGCGCCAGCTCACCGACAAACTCAGCCCGGTGCAGCAGGATGGTGAACACCCGGCGCGCCTGCGGGTCTTGCTGCATCAGCGCAAACGGCGCCAGTGCCAGGGCGCGCAGCGCGGCCAGCGGATCGGCGGGCTGGCCGCTGGCGGCGTCGCTGGTCAGCAGCCGCTCGGCAGCGGCCAGGGCTTGCTCCAGCGGCAGATCCACCCGCGCCAGCAGCGCCGTGAACAACGCCAGCTTGTCGGCAAAGTGCCAGTAGATTGCGCCCCGCGTCAGGCCGGCGGCCTGGGCAATGTCTTGCAGTGAGCTGCGCGACAGGCCGCGCGCCAGAAACACCTGCTCCGCCGTGTCGAGCAGGTGCTCACGGGTGATCTGGGCGTCTTGTTTGGTGCGGCGTGGCATCAGGCGTGCAGGCTGGCAGGGCGCAGTGGCGACCGGTCGGCCACCGCATCGGGCGGCGTGGACAATCGGCCATTGAATCGGCAATTAAACATACATCCATGATTGTATGTAGACTTATTTCCGACAGGCTCAGGGTCTGTACCGAAGCACACGGGGCGCCGCTAGCCTTGCCCGCCGCTGCATGTCGGCGCAATGACACCCTGACGCCCTGACGCCCTGACGCCCTGACGCACTGATCCGCCGACGCAGCAACGCCCGTGAAGCGCCTTTTCAACCCGCACAGCCCAACACCCATGCCGCAATCCTCACCGCTGTCGACTTCCCAACTGCCCACCCAGGCGCCACCGGTGCCAGCCTGGCGGCCGCGCGCCGGGCAGGCCGGCTGGGCCTTGCTGCTGCTGGCGCTGGCGGCTTGCAGCCCGCAAGGCGGGGACAGCGCAAAAGCCGGGGACAGCGCAAAAAGCGCTGGCGCCGGCCCGGCCAAAGCCGGCGGGCCGCCCGGTGGCCCAGCCGGCGGCATGCCCCCGGCCACGGTCGGCGTGGTCACCGTGATGCCCGGCGATGTGGCCTTGAGCGCCGACCTGCCGGGCCGGCTGGAGGCCTGGCGGGTGGCGCAGGTGCGGGCCCGGGTGCCGGGCATCGTGGCGCGGCGCCTGTTCACCGAGGGCGCGCTGGTGACCGCCGGCCAGCCCTTGTTCCAGCTCGACGACGCGGCTTACCGCGCCGTGCTGGCCAGTGCCGACGCGGCGGTGGCCCGGGCCGACGCCGGTGTGGCCCAGGCCCAGGCGCAAGTGCAGCGCAACCAGCCGCTGGCCGAGGCCAAGGCCATCAGCGCGCAAGAGTGGTTGGTCACGCAGACGGCGCTCAAGCAGGCCCAGGCCGATGGCGCCACCGCCCGGGCCGCCGCGCTGACAGCCCGCATCAACCTGGATTACGCCGCCATCAAGGCACCGATTGCCGGGCGCATCGGCCGCGCGCTGGTCACCGAGGGCGCGCTGGTGGGCCAGGGCGACGCCACCCAGATGGCGGTGATCCAGCAAACCAATCCGCTGTACGTCAACTTCACCCAACCGGCGTCGGACGCGCTGCGGCTGCGCCGGGCTTTTGACGCCGGCCAGTTGAAGCGCGCCGGCAGTGGCCAGGCGGCCGCACTGCAAGTGCTGCTGGACGACGGCAGTGCCTACCCGCTGCCGGCCAAATTGCTGTTTGCCGACCCGACGGTGGACGCCGCCACCGGCCAGGTGAGCTTGCGCGCCGAGCTGCCCAACCCGAAGGGTGAGTTGCTGCCGGGCCTGTTTGTCAAGGTGCGGCTGGTGCAGGCCACCCGTGAAAACGCCATCCGCCTGCCGCAGCAGGCGGTGACGCGCGGGCCGGCCGGCGACAGCGTGCTGGTGCTGGGCGCTGACAACAAACCGGCGCCGCGCAGCATCCAGGTCGGCGCCAGCCAGGGCGCGGATTGGGTGGTCTTGAGCGGCCTGGCCGCCGGTGAGCGGGTGATCGTCGATGGCTTTCAAAAGATGATGCCGGGCGCACCCGTCAACCCGGTGCCGTGGGCGCCGCCGGGCAAGGGCGCGCCGATGGCGGCCGGGCCGACAGCCGGCGCGCCGCCCACCGCCGCGTCTGGCCCACCGTCTGGCGCACCGTCTGGCCCGGCCCCTGCAGCCGATCATGCGGCCGCCGCCCCGGCCGCCAGCCCAGCCGCCAGCCGCTGAACCGAAAGACGACGATGCTCTCCGGATTTTTCATCGACCGGCCCATTTTTGCCTGGGTCATCGCGCTTTTCATCGCCGGCCTCGGCGCGGTTTCGATCAGCAAGCTGCCGGTGGCGCAATACCCGACGGTGGCGCCGCCGTCCATCGTCATCAGCGCGGCCTACCCCGGTGCGTCGGCCAGCGTGCTGGAGGACAGCGTGCTGTCGGTGATCGAGCAAGAGCTGAACGGTGCGCCGGGCATGATCTACATGGAGTCGATCGCCCAGGCCAACGGCGCGGGCACGATCACCGCCACCTTTGAGGCCGGCAGCAACATCGATCTGGCGCAGGTGGAGATCCAGAACCGCCTGTCGCGCGCCACGCCGCGCCTGCCCAGCGCGGTGGTGCAGCAGGGCGTGCGCATCGACAAGGCGCGCTCCAACTTCCTGCTCTTTGTCTCGCTCACCTCCACCAACCCGGCCGACGATCCGGTCTCGCTCGGCGACTACGCCGCGCGCTACATCCTGCCCGAGCTGCAGCGCATCCCGGGCGTCGGCCAGGCCCAGTTGTTCGGCACCGAGCGGGCCATGCGCATCTGGCTCGACCCTGCCAAATTGGTGGCTTTCGGCATGTCACCGGCCGAGGTGACGAGCGCCATCCGGGCGCAAAACGCCCAGGTCTCGGCCGGCACGCTGGGCGAGCAGCCGGGCGTGCCGGGCCAGCAGATGAGTGCCACGGTGGTGGTCAATGGTCAGCTCACCGACGCGGCGCAGTTTGGCGCGGTGGTGCTGCGCGCCAATGCCGACGGCAGCGCGGTGCGGCTGCGCGACGTGGCCCGGATCGAGCTGGGCGGCGTGGGCTACGGCTCGTTTTCACGCCTGAACGGCAAGCCCAGTGCCGGCGTGGGCGTGCAGCTCACGCCCACCGGCAATGCGCTGGCCACGGCGGCGGCCATCAAGGCCCGGATGGCGCAGTTGCAGGCGTACTTTCCGCCCGGCATGGAATACCGCGTGCCCTACGACAGCTCGAAGTTTGTGCGCATCTCCATCAGCCGGGTGGTCGAGACACTGGCGGCGGCGGTGGCGCTGGTGTTTGTGGTGATGCTGATCTTTTTGCAAAGCCTGCGCTACACACTGATCCCCACCATCGTGGTGCCGGTGGCGCTGCTGGGCACCTTCGGCATGATGCTGGTGCTGGGCTACTCGATCAATGTGCTGACGCTGTTTGGCATGGTGCTGGCCATCGGCATCCTGGTCGACGATGCCATCGTGGTGGTCGAGAACGTTGAGCGGCTGATGGCCGACGAGGGCTTGAGCCCACGTGACGCCACCCGCAAGGCGATGGGCCAGATCACCGGCGCGGTGATCGGTATCACCGTGGTGCTGGTCAGCGTGTTTGTGCCGATGGCGTTTTTCTCGGGCGCGGTGGGCAGCATTTACCGGCAGTTCTCGCTGTCGATGGTCTCGTCGATCCTGTTCTCGGCCTTTTTGGCGCTGACCTTGACCCCGGCACTGTGCGCCACCTTCCTCAAGCCGATCAGCGGCAAGACCCACCAGCGGCGCGGCATCTACGGCCTGTTCAACCGCGGCTTCAAGCGCACCGCCAAGGGCTATGAGGGCACGGTGGCCAAGGTGCTGCGCGTGGCCGGGCGCTGGATGCTGGCCTTTGGCGTGGTGATCCTGGCGGTCGGTTTCCTGTACTCCCGCTTGCCCACCTCGTTCTTGCCGAACGAAGACCAGGGCTATCTGATCGTCAATGTGCAGTTGCCGCCCGGCGCCACCATTGAGCGCACCACCGCCGTGATGCAGCAGGTGGAGGGCTTTTTCATGCAGCAATCCGAAGTCGACCAGGTGGTGTCGGTGCTGGGCTTCAGCTTCTCGGGCCAGGGCCAGAACTCGGGCCTGGTCTTTGTGCCGCTGAAGGATTGGGACCAGCGCCCCGGCAAAGCGCACTCGTCCAAGGCGCTGGCCGGGCGGGCGTTTGGTGCTTTCATGGGCATCCGCGATGCGTTTGTCTTCCCGCTCAGCCCGCCGCCTATCCCTGAGCTGGGCACGGCCACCGGCTTTAACTTCCGGCTGCAAGACCGCGGCGGCAATGGCCACGCGGCTTTGCTGGCGGCGCGCAACCAACTGCTGGGCCTGGCGCGCCAAAGCAAGCTGCTGGCGGGCGTGCGGCCCGACGGGCTGGAGGACGCGCCGCAGTTGCAGCTCGACATCGACCGCGAGCGGGCTTACGCCCAGGGCGTGGGCTTCGATGCGGTGAACGGGCTGCTGTCCACCGCGCTGGGCTCGGCCTACGTCAATGACTTTCCCAGCAAAGGGCGGCTGCAGCGGGTGATCGTGCAGGCCGATGCCCCCGCCCGCATGGCGCCGGAAGATCTGCTCAAGCTGCAAGTGCCGAACAGCCGGGGCCAACTGGTGCCGATCTCGACCTTTGCCAGCACCCGCTGGATCAACGGCCCGATGCAGACCACGCGCTACAACGGCTACCCGGCGATGCGTCTGGCCGGCGACGCCGCGCCGGGCAAATCCACCGGCGAGGCGATGGACGAGATGGAGGCGCTGGCACGCCAACTGCCACCGGGCTTCGGCTTTGAGTGGACCGGCCAGTCGCGCGAAGAAAAGCTGTCCGGCTCACAGGCCGGCATCCTGCTGGCGTTCTCGCTGCTGGCGGTGTTCCTGTGCCTGGCCGCGCTGTACGAGAGCTGGTCGATCCCGGTGTCGGTGCTGCTGGTGGTGCCACTGGGCGTGCTGGGCGCGCTGGCCGGGGTGTTTTTGCGCGACATGCCGAACGACGTGTACTTCAAGGTGGGGCTGATCACGGTGATCGGGCTGTCCGCCAAAAACGCCATCCTGATCATTGAATTTGCCAAGGATTTGCAAGCCGAAGGCATGGCCTTGGTCGAGGCCACGCTGCTGGCCTGCCACCTGCGGTTCCGTCCGATCATCATGACCTCACTGGCCTTTATCCTGGGCGTGCTGCCGCTGGCGCTGTCCACCGGCGCCGGCTCGGCCAGCCAGCGCGCCATCGGCACGGGGGTGATGGGCGGCATGATCACCGCCACCGTGCTGGCGGTGTTTTTCGTGCCGGTGTTCTTCGTGGTGGTGCGGCGGCTGTTGCCGGCCGGCCATGTGGCGGCGCACGGCACGTCGATTTCAGCGCCCAAGCCGCCGCCCGCAGCGGCCGCCGCTGCGGGCGAGGGGGACAAGGCATGAAACCGACCGTCAAACCCGGGGTGATGCCCGGGGCGCTGGCCGCCAGCCTGGCCATCGTTCTGGCCGCCAGTCTGGGCGGCTGTGCCGCCAACAGTCCGCCAACGCCGGCCGACCCACAGCGCGTGTTGCAGCAAGCCGATGTGCCCGCGATATTGCCGGTGGGCGCGGGCGCGCCGGCCGACACCCCGGCGCTGGCCTGGCGCGATGTGGTGCGCGATCCGCGGCTGGTGGCCTGGGTCGATCTGGCGCTGCAAAACAACCGCGATCTGCGGGTGGCGCTGCTCAATGTGCAGCGCGCGCAGGCCCAGCTCGGCCTGGCCGATGCCAACCGCCTGCCCACCGTCGGGCTCGGGCTCAACGCCGCGCGCGCGCCCAACATCCGGGGCCAGCAGGCCAACAGCTTGAGCGCCGGGCTGGCCGTCACGGCCTGGGAGATCGATCTGTTTGGCCGGCTGGCCAGCTTGAGCGATGCCGCCCGGGCGCAACTGCTGTCCAGCCAGGCCGGCCGCCAGGCGGTGGCGCTGGCGCTGGTGGCGTCGGTGCTGCAAACCGGGCTGGCGCTGCAGGCCGACGACGAGCTGCTCGACCTGGCGCGGCTGGCCCTGGCCAGCCGCGAGCAGACCCTGAAACTGACGCAACTGCGTGAATCAGCGGGCGCCGCATCCCTGCTGGAGCTGCAAGCCCAGCAGACGCTGACCGCGCAAGGCCGGGTGGCGCTGGCCCAGGCCACCCGCCAGCAAGCGCAAGACCTGAACGCGCTGGCGCTGCTGCTGGGCCAGCCGGTGCCGGCGGCCGCCGCAGCATCGCCCAGTCGGCTGGCCGACGAAGCCTGGCTGACCGAGGTGCCGGCCGGCCTGTCATCGGCGGTGCTGCTGCGCCGGCCCGATGTCATCGCCGCCGAGCAGACGATGGCCGCTGCCCAGGCCAATATCGCCGCAGCCCGCGCCGCTTTCTGGCCCACCATCAGCCTGACGGCGCAGGCCGGCCAGGCGTCAGCGCAGTTGTCGGGGCTGTTTCAGGGCGGCAGCTTTGCTTACACGCTGGCCGCCAATGCGCTGTTGACGGTCTTCGACTCGGGCCGCCGCCAGGCCAATGTGGACGCCGCCCAGGCCAGCCAGCAAATCGCCCAGGCGCAGTACGAGCGGGCCATCCAGTCGGCCTTCCGCGACACCGCCGACGCGCTGGCCGGCCTGGCCACCTGGCGCGACCAGTTGGCCGCCCAGCGCGAGCAGCGCGACGCCGCCCGCAACACCGCCCGGCTGACCGAACTCAAAGCCACGCAAGGCGCGGCCAGCGCGCTGGAGCGGCTGGACGCCCAGCGGGCGCTGTTTGCCGCCGAGCAAGCCGTGGTGCAGGTGCGGCTGGCCGAGCTGAACAACCGCGTGCTGCTGTTCAAGGCGTTGGGCGGGTGAGCCGACTTGGCCCCTCTGCTGCACACGCAAGAGAGTGGGGCTAAGGCTGCCCAAGCCGGCCGCACCTACTGAAACGCGACTTCGGCAAAGCTGCGCAGCTTGCGGCTGTGCAGTTGCTCCAGCCGCTGGCGGCGCAGCAACTCGATGGCGCGCATGCCGATGCGCAGGTGTTGGTCCACCCGCTCGCGGTAAAAAGCATTGGCCATGCCGGGCAGCTTGATCTCACCGTGCAGCGGTTTGTCACTCACGCACAGCAAGGTGCCGTAGGGCACGCGGAAGCGAAAGCCGTTGGCGGCGATGGTGGCCGATTCCATGTCGAGTGCCACCGCCCGGCTCTGGCTGAAGCGCCGCTCGGGCCCGCGCTGTGGCAGCAACTCCCAGTTGCGGTTGTCGGTGGATGCCACGGTGCCGGTGCGCAGGATTCTTTTCAGCTCAAAGCCCTGGAGCTGGGTGACATCCGCAACCGCCTGCTCCAGCGCCAGTTGCACCTCGGCCAGTGGCGGGATCGGCACCCACAGCGGCAACTCTTCGTCCAGCACATGGTCTTCACGCACATAGCCGTGGGCCAGCACGTAATCGCCCAGTTGCTGGGTGTTGCGCAGGCCGGCGCAGTGGCCCAGCATCAGCCAGGCATGCGGGCGCAGCACGGCGATGTGGTCCGAGATGTTCTTCGCATTGCTCGGCCCGACGCCGATGTTGACCATCGTGATGCCGCTGCCGTCCGCCCGCAGCAGGTGGTAGGCCGGCATCTGCGGCAGCCGCGGCGGGGCGGCGCCAAAGGCGTCTCCGGCCTCGGCGGCCAGCCCCGCGCGGCGCATCACCACATTGCCGGGTTCGACAAAAGCGCAGTAGTTGTCGCTTTCCAGCGCATGTTTAGGCCAGTTGCCCAGCAGGCCGCCCTGGCCCAGCGGCTTGGCCATCATGTCGTGGCCCAGCCGCACAAACTCGTCGATGTAGAACTGGTAGTTGGTGAACAGCACGAAGTTTTGAAAGTGCTCGGGCGACGTGCCGGTGTAGTGGCGCATGCGCTGCAGCGAGTAATCCACCCGCGGTGCGGTGAACAGCGCCAGCGGCTGCGGGCCACGCGGGCCGGGCTCGTAAGTGCCGTTGGCAATGCCGTCGTCCATCGCCGCCAGGTCGGGCAGGTCAAACACGTCGCGCATCAACTGGCGCCGCTCGGGCGCCATCGTGCCCTCCACGTGGTCGTGTTCGGCAAACGAGAAGTGGATGGGGATGGGCTGGCGGCTCATGCCCACCTCCAGCGGCCCGGCGTGGTTGCGCAGCAGCAGGGTGAACTGCTCACGGAAGTAGCCGGCAAACAGATCCGGCCGGGTCAGCGTGGTCTCAAACGTGCCGGGGCCGGCGACAAAGCCGTAGCTCAGCCGAGAGTCGGCCCGCGCCACCGTGTCGGTGCGCACCCGGACGAAGGGGTAGCAGGCGCGCACCCGGCCGCTGGGCGTGGCACCGGCGACAAAATCCTGCAGGCTCTGCCGCAGGTGGTGGATGCCGGTGTTGTAGATGGTGGTGGCATGGGCCAGCGCGGCATCGGCGTCGGTGAAAGATTGGGTGGTGATCAGCGTCGGCGTGGTCATGGTCGATTGTCGCCCGGCGGTGGTGCCGGCGGCGCGTCAGGCGGTGGGTCAGGCGGTACCCCAGGCGGTACCCCAGGCGGTGCGGCGTCGCGCAGCAGCACGGCCTGGCTGTAGCGCAAAAACTCGTCAAGATGGCCGGTGATGATGCTCACCGTGATCGGCAGTTGCAGCGCCTGATAGTCATGCACCGCGATATTGCGAAAGCCCACCATGCGCTTGAGTTGATCGGCCAGTGTGGCGTCAATCCAGCCGCCGCGCGCCAGCAACGCAAACACGTCGCGTGCGCCTTGTGGCACACCCAGCCGCTCACGGCGGATCAGGTGCTGGCCCATGTCCAGCGCGGCCTCGCAAGCCCGCTGGATGTTCAGCACGGCGGCGTCCTGGCGGGTGAAATCGGCGGCAAATCCGCCCGGGTTGGCGGCGTACTCTTGCCGGGCGCGTGCCACGCAGCGCTCAATGGTGGCCGCCTTGTTGAGCAGCACGTCATCGGCCATAGACCGTGCCCTCTCGTTGAATGGTCACCAGCAACGCCGCCCGGGCGCTGTCAAGTTCGGTTTTTTCGCTGAGCATGGCCGCCTCAAACAGCGCGGCCTGTGCGTTTGCAGTCCACCAGCGCTGGCCGGTGGTGATGACTTGGTACTGCATCACGGTGGATGCCGCGCGCAGATCAAGCAGATCTACCGGGCAACCCGCCACATCGGCCAGGTCACCCGCCAGTCGCCACAGCGCCAGTGGCTCGGCATAGCCCGCCACCAGCACGGCCAGATCGAGGTCGCTGTCAAGCCCTGCGCTGCCCTGGATCTGGCTGCCAAAAGCGTAGACAGCCAGCAGGCCCGGCACCTGCGACTGCAGCAACTGGACGATGGCTTCGCGGTTCATGCGGCATGGTAGGGGCAGTCAATGCAGCGCCGACAAGAACTGCCTCCTGGGCCGTCTGCGGATCACCAATCAGCGCGGCCGGCGGGCCCATCTCGTGGACGCGCCAGGGCCTCAAACTTCTCGGCCAGGCCCACCCGGGCCAGCAGCTTTTGCGCCAGCGCAGTGGCCGCTGCCACATCGGTCTGCTTGACCAGCCGCGGCGCCAGCATCACGTTGCGCAAGATGTCCCAGAGTGAAAATTCGACCATGTGCTGTGTCCCTTCGGCAGCCTGTTTTGTCAGCCCGTTTCAACAGCGCGGTTCAACAGCGCGTGCTCAGCGCGTGTTCAGCGCCCGGCGGCGGCGTTGGGCAAGCGGCCAAACAGGTAGCGCGGGCCCAGCCAGTTCAGCAATTGCCGCACCGTGATCGACAACACCAGGTAGAGGGCAGTGACGACGATGTAGGCCTCGAAGGCGCGGAAGTTGCGGCTCTGGATCAGGTTGGCGGCGTAGCTCAACTCGTGCGCCGATATCTGGCCACATACCGCTGAGCCCAGCATCACCATCACGATCTGGCTCACCAGCGCCGGCCAGACCCGGCCGAGCGACGGCGGCAGCACCACCCGGATGAAGACCTGCGCCTCGGTCAGGGCCAGGCTGCGCGCCGCCTCGAACTGGCCTTTGGGCGTGCCGTCGATGCCGGCGCGAACGATCTCGGCCGCGTAGACACCCAGGTTGCGCACCATCGCGATGATCGACGCCAGCTTGGGCGACAGCTTGAGCCCCAGGCTGGGCAGGCCGAAGAAGACAAAAAACAACTGCACGATGAACGGTGTGTTGCGGATCAGTTCGATGTAGCCGGCGGCAAGGGCCGACGCCCAGCGCGGCCCGTTGGCGCGCACCCAGCCGCAGGCGATGCCCAATGACACGCCCGCCACCGCCGACAACACCGCACTCAGCGCCAGCGTGAAGCCGGCGCCGCGCAGCAGGGCCGGCCATTGTTCAAGCACCGCCAAAAAATCGAGCTGGATCATGCGGGTGAGCCTGGGGTGGGTGGTTGTGGGTGTTCAACGCGGGTGGTGGCAACAGGAAAGTTGGGACGATCAGTGGCGATGCTGGCCTTGCTCCCTCTCCCGCACGCGGGAGAGGGTTGGGGTGAGGGTGCTGCGCGCTGGGCCGGCATTCATGCGCAGCTCACCACCCCCACCCTCTCCCGCCAGCAGGAGAGGCAGCCAAGCCCGACTTCGCTCAAGTTGCAGCAGCGCCGGGCCGCTCAAAACGTCCAGCCGCTCAATTCGGCAGATCGCCCGCCGGCCGGCCCAGCCACTTCTGTGCCAGCTTGTCGATCTCACCGCTGGCTTTGGCGGCGGCGATGATCTCGTTGACCTTGGCCCGCAGCTTGTCCTCGCCTTTGCCCACGCCGATGAAGTTGGGCGAGTCCTTCAGCACAAACTTGTATTCGGCGCCCAACTGCGGGTTGCGCACCATCATGTTGCCGGCCACTTGCGCGCCGGTGGCAATCACCTGCACCTGGCCCGAGACAAAGGCCGAGACGGTGGCGTTGTTGTCTTCGAAGCGCTTCACGTCGGCGCTGGCCGGCGCGATCTTGCTCAGTTCCAGGTCTTCAATCGCGCCGCGCGTCACGCCCACACTTTTGCCGGCCAGGTCGGCTGCGCTCTTGAGCAGCGTGGACTTGGCGGCAAACACCGCCTGGAAAAACGGCGAGTAGGCGGCGCTGAAATCGATCACCTTCTCGCGCTCGGCGTTTTTGCCCAGCGTGGGGATCACCAGGTGCAACGACGGATCAGCCCCTTTGCAGGCCCAACCCTTAGGGCCGGGGCGATTTTCGGCGCCAGGCGTCGTTGCCAACTCGTTGTGTGGCTCGGCCACACGCCTCGTCGGCGCCTAACCTGGCACCGAAACTCGCCCCGGC
>JANLOP010000189.1:0-5684 GCA_031366635.1 Betaproteobacteria bacterium | reverse complement strand
AAGCTGGCCCAGGCGCTGACCATCCCGGTGATCGCCTCGGGTGGCCTATCCGACATCGCCGACATCGAGCGCCTGTGCGCGGTCGAGTTCGAGGGCGTCAGCGGCGTGATCTGCGGCCGATCCATCTATACCGGCGCGCTGGATTTTGCGGCCGCGCAGCGGCGCGCGGACGAGCTGGCGGCTTGAGAGGCCGCCAGCCATTCAAGCTGCTTGGCGGCGGCGGGCTGCCAGCCCAACCAGGCCCAGCCCGGCCATCATCAGCGCATAGGTTTCGGGTTCGGGCACGGGCACGAGAAAGCCCCGAATCTCGCCACCTGGGTGCGCGGCGCTGTGAATGTTGAGATAGGCCTTGCCTGCCTGGCTGCCGGCCAAGAGCGAATTGAAGGACGCCGCCGTCAAAGTAAAGGTGTTGACGTAGTTGCCAGACTGCGCCGGCGGAAATGAAGCTAAGCCTAAAGCCACGCCGATGCTGCCGGTGAAGGCGGTGGTGGTGCAGCAGTGGATGTGCGCCGCCGTAGCAGGGCTGACCAAGTTCGCAAAGGTCTCGTTCACACTGACCTGCAGCAATGCATCGTCAAAGTCAACGGCTGCAAAGCCGGTTCCCGTCGACGTCGGATTGGGTTCACCGACATTCGACAACGTGGCCCCAAAGGCAAACGTCGTTGCGCTTGCGGGCAGGCACAACGACAGTGAAAGGGCCGTGGCTGACAATAAATACGGTAGACGCATGGTTCTTGACTCCAGTGGTGCACCCCGAAGGACAATCCTTCAGATCCCCCATTTACGCACTGGGCCGCGTAATTGTTCCTGCAACCTACCCCCTAACTTAGGGGCAGGGATAATCAGGACACCGCCCTGAACCCCAACGCCATGCTCGCCAAACGCATCATCCCCTGCCTGGACGTCACCGGCGGCCGTGTCGTCAAGGGCGTCAACTTCGTCGAGTTGCGCGACGCCGGTGACCCGGTGGAGATCGCCGCCCGCTACAACGAACAGGGTGCCGACGAACTCACCTTTCTCGACATCACCGCCACCAGCGACGGCCGCGACCTGATCCTGCACATCATCGAGGCGGTGGCGTCGCAGGTCTTCATCCCCCTCACCGTGGGCGGCGGTGTGCGCACGGTGGCTGATGTGCGCCGGCTGCTCAACGCCGGTGCCGACAAGGTGAGCTTCAACTCGGCGGCCATCGCCAACCCGGCCGTCATCCAGGCGGCCTCGGCCAAATACGGCGCGCAGTGCATCGTCGTGGCCATCGATGCCAAGCGCCGCCAGGGCGCTGACCAAGCCGCGCGCGGTGCGGGCTGGGATGTGTACAGCCACGGCGGCCGGCAGAACACCGGGCTGGATGCGGTGGCCTGGGCGCGCCAGATGGCCGAGGCGGGCGCCGGTGAGATTTTGCTCACCAGCATGGACCGCGACGGCACCCGGATCGGCTTTGACCTGGCCCTCACCCGGGCGGTGTGCGACGCGGTGCCGGTGCCGGTGATCGCGTCGGGCGGCGTGGGCGCGCTGGCCCATCTGGCCGACGGCATCCAGATCGGTGGCGCCGACGCCGTGCTGGCCGCCAGCATCTTTCACTACGGTGAGTTCAGCGTCGGCCAGGCCAAGGCGCTGCTGGCCGAGCGCGGCATCCCGGTGCGGCTGTGAAGCCGGCGCTGCCGCAAAGCCGCCCCGGCATCAAACCCAAGGTGCACGGCGGCCCACCGCGTGAGGTGCGGCTGATCGGCGGCACTTGGAAGCGCAGCAAACTGCCGGTGGCCAGCCGCCCCGGCCTGCGGCCCACGCCCGACCGGGTGCGCGAAACCCTGTTCAACTGGCTGGGCCAAGACTTGTCGGGCTGGCGCTGCCTGGACGCTTTTGCCGGCAGCGGCGCGCTGGGCTTTGAGGCCGCGTCACGCGGCGCTGCCGAGGTGCTGCTGCTGGAGCGTGATGCGATTCTGGTGCGCAGCCTGTGCGCCAGCCAGGTGCGGCTGAAAGCCACTGCGCTGCGGGTGCAGGCCGCCGACGCGCTGGCCTGGATGGCACGCTGCGCAGCGCAGCGCTTTGAGCTGGTGCTGCTCGACCCGCCGTTTGATACCGGCCTGCTGCCCCGGGCGCTGGCCTTGGCCGCACCGCTGGTGTGTGACGGCGGCGGCTTGTACGTTGAGTCGCCCACCGCGCTTCAGGTGGCCGACTTGCCCCCGGGGTTTGCCCCCTTCAAACACGGCCGCGCCGGTTTGGTGCACTATCATTTGTTGCGGCGCAGCACCTGATCCCTTCCCGCATCCCTCCCCACATCCAGACCAGCGCCCCGAAGGAGACGACCTTGACCCTGGCCAAGTTCATGACGGCGGTTTACCCCGGCACCTTCGACCCGATGACGATGGGCCATGAGGATTTGATGCGGCGCGCCTCAAGGCTGTTCGACAAATTGATTCTGGCGGTGGCGGCCGGCCACCACAAACGCACCATGTTCACCATCGCCGAGCGGCTGGACATCGCCAAAGAGATTGCCCGGCCCTATCCGAATGTCGAGGTGGTGGCGTTTCGCGGGCTGCTGTGTGATTTTGTGCTGGGCAACGGTGGCAATGTCGTGGTGCGCGGCCTGCGCGCCGTCAGCGATTTTGAGTACGAGTTTCAGATGGCCGGCATGAACCGGCAACTGATGCCCGAGGTGGAGACGCTGTTTTTGACGCCATCGGACCAATACCAGTTTGTCAGCGGCACTTTTGTGCGCGAGATCGCGTCACTCGGCGGTGATGTCTCGAAGTTTGTCGCCCCGCTGGTGCTGGAGCGCTTGAAAGAGCGCGTGGCCCACCTGCCACGGGATACCTGACATGGCCTTGATGATCACCGACGACTGCATCAACTGCGATGTCTGCGAGCCCGAGTGCCCGAACCAGGCGATCTCGATGGGGCCGGAGATCTACGAGATCAACCCCAGCAAATGCACCGAATGTGTGGGCCATTTTGATGAGCCGCAGTGTGTGCAGGTGTGCCCGGTGGCCTGCATCCCGGTGGACCCGCAGCGGGTGGAAACCCGAGCACTGCTGTGGGCCAAATACCGGGGGTTGATCGGCGGCCCGGCGATGACGTAGCCGAGGCTGCTTCAAGCGGTCTCGTACCGGCACTGCCGCCCGCAGCGGGTGGCCATCAAGGCGCTTTGGGCGCCTTTTTTGATGCCGGCGGCTTGGCCGCACTGGCGCGCTTTTTCTTGGCATGGCTGCTGTGCGGCTTGGACGCGGCTGTGGCCGGTGCCCGCGCCGCAGCGGCCGGCCCGACGTTGGCCGCCGGCAACGGCCGGTTTTGGCGCTCAGCGGCATGGCGCTCGGCCGCCATCTGTCGGGCCAGCGCCGCGTCCCGCTGGCTGGCTTGCCGGGCGTCCTGCTGCTGGGCCGCGCTGCGCGGGTCGGCCACGTCCACCACGGTGGCGCCGGGGCAGGGCTTGGCCGAATAGCTGTTGCCGCAGCGGTAGACCGGCGCATCCGCCGGCTGGGCCTGCGCGGTGGCGGCGCCGATAAAGACGGCCAACATCGGTAGTCCGAGCACGACGGCGAGCACGACAGCCGGCATGACAGCCAGCACGCACGATCTGCCAAGCTGAACCGGGCGCATCGGCTAGGCCTGCGGCCCGGCGGGCGGCACGTCCACCACCCGGGGCGGCGGTTTGGGCCGGGGCGGCTTGGCGTGGATCTTCATCATGGCCCGGTCCATCGGCCCGTCCAGCAGCAAGGGCAGTGCCTGCACCGATTCGGCCACGCATTTGTCCATCAGCAGCCGATCATCCAGCGGCGGGCGCTGCAGCACCCAGTTGGCCACCTCGGCCCGGTCACCCGGGTGGCCGATGCCGATGCGCAAGCGCCAGAAATCCGGGGAGCCGAGCTGGGCCAGGATGTCTTTGAGCCCGTTGTGCCCGGCCGCGCCCCCGCCCTGCTTGAGCTTGATCTGGCCGGGCAGCAAGTCCAGCTCGTCATGCACGACCAGGATTTCGGGCGCGTCCAGCTTGAAAAACCGCGCCAGCGGCACCACCGCCTTGCCCGACAGGTTCATGAAGGTCATCGGCTGCAGCAGCCACACCGGCGCCAGCGGGCGCGCCACCCGCACCAGCAGGCCATGGTGGTTGCGGTCGAAGGCCAGCGTGACGCCGAGTTGACGCGCGGCCGCGTCCACCCACCAGAAGCCGGCGTTGTGCCGGGTGTTTTGATATTCCGGCCCCGGGTTGCCCAGGCCGACGATGAGCCGAATCATCGGCAGATTATCCGGGCACGCGCCCGACTAATGTGGTGTTGCACGCCGAGCGCGACTTAACTCAAGTTTGTCAAATTTCCGCCGAATCCGCGCGAATTCGACTTACAAACTCACGTAAGTTATTGATTTTATTAGAGTCGTGAAAAAATGTGAAATGTAATGCCATGATATTTTGTAACAAACACGCAAGTGTCAACGTTCGGATGCAGCATCGGCCAATGATCATCCGTCGCACCCGAACGCGCAGCCGAACCTCTGTAAGCGGCTAGCAACACCACCTTGACGAAGGGTGTGTCGCGTGGGCGGTCAACGAGATCAGTCGTGGGGCTGCCAGAGATGCGGCAGCAGTTCGTCTGTGCGGCTGTTCAGGTGCGTTGGCAGCCGGGTGAGCATGTCCTTGAGGTAAGCCCAGGGGTCATGCCCGCAGAGCTTGGCCGATTGCACCAGGCTCATCACGATGGCCGCGCGCTGACCGGCGAGCTCGCTGCCGGCGAACAACCAGGCTTTTCGTTTATGTGCAGCTGCACATAAACGAAAGAACTGGCTCTTCGTGGGCTCGCAGTTGGCCGGCGAGCGTGCCGCTGTGCTGATGAGCCTGATCGAATCGGCCAAACTCAACGGACACGATCCGTGGGCCTACCTCAAGGACGTCTTCGAGCGCCTGCCCACGCTGAAGAATCGCGACCTGGCGCAGTTGTTGCCGCACAACTGGCGACAGGCCAGCGTCATCGCCGAGCCCGCCACCGTCGTCGCGGCCGAACCCGCGTAGACCACCTTCAGCACACCACCGGCGGCAACGCAAGGATGGGGTTTGCGGAACGCTTACGATCGACGTCGTCTTCTGATGCTGGTGCCGCAGCAGGCTGCCGACCTCGGTCAGGCTCGCGCCATGACGCAACATCTCGCAGGCCAACGCATGGCCGAACTGATGCGCTCCATGGTGCCGAGGGTTCACCCCCGCCCGCGCGATGGCGGCGCCTACGATCGAGCTAATGCTGGTCTGTGAACCCAGGCCGCCGAGCGGTGCCTTTACGCGCAGAAACAGGCGGCGACAGTCACTGCACGGTCGGCCCCGCCGAAGGTACTGCGCGATGGCGCTGCCGACGTCGGCGGGCAACGGCAGTTCCGAGTGCTGGCCGACCTTGGAGCCGACCCCAGTCGATCTGCATCTGCTCACCCGGCAGCGTGCGCAGGCGCAGGAAGGCTTCGGCCGGCGCTCGCGGGCGCAGGGTGCTGACCAGATGGCGGAAGTGGCTGCGCTGACCAGCGTAGCCGCGCTCGCACACCATGTCGAACCGCCTGCTGGCGGTGAGCGTCGGATACTTCTGCAGGGTCTGCGCGATGAAGTCGCGGTAGGGATCGAGCAGACTCCTGCGCAGCGCGACACCCGCAGGTGCGCCGCCGGGCTCGTGCAAGACCCGGCGCACGGTGTCGCGGTGCACGTGCAATTGGGT
>JANLOP010000154.1:0-1585 GCA_031366635.1 Betaproteobacteria bacterium | reverse complement strand
ATCGGCAGGCTCAGCCTGTAAGCCAACTTCGGGCAGCGCCGCAAACTGGCGGTAGGCGGCTATAGCCTTCGTGAGGGTCAGCGCTTGCTCTCCCATCACCTTGGGTTGGCTCAGCAATCGCACCAGCCCCAGCATCGTGATGCGGCAGAACCAGACGCGGCGCCCGGTGAGACTTTTCCAGTAGGTTGCCGCCGCAGCATGGTGCGGATGCTGTCGGACAGCCAATGCAAGCCACACGTTCACATCGGGCAAGTCGTCACCAGGTTGCGCAGCCTGGGCGATTCGTTTGCGCAGCTCAGGCATCCAGCAAATCAAACAACTGGGCGTTTGAGAAATTGCTGATGGCCAATGGGTGCTTTAAATCAAGTGTCGGCAGCGCACTCATTCCGGTGCTTTCAACGGCTCGCCCGGCCGGCGGTGCCTGCAAGCCCCGCTCAACCAGGCTCAGCACCAGCTTCTTGAGGGTGGTGCCCTCCAGTGCTGCCCTGGCTTTCAGCGCACGCAGCAAGCCATCCGGCAGGTCTACGGTGGTTCTCATCAACGCATTTTAGCATTTTGATGCTTGCGAAATGGACATGAGGCCGGTCTATTGCGGCGTTTCCGCAGCTGTTTTTGACCCCGTTTTCTACACGCGGTGGAGATTGGCGCCAAACCAGCCCGCAGCCGCCACCAAACCCGCACCGATGTCATGGCTGGGTGCATAACCCAGCAAGCGCTGCGCCTTGCCCACATCCGCCCGCGAATGCCGCACGTCCCCGGCACGGAAATCCCGGTGCTCTGGCGCGGCCACCTGCAAACCCGGCCGGGCCGCCGCCAGTGCCTGCGCCAGCATCTGGTGCAGCCCCGCCAAGCTGGTCTGATCCCCCACCGCCACGTTGTAAACCTGATTCACCGCCGCCTCATCCACCACCGTGGCCGCCAGCAGATTGGCCTGCACCGCATTCGCCACAAAGCAAAAATCCCGGCTGGTTTGCCCGTCACCGTTGATGTAGACCGTCTCACCGCCCAGCATCGCCGCCGCCCATTTCGGGATCACTGCCGCATACGCGCCATTCGGGTCTTGCCGGGGCCCAAACACATTGAAATAGCGCAAGCCGATGGACGGCAGGCCGTAGTTGCGGGCAAACACATCGGCATACAACTCGTTGACGTATTTGGTCACCGCATACGGCGACAGAGGCCGGCCGATCGTGTCTTCCACCTTTGGCAGGCCGGGGTGGTCGCCGTAGGTTGAGCTGCTGGCAGCGTAGACAAAGCGCTTCACCTCGGCGTCGCGCGCGGCCACCAGCAGGTTGAGAAAGCCGCCCACGTTGGTGGCATTGGTGGTGATCGGGTCGGCAATCGACCGCGGCACCGAGCCCAGCGCCGCCTGGTGCAGCACCAACTCAACGCCGGTGCAGGCGCGCTGGCAATCGGCCAACTCGCGGATGTCACCCTCGATGAAGTTGAAGCGGGCCCAGGCCGCCGGGCCCACCAGCGCCTGCACGGCGGCCAGGTTGTGCCGGTGGCCGGTGGCAAAGTTGTCCAGCCCCACCACCCGCTGGCCCAGGCCGAGCAATGTTTCCAGCAGGTGGCTGCCGATAAA
>JANLOP010000113.1:0-5886 GCA_031366635.1 Betaproteobacteria bacterium | reverse complement strand
GCCCCGGCCGGCTGCACGCTGACCGAGGCCGACCGCAAACCCGCCGGGCCCGGCGTCGGTGGCCCGGTGCTGCAACGCTTTGTGCTGACCTGCGATGCACCCGCTGAGCACCAACTGCGCTTCGAGTACAAGCGGCCGTGGGAGGCCGAGGTGAGGGCGGTGCAGACGGTGCGGGTGCGAGTCGCCTGATGTCGGGCCCCGCTGATGTCGATTTCTTCATCGGCCCGTGGCAGGTAGCGCAGCGCCGCTTGATGGCCAGGGGGTCGGCGGCACCGATTGGGTCGGGTGTGCCGGCACCCGCGTCAGCCAGAAGATGCTGCGCGGCCTGGACCCTATCGACGGCAACCTGCTGAATCTGGCCACCGGCAGTGACCGGGCCGCCACCTTGCGCACCTTCGACAGCCACAGCGCCCACGGGTCGGTCTGGTGGCTGGACGGCAGACACCCCGGCCAGCTCGACAGCACGGTGGTGGGCCCGTTCCAGCACTTCGAGGGCACTTTTTGCGCTGACGACCGCCTGCTCGGCCAAGCCATCCGGGTGGTGGATTTCGCGCGGCAGGCCTGAGGGGGTGTTGACGAAATGCAGGGCATCCGGGAAGCGCCGCTTCTCGACGCTGCGGTGGATCACTGGCAGCGCCGTGGCCGCGCTGTGCACCCACCGGTGACGCCTGCGGCCACGCTGTCGCTGCGCGCATTGCCAAACCAGCATCACCCGGTTGCCGCATGTGCTGACTTGGGGATGGCGGCGGCGGCGCAGCACCATAAGCTGGGCGCCGCAATTCGGTGTCACCGCCGGCATGACGGCATCCCCATGAAAATCTTCATCAGCTACCGCCACAGCGACGAGTCGGCGGGCACGGTCATGGTGGTCCATGACAAGCTTGAGGCGTTTGTCGAAAACGGCCGTGTCTTTCTGGACAACAGCTCACTCGCGGACGGTGATGAGTTTCCGTCGGTGATCGAGCGCGAGCTGGCGGCGTGCGACATCTTCCTGGTGCTGATCGACCCACACTGGATCGACACCCTGGACCGGCTTCGCGATCCTGAGGACTGGGTGCGGCGCGAGATCGAAACCGCGCTGCAGCGCCGAGCCGCGAAAGATCCGATCCGCGTCATTCCGGTGCTGCTGGGCGTGCCGGCGCCAGCGGCGAAGGACTTGCCCCGCTCGTTGCTCGGGCTCACGCAGTTGCACGCGGCGCGGCTACACGGCCCATCGCTGGTGATCGACATCGCCGCGCTGGCCCACCGCATCATGGGCCGCTCGTTGCCCTGGGTGATCATCTGGCTTCAGGTGCGCCGGCACGCCACTTTGCTGGTAGGGCTGGCCCTGGTGCTGCTGTTTTCAGCCTCACTGGTGTCGTTGTTCGATGCCCTGCGGCTTGAGACCGGGCTTGAAGCGGTGATCCTGGCCTGGGCCGATGCCTTGGACGATCCCGCACCCAGCAACGCGCTGGTGACCGCGGTGATCGACGAGGACACCGAGTTTGCGCTGGGCAAGAAGTTCGACACGGGCTGGCGCCTTGAACACGCCCAACTCATCCGCCGCATGGCCGACGCGGGCGCCAGCGTGGTGGCCTTCGACATGTACCTCGAAACCGCCAGCCCCTGCGACGCCATCCTGAGCCAGGCAGCCGAGGCGGCCCGGGCGAAGAAAACCACGGTGATCTTCGGCAGCCCGCGTTTCGGGCGGGCGCCGCCGCTCGCCGCCACGGTGGCCGAATCCGGATTTCTGTGTATTGGCACTGAACTGGCGTTGGCCCGCCTGACCCCGCTGGTGGTCTTTCGCCCGGACAAGACCGGCAAAGTGGCGCCGGATGCCGCCTGGGGCGGCCCCGGAAAGTACCTGGCATCGTTTGGGGTCAAGGCCAGAGCGCCGCAGTCGATCATCCGCAATGTGGACCGGGACAACCGGCTCATCAACCTCGATTCGCCGTCCGGCACGCCGTCCAAGCTGCTGTTCTCGCGCATCGACAGCGTGGACGACGACACGAAATGCGCGGCCTTGGCCTACGGTGACCAGGTGGCCCAGCGCATCGTGCGCTTCACCCGACTCGACCGGCTGCGCGAGCCGGCGCGACGCCGACGCTACCAGGACCTGTTGGGCCCGCCGATGGACGGCGACCGAGCGCAGTACGGCGGCAAGATCGTGCTGATCGGCTCTGAGCTCGAAGCGCGCGAGATTCGCGCCGTGTTCCGCGGCCTCGGCACCGAGAACCGCTACGGCCACGAAATCCAGGCCGACGTCATCAACACGTTGTTGCGTGATGTCAACATCCAGGCGGTGTCGGCGCTGCCGCAGTTCATGATCATGGTCGGCATGGGGCTGCTCGGTCTGATCGGGCGCTTCTGGCAGCCGCTGGCACCGCGCACCCGGGGCGCGATCTTTGCCGCTACCGTGGTGTTGTTGTACCTGGCACTCGGCACCTGGCTCTGTGCCCAGTTCTCGTTGCTGCTGAATGTGTTTTACCACCTCGCCGCGTTTGGCTTCGCGTTTTGGATATCGGGCAACCTGCTGTTGCGCAAGGGCATGTTGAGCCGGACGGGGGTGTAACCATGCAAGCTGACTCGACGCGCCTGGCCGGCCCGACCCTCACCACGGCCCAGCGGCTGGCCCTGCTGGCAGCGCTGGCACTGGCTACCGTGCTGGCGCTGGGCGGCTGCGCATCGGCGCCCGGCCTGGTGTTGCACGAGGTCGGCCGCGCCGATCTGCGGCGGCCGGGCGAGTACATCAACGCCAACGCCGAACAGGCCCGCCAGGGGCTTCGGATCGACCGGGGCGGCCAGGCGCTGGCGGCTGAGATCGGCATGGCACTGGCCACCGGCGACGTGATCGAGAGCGGCCCGGGCATGCTGGCGGTGATCCGCTTTCCCGAAGGCCACGAGGCCACGTTGCTGCCGAGGACGAAGGTGCAGATCGGGTCGTTAACCACCTTCTTCGGCGATATTTATGTCAGAGCGTTCGACACGGTGCAGGCCCTGAAGGAGCGGTTCAAGGTCAAGACCGAGTACGTCACCGCCGGTGTCGAGGGTACGGCGTTCTGGGTCCGGGTTGCGCCAGACCACAGCGCCACGTTCGGCGTGGTGGAAGGGCGCATCGAGCTAACCTCACCGGGTGCGGTGTGGCAAGCGGTGCCGGTACTGCCGGGCGAGGTGGCCACCGTGGGCCGCGATGGCCCGCCGGTCAAGACGATTCAACCGCGCGACCAAGTGGACGCCATCGTGCGCTTGATGCGCAGCGGCGTGCATTTCACGGCACGCCCGCCGCCCATGCCGCGCCTGCCGGCAAACGTGCCGCGCTGACGGCGGGCCGCCGGGCTGGCCGCTCAGAACCCGAGTTGAAACTTCAGCCCCCAGCCCTTCGAATGTGTGGTGTCGAGGTAGCTGATCGCGGCGCGCATCGTCGCCGGCCCGCCGCCCGAGCGCCGGGCGCGCACCAGCGCAACACCCAGCTCGTCGTAGCGCCGGTCATAGCCGGGGCTGCCGGTGTAGCGGGTGTCGGCCAGCGAGAACTCGAACCAGTGGTTCTGCAACAGCGCCGACGGCGTGAGTGACAGCACCAGGCCGTTGGTGAGCGCTACATTGCGCAGTTTGGGGTCGAATGAGTAATCGCCCAAGCTCGTTTTGACCGTCTGGAGCAGGTTGACCGCATTGCCCATCCACAGCACGTAGTCGGCCTGTTCGGCCAGCCGGTAGGCGTTGGTCAGCGCGCCCGAGACGATGATGCCGGCGGCACCCAGGTCTCGCGCCACGCTGGCACCCACGCTGGCCGACGGCACCAAATACCAGCCCTCGTTCAGCCGCCAGCGGTAGGCCAGGCCCAGATTGCCGGCATAGGTGCGGGCGCCCTCGGTGTCGGCGTACTGCAACTCGCCGTCCAGCGACAGCGGGCGGTCTGGCTCGGTGGCAAATGCCACGCTGAAAGGCAGGCTGTAGACCATGCTCGACAAGCCGGCGCTCGAATATCGGGCAACGTCCAGCCCGGCCATCGCACCGGTCCGGTCCGATGGCTCCTCGGCCGGCCGGTCCAGCCCCTGGTTGCCGGCGGCAGCCAGCCAGATCGGCCTGTCCGCCGGCGCGGCCTGGGCACCGGGCGCCAGGCCCAACGCACGCCCCGCCAACGGGCCGGCCAGTTGACGGAAATGGCTGCTGTAGCCGCTGGCCACCATGCGCGACTGCAAGCTGGTCGGGTTGCCGGCAATCGGGTCGACCGGCGACGCCGCCGCCAGCGCTTTCATGATGCGGCCCAGCGCATCGCCGTTTTTGAAGAAATCGCGCAGCAACTGCCGACTCTGTTCGCGGGTGGCGCCAACAAAACTCTGCGCGATGCCCACGCCCGGGATGCTGAGGTCAAGCTGCGGGCCGCCGACCACCGGGAAGGCGGTGTTCATCGTCAGGCCGCGGTAGTCGATGCGCATGCTGGCCACGGCCGCGCCGGTGTAGGCAGGCACCAGCGCCTGCAAGTTGGCGTCGCGCAGGCCGTCAAACACTTGTTGTGCGGTGTTAAAGCCGGCCGAGCCGGTTTGGGCGCCCACCAGCACGGTGATGTTGAACACGTCAGCGGCGCTGGCGGCCGGGCAGCAAGCGACCAAGGTTGCTGCGCCAAACCATTGTTGGGCCAGCCGTTTGGCGGAATACTTGACGACCGACATGCGCGCTCCCTTTGCCGGTTAACGCGCGACACCCCTTGCATCGACACACCCGGACCACCGGCGGGACGAGGGTAGTCGGCGCATCAGCGGCCGCCATCCCTAGGATGGCTGTCGGGCTTTGGGTCGGGCCCGCGTTGCGCCTGCAATGGCGAGCAGGCTAGGCGCAAAGCGCCGTGATACCTGTGGGTATCACGAGAATTTGCAACGACGCCTGCACCCCATTTCAGGCTCAACCCGAAGGGCCGGGCCCGACCCAAAGCCCGACAACCTTCCAGATTTATTCACGACACCGGCGCGGCAGCAAAGTAGCGCTCGGCGCAGCCGGCCAGCGCGGCGCGCGGGGCGTATTGCAGCGCGCACAGCAGGCCGAAAGGTGTGCTGGCGGCGTAGCGGCGGCGCACATCGTGGGTGATGCGCAGCCACAGCTCGGCCGTCACCTCGGCGTCGGCCAGCGCGCGGTGGGCCCGGCCGGTGCGGGTGATGCCGTGCAAGGCCGCCAAGGTGCCTAGCTTGTGGTTGGGCGCTTCGGGGTAGAGCCGGCGCGACAGCAGCAGGGTGCAGGCGAAGTCGGTGGGGGCGGTGGGGGCGGTGGGGACAGGGGGGGGTAGCGGGCCCGGGGTCAGCCGACAAGTCACCCGCCAGCGCCTGCTCATGGCGCCAGAACGCCGCGTCAAAACTGGCGTTGTGTGCCACCACGCCACAGCCCCGGGTGAAGGCGGTCACCTCGCGCATCACCTCGGCCGCCGGTGGGGCGCTGTGCAGCATGCGGTTGCTGATGCCGGTGAGCTGCTGGATGAAAGGCGGCACCTGGGCGCCGCTGCGCATCAGGCTAGCAAACCGGCCCACGATGCGGCCGTCGCGCACCAGCACGGCAGCAATCTCGGTGGCCCGCGCGCCCAACGCCGGGCTCATGCCGGTGGTCTCGAAGTCGATGACGGCGATGGTCTGGGGGTTGCTCACGGCGGCATTGTCGGCGGCGCCGGGGGATGGGGCGGGCCTGCCGGTGGCCCACCCGGCGGCCCACCGCGCCACCCCCCGCACGGCGCTGATCGAGCGGCTGGGGATGTGGCCAGACAGCCCGATGGTGCGACGGCCTGGCCGCCGGATTCAGCCGCCCAATAGCCGGGCCGCAGCGCTGGCTGTCGGGCGGCACTGGCGCCCGGGCCGTCGGGCGGGGGCATGATGCGGGCGCGGCCACCGCTGCCCCCACCCGAGGAAACCCCCCGATGCCCAGCTT